>NZ_CALRUC010000124.1:0-12795 GCF_943371255.1 Ferrovibrio terrae | reverse complement strand
GCCAGTGCGCCCTCCAGGTGTTTCTCGATGGCCTGCAGATGCCTGCGCAACGACCCGGGCACCGCGACGCGATCGGGCGTCTCGGCGATATCGAGCAGGGTGCCGTCGATATCGAGGAACAGCGCCCAGTTCGCTTGCGGCAATGGCGGGGGCTGCAAGACAGCGGGCTGCGCGGCTTGACTTGAATCTCTCATCGCTCCGCTTCCCCCGCCTCGGGATGCAGGCACAGGGCAGCATCGCGGGCAGGCAATATAATTTCCTCGGTTTTCCGAGAATTAAATTAGAAGTGGAACGCTGTATGAGGGGATGGGTTCCCTAACCCGCGCGGCGCAGGCTCCGCTTTGTGATCTGGGCCGCAATATCGAGGAAATCCGCCAGCACCGGATTGACCAGATCGGGTTGCAGCAGCGGCGCCATATGGCCAGCACCGGGCAGTTCGATCACGCGCGCCGCCGCCAGGTACTGGCGCAGCTCGGCCACCACGCCGCGCGCCGCCAGCGTGGTCTCGGTGCCGCAGAGCAGCAGCACCGGCATGGTCAGGGATTTCAGGTCGGCAGGAACGGCCCTGCCTGGCTGCAACAACTCGCGGAATTCGCTCGCCACCGCAGTCATGCAGCCCGTGACATAGGCCTGCATAGGCTCGGGCATCGCCAGCAGGGCAGCGGGCCCCACCCAGTAATCGAGGAAGGCGATGGCGGCGGTGCGCGGATCGCCGCTTGCCACCAGATCGATATGGCGCTGCGCCACCAGAGCGATTTCACGCCATGCATCGCGCTGGCTGCTGTCGCGCAGCAGGCCGAAAGCCACCGGCTCATACATGGCCAGAGAGGCGATGCGCTGCGGCTGGCGGCCCGCCAGTTCCAGTGCAATGGCGCCGCCATAGGAATGCCCGACCAGATGCACCGGACCATCCATCCGCTCAAGCAGAGCGGTAAGCCGGGCAATTTCCTCCTCCAGCGTAGGCTTGCCGTGATCGGGCATGGGCGTTTCGCCATGACCGATCAGATCGGGCGCCACAATATGCCAGCCGCGGCCAAGCGCTGCGATCAGCGGACGCCACTGCCGGTGCGAGGCGGCGCTGGAATGCAGCAGCAGCAGCTGGGGCGCATCGGCCTCGACGCAATCGTTGTCAAAATACGACAGGCGACCCGTCGCCGTTTCCAGTATCGGCATCGCGGCGGCTCCTAGATCTTCAGGCCGGGAATCAGCGCCGGAACCCGGCGGCGATACTCGCGATAGCGCTCGCCGAAGGCGGCGATCAGGTCGCGCTCCTCGTAGAGGATGCCGACCACGATATAGGCGCTCATGCCGATGGCGAAGAGCAGATGACCCGCCGTCATCTGCGGCGTAGCCCAGAAGATCACCAGCCAGCCGGTATAGATCGGATGCCGCATATAGCGATAAAGCCAGGAGGTGCGGAATTCATCCCGCGGCGACGGCAGGTTGCGCCAGTGGCGAAACGGCTGCGCCAGACCGAAGAGTTCGAAATGGTCGATCATGAAGGTGGCGGCGACCAGCAGCAGCCAGCCGCTGCCATGGAGCAGCCAGACCAGCGTGACGTTGAAGCTGTCCTGCACCTGCCAGACCGTGGCGGGCAGCGGCTGCCACAGCACGATCAGCACCGCCACCATGACTGACGACGCCACCAGATAGACGGCGCGCTGCAGATGCACCGGGACAGTGGCCGACAGCCACTGCTTGAAAGCCGGCCGCGCCATCACACTGTGCTGCAGACCGAACAGCGCGATCAGGCCGAGATCGAGAATTCCGGCGAGCCAGGGCGATGGCGCGGGCCAGAGCGAGGCGTCGATATGAAGGGGCAGGCCCAGACCGGCACTGAGCGGGCTGGCGATGAACAGCGCCAGCGCCACGGTGGCGAGGCCAAATCCGAGATAGGCAAACAGGGCAAACAGCAATCCGGCCATGCGGTGACTCCTGAGGGTAGACGGCAACGGGATGCGCGAAACATATCAATAGTGTTGATAATATCAATGCTATTGATATTACATTCGCGTGAGCTGCGCCGTCCCGGCCCGGTCGCCGTACCGGCCGTTGCCTGTAGCCCTTTGGAATCCTTTGTGTATGCTCGACGGGCGGTGCTGTTTTTCCGCCCAGAACCATCTGCTGGACCCTCTGCTGGGACATCTGCCATGACGGCCCCGAAGAAAAACCCTGCTCCCAAGACAGGCCCTGCTCCCAAGACAGGCCCGGGCCCGCGCAGGGACGTCCTCGACGCGCCGCGCGGATCGGTGGACGAGACCATTGCGCTGTTTTACCTGGGCTATCGCGCCGGCGTGGCCGGGCCGAAGCGGGTGCTCGACAAGCTCGGCTTCGGCCGACCGCATCACCGCATCCTCTTTGTGGTGGCGCGCCAGCCCGGCATCGCCATCGCCAGCCTGATCGAGATGCTGGAGGTCTCGCGCCAGGCATTGCACCGGCCGCTGGGCGACCTGGTCAAACAGGGCTATGTCGCGCAGAAGGCGGCGCCGACCAACCGCCGGCTGGCCATGCTGAGCCTGACGCCCAAGGGCGCGGCGCTGGAGAGCAAGCTGACCGAGCTGCAGGCCCAGGCCTTTGCCAAGGCCTTTGCCGTCACCGGGCCGGACGCCGAGCAGCAGTGGAAGGCCGTGATGCGCGCGCTGGCCGAGCAGGTGCGGCCCGCCATAACGGTATAGGCGGCGCCCGCCGGCCTCAGGCCGCAGTGCGCGCACCGGCGATGGTGCGGTAGCGCAGCGCCAGCGGGCTGCCGGGCTTGGCATGCAACCGCTCGGCCGTCAGCGCATGCAACAGGTTGTGATCCTGCACACGGCGCGACGCCTCGATCAGGGTGAGATCAAGCAGGTCGCGCTGGGCATGGCTGCCGCCGAAGCGGTTGGCGATGGTGCGCACGGCCCGCAGGCACGTGATGCAGTCGGCATACTGGCCGGCATGGAAGGCGACCAGCGCCTCGGCCACCGGCAGGCCGACCTGCGCGGTCATCGCCGCGTTGCTGAAATTCGGCCGCGTGGCCGAGCGGCGCAGCGTTTCCATCTGGCGTTCGACCAGATCCTGGCGGCCGGCACCGAGATAGGCGATCAGGCCATGCACATCATTGAAGGCATAGATGCCGTCATCGACCGTGCTGGCCCAGGCTCCCGCCAGTTCGGCCCAGCGCGCCGCACCGATCTCGACGCCGCGCAAATGAAGGCGCCACAGCATGGCCGACGCATCGATCATATCGAGCATCACGGTCGACTGGCTGCCGCGCACCTGGCTGTCATACATGCGCAGCACCCTGGCATGGTCATCGCGATCGAGGTGATAGAGCATGAGATGCCACCAGTTGTGGATCGCCATCATGTTGTCGGGCGCCCAATAGGGTTCGCGCACATTGGCCCAGCGGATGCCATCCTCGACGCGGCCCTGCATCTCCATCACATGCAGCACGGCGTGATGCGCCCAGGCATCGCGCGGATTGAGATCGCAGGCGCGCCGGCCGGTGGATTCGGCCGCACCGTAATCGGCGGTCTCTTCCAGACCGAAAGCCAGCATGCCGAGCACGGCGTGATAATGCGGCAGCGCGCCGCCCCAGGCCGGCAGCACGCGCAGCACGCGGTCGCGCAGGTTGCGCGCATCGCCGCGATAGTAATCGAGCAGATGGCCCATCTGCAGCGCCAGGCTGTCGCGCGGATGATTGATCAGGATGTCGTCGAAGCGTTCGGAGGCTGCGTCGAAGCGGCCGGCCGCCCAGGCTTCGGCGGCGACGGCATGCAGGGTTTCGCGTTCGGTGCGCGCCAGGCTGCGCGCGGCCTGGATGCTCGCCAGCGCCGGAGCGATGCCGGGCGCCTCCATGCCCGAGAGATAGAGATGCGCGCGCAGCAGATGCGCCATGGCGAAATCGGGCGCGGCGGCAATGGCGGCCTCGGCAGTGTCCAGCGGGTTGCCGGTGTAGCAATGGAACTGGCCCAGCGCGGTTTCATACAGCGCCAGCGCGGAGGTGTCGGCGCCGCTGACGGCCTGGCCGGCATGATCTTTCAGCATGGGAGTCTCCGAGGGGTAACAAACAGACTGGTCGGTATAAATAAGATGCCGCGCTCGCGTCAAGGTATACATTGTATCGGTACAACAACCATTCTGACTTCCATTAGTCATTGAAAATATTGGATTTTCTATAAGAACCCCGGATCGATTCACAGCCTTGTGAAACCGACCAGACCGTACAATAATAGAACCATTCCAGCCTGGAGATGAGATTTGGCCCGCGACGGCACCGCCACCCGCAAAGCCATCATGGATGCCGCCCAGGCCGTGATCCTGGAGACCGGCTTTTCCGCCGCCTCGGTCGATTCAGTGATCGCGCGCGCCGGCATCACCAAGGGCGCCTTCTTCTATCACTTCAAGACCAAGGCCGATCTGGCCCTGGCGCTGGTGCGGCGCGATGCCGATGCCGATGCCGCACATCTGGAAACCAACCTGCAGCGCGCCGAGAGCTTGAGCCGCGACCCGCTGCAGCAGCTGCTGATCTGCGTCAGCCTCTATGAAGAAGACATGGCCAAGCTGGCAGCGCCCTATCCGGGCTGCCTCTATGCCTCCTTCATCTATGAGTCGCAGCTGTTCGATGCCGCCACGCTCGGCGTGGTACGCCAGGTCTTCACGCACTGGACGCAGCGCATCGGCGGCAAGCTGGAAGCGGTGATGCGGCTGTATCCGCCGCGCCTGCCGGTGGATGTGAAGACGCTGGCCGAGACCAGCCTGGTGCTGGCCGAAGGCGCCTTCATCCTCTCCAAGGTGCAGCGCGATGCCGGCGCGGTGGCGGCGCAGTGGCGGCATTACCGCAACTATCTCGAGCTGCTGTTCGCGCCCCACCTGCCCGAACCAAGTCATCCTGCCGCTGACGCAGCCGTGACGCACGACAAGCTGGACGCTGCGCTGCCGGCCCAATAGGCTTTGCGCATGGCGATGGGCGGACGTTTCGAGGATATCTACAGCCGGACCAAGCTGGCCTCGGGCCTGGTGCTGTTCACCTTCCTCGCCACGCACCTGATCAATCACACGCTGGGCATCATCTCGCTGGAGACGATGGATGCCGGCTCGCATCTGTTCAAATTCGTCTGGCGCAGCTGGCCCGGCACCGTGCTGCTGTATGCGGCTGCGGTGCTGCATCCGCTGCTGGCGCTGTTCAACTGGCTGCGGCGCGGCCATTACCGCGGCATCCCCTGGCAGGGCTGGGTGCAGATCGCGCTCGGTGTCTGCGTGCCGCCGCTGGTGATCGACCACATCATCGGCACGCGTGGCCTGAACAGCGCGCTCGGCCTCAACGACACCTATGCCTATGTGCTGACCGTGCAGTTCGTGCAGGAGCCGCTGATCGGCCTGCGCCAGAATATCCTGATCCTGATCGCCTGGGCGCATGGCTGTATCGGCGTCTATTACTGGCTGCGCATGAAATACAGCTTCGAACGCGCCTGGCCCTTCCTCTATGCCAGCGCACTGATCCTGCCGATGCTGGCCACCATGGGCTATCTGACCGCCGGCCGCTCCGTGCTGCTGGCGATGCAGCAGCCGGAATGGCTGGAGCAGTTCCGCACCACCCTGAACTGGCCGGGCCCGGTGGCCTATGAGTTCGGCATGCGCAGCATCGACATTGCCTATATCGTGATGATCAGCCTGCTCGGCGCCGGCCTGCTCGGCCGCATCCTCGCGGCCCTGCTGCAGCGCCGGCGCGGCAGCGTCACCATCACCTATCCCGATGGCCGCCGCTTTCGTGGCCTGGCCGGCAGCCAGACCGTGCTGGAAGCCAGCCGCGCCATCGGCTATCCCCATGCATCCGTCTGCGGCGGCCAGGGTCGCTGCTCGACCTGCCGCGTGCGCCTGAGCGGACCGGGCAGCAGCATCCTGCCGCCACCCGACGCCGCCGAGCAGAAGGTGCTGGAGCGCATCAAGGCCTCGCCCGGCGTGCGGCTGGCCTGCCAGATCCGCCCGCGCGAGGATATCGCGGTGATGCCGCTGCTGCCGGCCGGCGTGCCGACCAAGGTGGTTTATGGCACTGCCGGTTATGCGCAGGGCTCGGAGCGCCGCATCGCCATCCTGTTTGCCGATCTGCGCGGCTTCACCAAGCTGTCGGAAGGCAAGCTGCCCTACGACGTCGTCTTCGTGCTGAACCAGTATTTCAAGTCGATGGGCGAAGCGGTGGAGAGCGCCGGCGGCAAGCTGGACAAGTTCATCGGCGATGGTGTGATGGCGCTGTTCGGCATCGACGAGGGCGCCGACGAGGGCTGCCGGCGCGCACTCGATGCGGCACGCCGTATGTCGGCCGCGCTGGTGCAGCTGAACGATGCGCTGAAAATGGATCTCGACCAGAAGCTGCGCATCGGCATCGGGATTCACTGCGGGCCGGCCATCGTCGGCGAGATGGGCCATGGCAGCGCCATGCATCTGACCGCCGTGGGCGATGCGGTGAATACGGCCAGCCGGCTGGAAAGCGCCACCAAGGATTTCGGCGCCGAACTGGTGATCTCGGCCGAGGTGGCCGAGCGCGCCGGCCCGGCCGCGCTGCAGGGCATGAACTGGCAGCGCGAGAGCATCTCCTTACGCGGCAAATCCGATCTGCTGGAGGTGCTGGTGGCAACCAGGATCGGTGCCACCGAACCGGTGGCCTGACGCCCATCCAGCGCCTTGATGCCAATCAAGCCGTCGGGCATCGCGACATGCCATAGTCGTTTCGATCATCCGACCCTGCTGGAGCCCGCCATGACCGCCGTTCACACGCTGACCGACCAGGACACCGCGCTGTTGCACAAGCTGCGCCGCCATCGCGCCGACCGCCGCAAGCTGCCGCCGGCAGCGGTGGAATCGCCGCTCGGTCCGCCGCCGACCCTGGGCGGGCGCATCGCCGACCGGGTCGCCAATGTGGTCGGCTCCTGGCGTTTCATCCTGGTGCAGAGCGGCCTGCTGCTGGCCTGGATTATCGGCAACGCCATGACCGGCAGCCCGGCCTGGGATCCCTATCCCTTCATCCTGCTCAACCTGATGCTTTCGTTTCAGGCCGCCTATACCGCGCCGGTGATCATGATGAGCCAGAACCGCCTGTCGGAAATCGACCGCCGTCATGCCGAGGAGGATTACCGCGTCAATGTGAAGGCCGAGCTGGAGATCGAACTGCTGCACCAGAAGATCGACCTGCTGCGCGAACAGGAAATCCTCGCCCTGACCCGTGCGGTCGAGGCACTGACCGCGCGGCTGAATGATGGCAGGCCAGCGTAACGTCAGAACGTGACGCTGCTGCCCAGGCGCAGTTCGCGGCCGCGGATCGGCGCATCGTTCTTCAGCATCGAGGTGTGCACGAGACCGTCCTGGTCCAGCAGGTTCCTGCCCTGCAGGCTGATGGCGATGCCGCGCCGTTCGGCGAATGGCCGCCAGGTCAGCGCGGTGTTGAACAGGCGGTAGCCGGCGGTGCCGGTTTCGTTGATGCCATTGCGATCCTGGTCGGCGACACCGACCATCTCCAGCCGGAAGGCGAGATCATTGTTTTCCGCGACAAAGCCGAGGCGATAGCCCAGCGGCGGGATCAGCGGCAGGGCGCGATGGTTGCTGCGATCCTCGGCCCGCACATAGTCGAGCCCGCCATCAAGGCCGAGCTTGCGCCCGGTATCATCGCGCCAGAAGGTCCAGGCCGCCTCCAGCTCGGCGCCGCGGAATTCGGCCTCGGTCTGGCTGTAGCGCAGCTCGTTGAGATCTTCCTGCTGCTGGCCGGTGAAAGCACCGTAGATATAGTCGTTGAAGCGGGTGACAAACAGATTGACGCCGCCGGTGACATCGCCCTGCACCTTGCGCAGCGAAACTTCCGAATGCCAGGCGGTTTCCTTGTCGAGTCCGGCATTGCCGATCTCAAATGCCCGCGTCGCCAGATGTTTGCCGTTGGAATAGAGTTCTTCCGCCGTCGGCGCGCGTTCGGTGCGCGAGAGCGAAATGCCGGTCTGGTACATCGGCGTGAAACGATAGGTGGCGCTGGCCGACAGGCTGGCGGCGGTGAAATCGCGGCTGGCCTTGCTGCGCAGATTGTCGACCTCGACGCGTTCGGCGCGGCCGCCGAGCGCGAACAGCCAGGAGCCGGTATCCAGCTGCTCCAGAACGAACAGCGCGGTGCTGTCGGTCTGCGTCGGCGGGATATTGGCTTCCGCGCCGGTGGCCTTGAAGTCGCGGCGGCTGCTCTGTACGCCGACCACGCCTTCGATCCCGGCGAAGATCGGCTTGTGCAGCGCCTCGGCGCGCGCCTCCCAGCTGTCATTCTGGAAGCGCGTGGCGCGCACGCCGGTCGATTCGATCTCGTCATGCTGGTAGTCGGCGATGCCGGCCTTGACGTTCAGTTCATCCAGAAACCCCAGCGGTTCGTAGAGGCCGAATTTGCCGTCCAGCCGCCGCTGTTCCAGATCGATATGCACCCGCTCGCCGCCCGGCACGCCGTAATAGCTGCTGAACTTGGCAACGCTCAGTCCGGCATAGCCGGCCTCGCCCAGGTAAGACGCGCCGGCAGCGCCATTCTCGCTGCGCATGGCGGAATTGCGCACGCGCTGGCCGCCGCCCGGCGCCCGGGCCGCGGCATAGTCATCGGCATTCAGCGCACCGCCCTCGCCATGCACCACGAAGCGATCGGTCACCGCCGCATCGACGGCGGCGAAGCCGCTCTTGTCCTGCGCGCCGGTGCCGTAGTCGACGCGCGCTGTACCACTTACACCGTCTTTCGGCACCGCATCGGGGATGCGGCCATCGATCACATTGACCACGCCGCCGATGGCGGATGAGCCATAGAGCAGCGTGGCGGGACCGCGCAGCACTTCGATGCGTTTCGCCGATCCCACCGGCGCCACCACCGCATGATCGGGGCTGACGGTGGCGGCATCGAAGGTGTCGATGCCGTTTTCCATGATGCGCACGCGCGGGCCGCCCTGGCCGCGGATGATCGGCCGGCTGGCGCCGGCACCGAACTGGGTGGCGCTGACGCCCGGCGTGTTCTGCAGCGTCTCGCCCAGCGTGGCGGCGCGACGGCGATCCAGTTCGGCGCCTTCGAGAACCGTGCTGCCCTCGACCAGATCGGCCTGGGCGGGGCTGAGCGGGGCGGTGACGATGACCGGCGACAGCTGGGTGGGGGTGTCCTGCGCCGCGGCCTGCGCAAGCGGGAACAGGAGGGCGAGACCGCTGCCCAGCATCAGCTGGCGGCGACGGATGGAAAGCGACATGGGAACCCCCGGGAATTTGTTATTCTATAACGTTACAAAGTAACAATCCGGGATGCAAGCCCTCCGCCTAAGGATTAAATCCTGCGGATTTCCGGGAAATCGGAGGGGAAGGAGGCTTACTCGCCGTCCTTCTTCAGCATCCGGCCCAGCGGGCGGCCACCGAAGATATGGACATGCAGATGCGGCACTTCCTGGTTGGCATTGGCGCCGCAGTTGCTGAGCAGGCGATAGCCGTCGGCGGCGACACCGAGCTGGCGCGCCACATCGCCGATCGCCTTGACGTAATCGGCCATCTCTTCGGCGCTGGCCTGGGCGGAGAAATCATCGAAGCCGACATAGGCGCCCTTGGGGATCACCAGCACATGCACCGGCGAGAGCGGATTGATGTCGTGGAAGGCGAGACTATGCGCGGTCTCATGCACCTTCTTGCAGGGAATCTCGCCGCGCAGGATTTTGGCGAAGATATTCTGGGGATTGTAGGCCTCGGCCATCACACGTCTCCGTAAGCGTCAGGTCAGCTGACGCGCTTTTTTCTCTTCGATGCCGGACAGGCCTTCGCGGCGGCGTAGTTCGGCGCGGACATCCTCGATGGTGACATCGCAGTCGGCCCACAGCACCAGCAGGTGAAACACCAGGTCGGCGCTTTCGGAGATCACTTCAGCGCGCGTCTCGGCCACCGCGGCAATCGCCAGCTCGACCGCTTCCTCGCCCATCTTCTGGGCGATCTTGGCGCGGCCCTTGGCGAACAGCTTGGCGGTGTGCGACACGGCCGGGTCGCCGCCCTTGCGGCTCACGATCGTCTCGTAGAGACGTTCGAGCAGGTCGCGGTTCTCGCCTGACATTGCGGTTGCCTCCCGATCTTTCCTAGAGCCGGACCGGAATGCCGGCGGCGGCCATATGCTGTTTCGCCTCGCCAATGCTATGCCGGCCGAAGTGGAAAATCGAGGCTGCCAGCACCGCCGAGGCATGGCCTTTGGCTACACCTTCGACAAAGTGATCCAGATTACCGACGCCGCCGGACGCCACCACCGGAATCGTGATGCTGTCGGCCACCTTGCGGGTCAGGTCGAGGTCGAAGCCCTTTTCGGTGCCGTCGCGGTCCATCGAGGTGAGCAGGATCTCGCCCGCCCCCAGGCTGGCCATGCGCTGGGCCCAGTCAATCGCATCCAGCCCGGTGGCGGTGCGGCCGCCATGGGTGAAGACTTCCCATTTTCCCGGCGATACCTGCCTTGCATCAATGGCGACCACCACGCACTGGCTGCCGAATTTCTCGGCCGCCTCGCGCACGAAGTCGGGCCGGCTGACGGCAGCGGTGTTGATCGAGGTCTTGTCGGCGCCGGCCAGCAGCAGTTTGCGCACATCCTCCACCACGCGCACGCCACCGCCGACAGTGAGCGGCATGAAGCAGCGTTCGGCTGTGCGCGCCACCACGTCATACAGCGTGTCGCGTGCATCGGATGAGGCGGTGATGTCGAGGAAGGTGAGTTCATCGGCACCGGCGGCGTCATAAACGGCGGCCTGTTCGACCGGGTCGCCGGCATCGCGCAGGTTGACGAAATTCACGCCCTTGACCACGCGGCCATCTTTCACGTCGAGGCAGGGAATGATGCGGACCTTGAGGCTCATCGGTATGCAGCCTCCCGCAAGGCCGCGGCCGGATCGATGCGGCCGTCATACAGCGCACGGCCGAGGATGGCGCCATCGATACCGGCGCCATTGGCGGCTTCTTTTTTCAGCGCAATCACATCCTCGATGCCGGCGAGGCCGCCGGATGCGATCACCGGGATCGGCACCGCGCGCGCCATGGCGGCGGTGGCGGCGACATTGACACCCTTGAGCAGGCCGTCGCGGTCGATATCGGTGTAAACGATGGCGGCGACGCCGGCATCGACGAATTTTTTCGCCAGATCGATGGCATCGAGGTCGCTGGCCTCGGCCCAACCGGCGACGGCGACACGGCCGGAACGCGCATCGATGCCGACCACGACACGGCCGGGCCAGCGTCTGGCGGCGCGTTTCACCAGGTCGGGATCGCGCACCGCGATGGTGCCGAGGATGACGCGGCTGATGCCGGCATCGAGCCAGCCTTCGATGGTGGCTTCATCGCGGATGCCGCCGCCCAGCTGGATCGGCAGTTTGATCGCCTGGCGGATCGCCCGCACAGCGGCGGCGTTGGCCGGCTTGCCGGCGAAGGCGCCGTCGAGATCGACCAGATGCAGATACTGGAAGCCGGCGGCTTCCCATTGCCGCGCCTGCGCGGCGGGATCGGCGTTGAAGACGGTGACGCGCGCCATGTCGCCCTGCTGCAGGCGCACGCATTCGCCATTCTTCAGATCAATGGCGGGATAGAGATTGAGCGCGCTCATGCGGCCACCAGGGATTTGGTATAGAAATAGCCTTCGACATAGGCGCCATCGACATAGGCATAGCCCGGCTTGGTGCCCCAGCGCTGATAGCCCGCACCTTCAGCCAGCTGGATCGCCGGCAGTTGCGTCGCACGCATGTCGAGATCGATCTGGCGGAAGCCGGCCGCGCGGGCGGCATCTTCCACGGCTTTCATCAACCCGCGCGCCAGGCCATGGCCGCGCGCATCAGGCGCGATGAAAAAGGTGGTGACCTGGGCCGAATGGGCCTGCGCCTCGTTGTTCGGCGGCGGCCGCAACAGCTGGGTCGAGCCGACAATGGCGCCATCCAGGCGGGCAACGAACAGATCGCGCTGCGGCATCAGCAGCACGCCGCGCCAGTAGCGATCGAGCACGCCGCGCTGCGGCACCTTGAGCCAGCCGAAGCCGTTGCCGTCGAGAATGGCTTTTTCAGCGGCATCGCACAGCTCGTCGATCTCGTCGTCGTTCAGCGCCTCGACCTTCTCGACCAGCGCACGCGGGGTGTTGTCCTTGACCTTGGCATTCATGATCGTGTTCCGACTCAATCCTGTTACGGGCGCCAGCGCAGGAAATTCGCCAGCAGGCGCAGGCCGGTGGCCTGACTCTTTTCCGGGTGGAATTGCGTGCCCACCATATTGTCGCGACCGATCGCCGCCAGCACCGGGCCGCCATAGTCGGCCTCGGCCAGCACCACGGCGCGGTCGCGCGGCACCATATGATAGCTGTGGACGAAATAGGCATGCGCGCCGGGCGCGATACCGGCCAGCACCGGATGCTGCGGCTGCAGCAGGTTGAGCTGGTTCCAGCCCATATGCGGAATCTTCAGGGCCGGGTCTGACGGCGTCAACAGCTCGACGGCACCATCGATCCAGCCCAGGCCCGGATGTTCGCCATGCTCGCGGCCCACGCTCGCCATCAGCTGCATGCCCACGCAGATACCCAGAAACGGTTTCGCTTTTGTGATGACCTGGTCGTTCAGCGCGGCGATCATGCCATCCAGGCTGCTGAGGCCGCGATAGCAATCGGCAAAGGCGCCGACGCCGGGCAGCACGATGGCATCGGCGGCGACCACATCCTCCACCCGCGCCGTCACCGTCAGATCGAGCGTGAGCGTGCTCTCATCGGCGGCGCGCTGGATCGCCTTGGCGGCGGAGCGCAGGTTGCCGGAGCCGTAATCGATCAGGGCGACTTTCATA
>NZ_CALRUC010000123.1:0-12893 GCF_943371255.1 Ferrovibrio terrae | reverse complement strand
CCTTCCATGATGCCCGGGATCTCCTTGAACTGACGCCGCACTTCCACGACGACCGAACCGGCCGCGCGGCCGACCGCCGTCATGCCCATGGCGCCGAACAGATACGGCAGCAAACCGCCGATCAGCAGGCCAACCACGACATACGGGTTGCTCAGGGAGAAATCGATCGTAACGCCCTTGAAGAAGTACTTCAGATCTTCGGTGTAGCAGGCAAACAGCACCAGCGAACCGAAGCCGGCCGAACCGATGGCATAGCCCTTGGTCACGGCCTTGGTGGTGTTGCCGACCGCATCGAGCGCGTCGGTGGTCTTGCGCACATCCTTCGGCAGATCCGACATTTCGGCAATGCCGCCGGCATTGTCGGTGACCGGGCCATAGGCATCGAGCGCCACGACCATACCGGCCAGAGCCAGCATGGTCGTCACAGCGATGGCAATGCCGAACAGGCCTGCCAGCATGTGAGTGGCGATGATGCCGATGACGATGAACAGCGCCGGCGCAGCCGTAGCCTCCATCGAAATCGCAAGGCCCTGGATGACGTTGGTGCCGTGACCGGTGGTCGAGGCCTGCGCCACGCTGCGCACCGGACGGAACTCCGTGCTGGTATAATATTCAGTTGCCCAGACGATGGCAGCCGTCACCAGCAGACCGATGATGCCACACCAGAACAGGCTCATGCCTGTAAAGGTTGAGGAACCCGCGGTCATGACAGTCTTCATGCCCAGCATGTAGTCGGTGATCGGCCACAGCGCGATCGCCGACAGGATGCCGGTGACAATCAGACCCTTGTAGAGCGCGCCCATGATGTTCTGGCTTTTGCCGAGGCGCACGAAGTAAGTGCCGATCACCGAGGTGATGATGCAGGCGCCTGCGATCACCAGCGGATAGGCCATGACCTTTGCCATCAGCGCGGCATCGGTGGCGAAGTAGATCGACGCGAGAACCATGGTGGCGACGATGGTCACCGCATAGGTCTCGAACAGATCGGCGGCCATGCCGGCGCAATCGCCGACATTGTCGCCCACGTTATCGGCGATCACCGCCGGGTTGCGCGGATCATCTTCCGGGATGCCGGCTTCCACCTTGCCGACGAGGTCGGCGCCGACATCGGCACCCTTGGTGAAGATGCCGCCGCCCAGACGGGCGAAGATCGAGATCAGCGAAGAGCCGAAACCGAGTGCCACCAGGGCATCGACCATCTCACGGATCGGCGCACCCATCTTGAGCAGCACGACGTAATAGATGGCCACGCCCAGCAGCGCGAGGCCGACCACCAGCATGCCGGTGACCGCGCCAGACTTGAAGGCGATGCTGAGTGCATGCTCCATGCCCTTGCGCGCACCTTCTGCCGTGCGCACGTTGGCGCGGACAGATACGTTCATGCCGATGTAACCGGCGGCGCCAGACAGCACAGCACCGATGATGAAGCCGATGGCGACTTTCAGGCCGAGCGTAAAGGCGAGAATGATCGCGACCACGATGCCGACAATGCCGATGGTGCGATACTGGCGATTGAGATAGGCGGAGGCGCCTTCCTGAATGGCCGCAGCGATTTCCTGCATGCGCGCATTGCCGGCAGACTCAGCCAGCACCGAACGCGACGTCCAAATTCCGTATAACAGCGCCAACACGCCACAGGCGATGGCGAACCACAACTCCGTCATGAGCGTTTCCCTTCGTTCCTCAGATTATTTAATCGAGATTGACCCGACCGGGCAGTGCGGCCCAGGCGGGGTACTGCGACTGCTACCATTATTGGCCCCGAACTCGACCAGACTCGCGCGGGGCAGGACTGCGAGTCGTTATGCCAGAGATGCGCTTGCGGCGCAATATGGCTGATTTTTCCGAAGCTTATGCTGGCGCGGCGGTCCGGCGCTTTTGCAGCATCAGCCAGACAGCGGCCAGGCCGGCGATCAGGATAAACGGCAGGGCCGACAGAGGCACGAAATCCCAGCCCCAATGATACAGCAGCTTGCCCGAACCCAGGGACGCCAGGGCGACCGTGCCGAAGACCAGAAAGTCGTTCAGTGCCTGTGTCTTGTTGCGTTCCGCCGGCCGATACACCTCGGTCAACAATGACGTGCCGCCAATATACATGAAGTTCCAGCCGACCCCGAGGATCAGCAGGGAGGCCTGGAAATTCAGGACCGCAACGCCGTGCAGAGCCACGGCAATGCAGGCCAGGTTCAGGATCGCACCAACCACGATAATACGCAGGGCGCCAAAACGCGCGATCAGGCTGCCGGTGAAGAAGCTGGGAAAGAACATGCCGAAGACATGCCACTGGATCACGGTAGCCGCATCGGAAAAAGGATGCTCGCATATCTGCATCGCCAGTGGGGTTGCGGTCATCAGCAGGTTCATCACGCCATAGCCGAACATGCCCGCCATGGCGGCCACGACAAAGGCTGGCTGGCGCACGATTTCGGCCAACGGACGGCCCGGCTCCCGCAGTTCGGCAACAGTGGGTTTGGGCAGCCGAATAGTGGTCAGAATCCCGAGCACCAAGACCGGCAATGACGCGGCAACCAGATAGGAGCCTAAAAACAGATAGGGCGACAGAATTTCGCGCGTGTGCTTCGCGATTTCCGGACCAGCAAAGGCCGAGACCAGGCCGCCGACCATCACCCAGGAAATCGCCCGGCTTTTCATTTCGCCCGGCACGATATCGGCGGCGGCAAAACGATAGAGCTGGGTAAACGCGACTGAAGCGCCAAACACGAAGGCGCCCAGGCAGAACAGCCAGAAATGTGCGAGATAAACGCCCAGGGCGGCAATCAGCGACCCGCTAGTACCGATCAGGCAGCCGATCATGAAGCCCAGCTGCCGGCCCACCCATCGCATCAACATTGAGGCCGGAATGGTGGCGAGCGCGGTGCCACCGACCACGAAGGTGACCGGCAGGGTTGCCAGCGCCTTGTCCTCAACCAGCAGGAAGCCGACCAGGCCGCCAAGCGTGACCTGCAACGTGGTGGCGGAATTTGCCAGGGCCATGCAGGTGGCAAGAATGAACACGTTCCGCCTTGCGGCGGCCGGTGACTGCGTTGTCATGGGAGACGGACCGATTCTACTTATTTCAACTGGGCAATAATATTCAGAAGCAGAACCTGCGTCACTACGCCTTTGCCAAGAACTTCTTCCGTCGGGCCGCGAAGACTGTCACGCAGCGGATAAAGATCCTTGCCGGTGAAGCGCGCCGGCACCTCGAGCGGTTTGCCCTTGAGCAACTCGCGGATATAGCGATCCCGCAGCAGATGCATCTTCTCGTTCACCATCGGCACATTGTCGGGCGGAACTTCGAGATGCAGGATCACCATCACTTCACGCGGCTTCTGCCCTTCCGGCACCACATAGACACTGAAGGGTTCCAGCGGAATGAAGGCTGGCCGTTTGACCGGCGCCTCAGGCGGCGGATCGTTCGGATCGGCGGCAGATTCAACATGAGGCTTCGGGGCAAGCACAAGCAGATACACAGCCGCGCCGCCACCGGCCAGGGACAGCAGCACCACCAGACCCAGAATGATCAGACCGACTTTACGCAAACACCTGTCTCCGTCGATTCCGCCCGGCAAAAAGCCTGCACAGTGTAATCCATTTCGGCCCTATGGTCCGCCGAAATGCTGAAATCCGCCATGCTCTACGATCACCGGGGTGCCGGTCTTGTCCTGCAGGATCACGCCCTGCCCCGCCACCATCCGGCCAATCCGCGTGATCGCCAGGCCTGTGGACTGCGACAAAGCCGCCAGGGCCGTCTGCTGTTGCGGGGCTGCGGTAAACAAAAGTTCGTAATCGTCACCGCCGCCGAGCACGACCGACAGCAGCGCCGGATCGTCCTGTATAGCCTGACGCGTCGCCAACGACACCGGCACGGCATCCGTTGTGATGATGGCCTGCAGGCCCGATGCCGTTGCGATATGCCCAGCATCCTGTACCAGGCCATCCGAAACATCCATCGCGGCATGCGCGACGCCGTGCAATCCCTGCCCGAAAGCCAGGCGCGGCGTCGGCAGGTGCAGCCGGGAATCGAAAAACATCATGGCCGCAGACGAAAACAGCCGGTGGTTCAGCTTGGTTTCAAGCCCGAGTGCGGCATCGCCGATACTGCCGGTTACATACAGATCGTCCCCGGCCTGCGCGGTTGAACGGCGCAGCATTGTGCCGGACGGCAGGCTGCCAAAGGCCGTAACGCCGAGCGTCAGCCCGGATGGAACGCGTACCGTATCACCGCCGTATAACGGGAAATCGAAGGCAGCCTGATCCTGTTGCAGCCCGCTGCAAAAACGCTGCAGCCAGTCCTCATCAGGTATTGCCGGGATACCGAGAATCAGCTGATAGCCAATGGGCCTGGCGCCCTTGGCGGCGAGATCGGACAGGTTTACCCGCAACAGCTTGCGGGCAATGCGCTCCGGGCCATCCTTGGCAAGGAAATGCACGCCCTCGACCATGGCATCGGTGGTGACCACCAGGTCGTCGCCCGGCGGCACCGGGATGACGGCGGCATCATCTGTCAGGTTGAAAGCGCCCGGAGCAACAGCCGACAAGGGCGCGAGATAGCGCGCGATCAGATCAAACTCGCCGAGGCCCGTCTGCCCGGGCATGGCTGCCTCAGGCCGCGAATTCGCCGGGGCGCAGCTTGCGCGCCACCGCATCGATCACGCCATTGGCCAGCTTGATTTCACGCGGGCCGAAAAAGGCGCGGATGATACCAAGATATTCATCGATCACCGTGGTGGCCGGCACATCGATGCGGGCAATGATTTCATACGCCGAGCAGCGCAGCGCATAGCGCAGGATTGCTTCCATGCGATCAAGCGCATCGATACGCGGCATGGCGTCCTTGATAACGCGGTCGATCTCGGCCTGCTGGCGGGCGACGCCGCGCACGATTTCGGCGAACCAGTCGGCATCCGCCTCGCGCATCTGCACGCCCTCGATTTCCTCGGACTGCCGATGGGTGCGGAAATCGGCAATCACCGCTTCGGGATTGCCGCCGCCAAACTCGATTTCGTAGAGGGCCTGCACCGCAAACAGCCGCGCGACCGACCGGCGTCCGGCTGGTCGATCGTTGCGTGTTCCCCGGCGCTGCCCACCTTCACTCATATCGAGAACAGCTGTTTCAGACCGATCATGGCAACGGCTGCCAATGCTGCCTGCCCGCCCTTGTCCTGGCGGTCCTTACGGGCACGATCCCAGGCCTGGGCGTCATTCTCAACCGTGATGATGCCGTTACCGATGCAGAGCTGATGGTCGATGGCAAGCTGCTGCAGGCCACGGGCGCTTTCATTCACGACCACATCGAAATGCGCCGTCTCGCCCCGGATCACGCAACCGAGTGCGACAAAACCGTCATAAGCCTTCTCGCCCTTGCGGTTCATGGCGAAACGGATAGCGGCCGGAATCTCGAGCGCGCCCGGCACATCGATCCGGTCGTAATCGAAATCCGAAGCCTCGATGATCGCCTTGGCGCCTTCGAACAGCGCGTCGGCGATATCCTCGTAGAACCGCGCCTCGATGATCAGCACCCGCGGCTTGCGAATCTCGATCGCGAGATCGCGCGACATCTGGGTCTCATGACTGGAGAACCGCTGAGTCTTACCCGCTTTTTTCTTCGCCGCCGGCTTTTTACCGACCGGCTTCCCCTTGCGCGCCACCATGTGTCAGCTCTCCCTACGAACCTTGATCGGACGGGTTTCGACAACCGAGAGGCCATAGCCCTCCAGGCCGACGATAGTGCGCTCGACATTCGACAAGACGATCATGTCTTTCACCCCCAGATCGATCAGGATCTGTGCCCCGATGCCATAATCCCGGAGATGCGCTGATTTTTCAACCGCTTCGCCCAGCTTCTGCCGTACGTTATCAGACAAGGCTGTGGCCCTGGGTTCACGGATCAGGACTACCACCCCGCGTCCCGCCTCGCCGATCATCTGCATGGCACCGTGTAAAACGCCGGAACGGGCGCCATGGTCGCCCAGCACGTCTTCCAGCACATTCATGGCGTGCATGCGCACCATCACGGGCTTGCCATCGGCGACATCGCCCTTCACAAGGGCGATATGTTCGGCATATTCGACGCGGTTGCGGAACACTACCATGCGGAATTTACCGCCCCAGACGCTGTCGATCTCACCCTCGACCACCTTCTGGATCAGGTTGTCATGGCGGCGGCGGTAGGCGATCAGGTCGGCAATAGTGCCGATCTTCAGATTGTGCAGCTGCGCAAAGCTCACCAGATCGGGCAGCCGGGCCATGGTGCCGTCGTCATTCATGATCTCGCAGATCACGCCCGATGGATTGAGCCCGGCCAGGCGCGCGATATCCACGCCGGCTTCGGTATGGCCGGCACGCACCAGGGTGCCGCCATCGCGGGCCATCAAGGGAAAGATATGCCCCGGTACCGCGATATCCTGCGGACCTTTCGTCGGGTCGATCGCCACCGCCACGGTCTGGGCACGGTCGGCCGCCGAGATGCCAGTGGTGACACCCTCGCGCGCCTCGATGGAAACCGTGAATGCGGTCTGATGCCGCGAGGCATTGTGCTGCGCCATCAACGGCAGTCCGAGCTGCTCGATACGCTGCCGGGTCAGGGTCAGACAGATCAGGCCGCGACCGTATTTGGCCATGAAATTGATCGCAGCCGCATCGGCACGTTCTGCCGGGATATAGAGGTCGCCCTCATTCTCGCGGTCTTCCTCATCGACCAGGATCACCATGCGGCCCTGGCGGGCCTCTTCAATGATCTCCTCGGCGGAGGCGATGTAGCGCTTGATATCGTCCATGCTGTTCACGACGGCTTGCTCCATTGCTGCAGTCGCGCCACGTAGCGCGCCAGCACGTCGATTTCCAGGTTGACCCGGTCGCCAGCCTTGAGCTTGCCGAGCGTGGTGACCTGCTGGGTATGCGGGATCAGGTTGACGCCGAACACAGCGCCATCGACGCCGTTCACCGTCAGCGAGGCGCCATCGATGGTGACCGAGCCTTTCTCGGCGATATAGCCGGCAAGCGCCGTCGGAGCGCGGAAATCAATCCGCAGCGACTCCCCTTCGACGCGTGTCGCAACCACCTCGCCCACACCATCGACATGGCCCGAAACGATATGGCCGCCAAGCTCGTCGCCAACCTTCAGGCTGCGTTCCAGATTGATGGCGGAGCCTTCTTTCCAGCCGCCCAGCATGCTGCGCGACAGGGTTTCCGCCGAGACATCGACGGCGAACCAGTCGGCGCCCTTCTGCACGACAGTGAGACAGACGCCGGCGCAGGCGATCGATGCGCCAATGGCGATGCTGGCAGTATCGTAGCTGGTGCGGATGCGGAAATGGGTGTCGCCGCGCGTCTCGCGGGCAACGACTGTGCCGATATCAGTGATGATGCCTGTGAACATAGGTGTAGTTTTAGTTGGGGCGGACGAAGGTTTCCAGCAGGTCGTCGCCGAGAATATCGGCCCGGACCCGCTGCCAGCGCGGTGCTTCCGCTACGGTATCGATGCCGAAAGCGGCGATTCCCGGCAATCCGTCGCCGCCAATCACACTGGGCGCCCGGAACCAGATCATGCGGTCCACCAGGTCTGCCCGGACCAGGCTGGCGGCCAGTTTGCCACCACCTTCGACCAGCACCCGGGTCAGGCCGCGCTCAGCCAGCTGGGCAAAGGCCTGCGGCAGATCAGGAAAACCGGCTTCATCAGCCTCCACGGCAATAATCTCGACCCCGCAATCGGCAAAGGCTTCGCGTCGGGTCGTATCGACATCGTCGCGGGTGATGATCCAGGTCGGTGTGGTTTTCGCCGTGGCCACCACCTTGGATGTGAGGCTGAGGCGCAGGCGTCCATCCAGAATGATGCGAATGGCCGGACGCTTGGGCAGGCCGGGCAGACGGCAGGTCAGATCGGGATCGTCCTGCAGAGCGGTGTTGCTGCCCACCATCACGGCATCATGCTGGGCGCGCAGCAGGTGCGCGCGCATGCGTGCCACCGGACTGGTGATCCACTTGCTGTCGCCGGAATGCGTGCCGATACGGCCATCCAGGCTGACCGCCAGCTTCAGAGTGATGGCCGGACGATTGCGTTCGCGGCTGAGCAGGAAACCGTTATTCACCTCTGCCGCTGCATTCGCAAGACAGCCCAAGGCCACGTCGATACCGGCATCGCGCAGCAGTTCAAACCCCTTGCCGGAGACGCGGGCATCGGGGTCTTCCATGGCGGCGACACAGCGTGCAATGCCTGCTGCGACCAAGGCCTCGGCACAGGGCGGCGTGCGCCCGTGATGGCTGCAGGGTTCGAGCGTGACATAGGCCGTGGCGCCACGGGCGGCATCGCCGGCCTGCTGCAGCGCCATGGTCTCGGCATGCGGCCGTCCTCCGACCTGGGTCCAGCCGCGACCAACGATACGCCCATCCTTGACGATCACGCAGCCGACAGCCGGATTGGGCCAGGTATTGCCCAGCCCACGCGCCGCCAGCCCGAGCGCGATGCGCATGTAGCGCTCGTCCCGGGCGGCAGCGGCCTTGTCAGTCATCGTCGCTGCCGGTGCCGCTCAGCGAGCCGATGAACTCTTCGAAATCCTTGGCTTCGCGGAAATTGCGATAGACCGAGGCGAAGCGCACATAGGCCACCTTGTCGAGCGCGGCCAGGCCATCCATCACCAGTTCACCGATGGAGTCCGACTTGATCTCGCTCTCGCCCGAACTTTCCAGGCGACGCACGATGCCGTTGATCAGGCGCTCGATGCGCTCGGGATCAATCGGCCGCTTGCGCGTGGCGATCATGATCGAGCGCGCAAGCTTGTCACGATCAAACGGCGCCTTGAGGCCGTTCTTCTTGAGCACGGTCAACTCGCGCAGCTGAATACGCTCGAACGTGGTGAAACGCGCACCACAATTGGGACAGAAGCGCCGGCGGCGGATCGCCGAGTTATCCTCGGTCGGCCGCGAGTCCTTTACCTGGGTGTCGTCATTGCCGCAGAACGGACAACGCATTGTCGGTTTTCCCCCGCCTTATGATTATGTACTCAGAGCTGCGGATAGATCGGGAAGCGATTGCACAGCGCCACCACCTTCTCGGCCACGGCCCGTTCCACGTCGGAATTGTCGTTGGTCTGCTTGGCAATGCCATCCAGCACATCGGCGATTAGGCCGCCGATCTGCCGGAATTCGGCCACACCGAAACCGCGCGTGGTGCCGGCCGGGCTGCCCAGGCGCACGCCCGAGGTCACGGTCGGCTTCTCGGTATCGAACGGCACGCCGTTCTTGTTGGTGGTGATGCGGGCCCGCTCCAGGCTCTCGACGCAGACATTGCCCTTGAGGCCCTTGGAACGCAGATCGACCAGCATCAGGTGGTTGTCAGTGCCGCCGGAGACGAGGTCGTAACCGCGCTCCTGCAGCGCCGCTGCCATCGCCTTGGCATTGTCGACCACGGCCTGGGCATAGGAGCGGAATTCCGGCGTCAGCGCCTCGCCGAAGGCTACCGCCTTGCCGGCGATCACATGCATCAGCGGGCCACCTTGCAGGCCCGGGAAAACAGCCGAATTGATCTTCTTGGCCAGCGCTTCGTCATTGGTCAGCACCATGCCGCCGCGCGGACCACGCAGCGTCTTGTGCGTGGTGGTGGTGGCGATATGAGCGTGCGGGAACGGGCTCGGATGCACGCCGCCAGCGACCAGACCGGCGAAATGCGCCATATCGACCATGAACAGCGCGCCGATGCTGTCGGCGATCGCGCGGAAGCGGGCGAAGTCCCAGAAGCGCGGATAGGCAGAACCACCGGCGATGATCAGCTTCGGCTTATGCTGTTCAGCCAGCTTGGCAACCTGCTCCATGTCGATACGCTGATCGTCCTGGCGCACGGTATAGGGCACCACGTTGAACCATTTGCCCGACTGGTTGGCAGGCGAGCCATGGGTGAGATGGCCGCCGGCAGCAAGATCGAGGCCCATGAAGGTATCGCCGGGCTTCAGCACGGCCATGAACACGGCCTGATTGGCCTGCGCACCCGAATGCGGCTGCACATTGGCGAAGCCGCAGCCGAAGATGGTCTTCGCGCGTTCGATCGCCAGCGTTTCGGCAATATCGACGAACTCGCAACCGTTGTAGTAACGCTTGCCCGGGTAACCTTCGGCATACTTGTTGGTCATCACCGAGCCCTGCGCTTCCAGCACGGCGCGGCTGACGATGTTTTCCGAGGCGATCAGTTCGATCTGATGCTGCTGGCGATCCAGTTCCTTGGTGATTGAGGCAAAGATTTCCGGATCGGCCTGGGCGAGCGTGCGCTCGAAAAAGCCGGCATGGGTGACGGTGGGCTTGGCGGCGGTGCTGGACATGGGCGGTACTCCTGGACGTCTGGTTCGGTCAGGCCGGCTGGCCAAGCTTGGCGACGCGGCCGCTATGGCGGCCACCGGCGAAGGGGGTATCGAGGAAGGCCTTGAGGCAGTCCCGTGCGGTCTCGACTCCGATCAGGCGGGCACCCAGGGCCAGCACATTGGCATCGTTATGCTCACGGCACAGGCGGGCACTGGTGATGTCATGCACCAGGGCGGCACGGCAGCCGGGGATGCGGTTGGCGGCGATCGAGATGCCGATACCGGTGCCGCAGACGGCAACGCCGCAGGCGGCCTTTCCGGCGGCGACGGTTTCCGCCAGCTTGCGGCCGAAATCGGGGTAATCGACGCTGTCGGAGGAATTGGTGCCGAGGTCGAGGACATCATAGCCCTGGGCCTTAAGCTCATCGCGCAGCAGGTTTTTCAACTCAAAACCAGCGTGATCGGCAGCGAGAGCAACCGTGGGCTTGGACATCGGCGGAGCACCTCGGGGAAAGACGGGCGGACCCTACAATATCCGGTGGCAGGTGCCAACCCTACCAACAAGGGAAATGCTCAGAGGCCCTGAAGTGTGCTCATAAAAACAAGGGAACAAACAGGGAATTATGTGGTCAAAAAGAAGGGCCCGACGGCATCTGCCTTCGGGCCCTTCTCACCAACCCCGGAGGGGGGATCAGTTCACATAGTCATAGGCGCCGTTCTTCCAGACATAGACCTTGTAGGCCGGCGAGGTGGTGTCGCCCTTGGCATCGAACGAAATCTCGTTCAGCACGGTCTTGAACTTGCCCGCACGCATCGCCTTCTCGACATCGGCCGTCTTGATCGACTTGGCTGCGGTCGCCGCCTGCACCCAGACCTGCACGGCTGCGTAGGTATACAGCGTGTAGCCTTCCGGGTCGTAGCCCTGGGCCTTGAACTTGTCGACCAGCGGCTTGGCAACCGGGTTCTTGCGCGGATCGGCATCGAAGGTCATCAGCGAACCTTCGCCGGCCGGACCGGAAATCGCCCAGAACTGCTTGTCGACCAGCGCATCGCCGCCCATCAGCGGGGCATTGAGGCCCTGCTCCTTGGCCTGACGCACGATCAGGCCGCCTTCCGGATGGTAGCCGCCGAGATAGATCAGATCGATGCCGGCCTGCTTCATCTTCGAAACCAGCGCCGAGTAATCCTTCTCACCGGCGGTGACGGCTTCAAACATGGTCTCGGTCACGCCCTTGGAATTCAGGCGCTTCTTGGTTTCTTCGGCCAGACCCTGACCATACGGGGTTTTGTCATGCACGATCGCGATCTTCTTGCCCTTGAACTTATCAAGGATGTAGTCGCCGGCAACGATGCCCTGCTGGTCATCACGGCCGCAGACGCGGAACACGTTCTTGTAGCCACGCTCGGTGTAGCGCGGATTGGTCGAGGCCGGGGTGATCTGCAGGATGTTTTCTTCCTTGTAGACATCCGAGGCCGGGATCGACGAGCCTGAGCAGAAGTGGCCAAACACCACCGCGACCTTTTCCTGCACGGCGCGGTTGGCAACCGCCACCGCCTGCTTCGGGTCGCACTGGTCGTCACCGATGACCAGCTGCAGCTTCTGGCCGTTGACGCCACCGGCAGCATTGATGTCGGCGATCGCCATTTCGGCGCCACGCTTCATCTGCTCGCCGAAGCTGGCGAGCTGGCCGGTGATCGGGCCATTGAGGGCGACTTTAATCTGGGCCGAGGCGGCGCCGGCAAACATCCCGAGCGAGGCGACAACGGCCAAACCAGTCGTAAGTTTACGCATGATTTCTTCTCCCTGTTTTGAATACGCTGATGAAAAGTCTAGTGCAGTCCGGCCGGGCTCGGCAACAACCTAAGGTGTTTCTTGTTTATCGCGCCAGCCAAGCAGGCTGGAGCGCTCATAGAGCCATGGATACTGGTGAACCATCATATCGACCCGGGTGAGCCGGAACCCGAAACTGGCCAGGGCCCAGACCACAACAACCGAAACCAGATAGGGAACCACGGCCAGCAACTGCTCCTTGAATAACGCAAAGGCGAGAAAGCGGTTCGTTGCCGCCAGGATCAGGCTGTAAGGCAGGATCTGCCAGTAGGACCGCCAGGTTCCGGCAATCGCCTGTCCCATCAGGAAGGCGCAGCCGCCGACCAGCACCACAGTCAGACCCAGGAATACCCAGATACTCTCGCCCAGGATGGCCTGCAGCATCAGTGCCCCCCTTCCAGATACGCCGCGCGGATCTGCTCGTTGGCCAGCAGCTCGGCGCCGCTGCCGCTCATGGTGATGCGGCCATTGACCAGCACATAACCGCGATGCGCGAGCTTGAGGGCGTGATAGGCATTTTGCTCGACCAGCAGCACGGTGACGCCGTCTGTGCGATTGATCTCCTCGATGATCGAGAAAATCTGCTTCACCACCAACGGCGCGAGACCGAGCGAGGGTTCGTCGAGCAGCAACAGTTTCGGCCGGCTCATCAACGCGCGGGCAATCGCCAGCATCTGCTGCTCGCCGCCCGATAAGGTGCCGCCACGCTGCTCGCTGCGTTCCTTCAGGCGCGGGAACAGGCCGTAGACGCGCTCGAGATCGCTGTCGAAATG
>NZ_CALRUC010000122.1:0-12919 GCF_943371255.1 Ferrovibrio terrae | reverse complement strand
CCTCCAGGGCTTCCAAAAAGCGCCCCGACCTGCCAAATTCCCGGCCATGTTCCGCCCCGGCTGGAGGTGTTTCCCGGTCCCGGCGCTAGCTGCACTTTTCGTCCTGGCCACACCCCTTATGGGCGGTGTCGTCATCGGCGGTCTGGCGCTGGCGGGGATTCGTGCAAGCCTTTCAGAAGCCCTTATCCCGGGCGCCCGGGCGGCGGCCGGTTTTCTCTCCATATCCGAAGATGTGCCGCTGATGCCCGGCCTGGCCGAAAACGCCGATGCCGCCGCCGTCTTCGACAAGCCATCCGGCCGCATTGCCAATGCCGAGGCCAAGGGGGCGGTCACGGCCGCCGCGGTGCGCCAGTTTTATTCCGCCACCCTTCCGCAGCTTGGTTGGCAGGCGCTGGGCGCGGAACAGTATCGTCGCGAGCGCGAACGGTTGCGCTTCAGTTTTGCCGGCCGCGACGGAGCGCTGACCGTGCGCTTCGAACTGTTGCCCGATCAACAGTAGCTTGGCAGCAATACCTTCAGAAACCAGAGGAAACAGTCATGTCCTACGAGAACATCCTGGTGGAGACGCGCGGCCAGATCGGCCTGATCACGCTGAACCGGCCCAAGGCGCTGAATGCCCTGAATGCCGCGCTGATGCAGGAACTGACCCGCGCCCTGGATGCTTTCGAGGCCGATGATGCCATTGGCTGCATGATCATCACCGGTTCGGAAAAGGCCTTTGCCGCCGGCGCCGATATCAAGGAGATGCAGTCCAAGACCTATATGGATGTTTACAAGGAAGACTTCATCACCCGGGACTGGGAACGCGCCGCGCGCTGCCGCAAGCCGGTGATCGCGGCCGTGGCGGGCTATGCGCTGGGCGGCGGCTGCGAACTGGCGATGATGTGCGATTTCATCATTGCTGCCGATACGGCGAAATTCGGCCAGCCGGAAATCAATCTTGGCACCATTCCCGGCGCCGGTGGCACCCAGCGCCTGACGCGTTTTGTCGGCAAGTCCAAGGCGATGGAAATGTGCCTCACGGCCCGCATGATGGATGCCGAGGAAGCCGAACGCTCGGGCCTGGTCAGCCGTGTTGTGCCTGCAGCCGAACTGCTGAACGAGGCGATCAAGGCGGCCGAGAAGATCTGCGCCCTGTCGCGCCCGATCGTGATGATCGCCAAAGAATCGGTCAATCGCGCCTATGAAACCACGCTGGCCGAGGGTATCCGTTTCGAGCGCCGGGTCTTCCATTCCACCTTTGCCACCGAAGACCAGAAGGAAGGCATGAGCGCCTTCGCCGAAAAGCGCAAAGCCGACTTCAAGCAGCGCTGAACAGGACGATCAGACCATGGCCCCGCGCGGACGCAATCCAGCGAATGACAGTGACGCCAGTGCAGCCGCCGGCCTGCTGCCGGCCGGTTTGCGCGATGTGCTGCCGCCGCGCGCCGAATGGGAAGCCCAGGCCAGCGAGAAGCTGATCGCCAGCTTCGCCGCCCATGGCTATCTGCGGGTCAAGCCGCCGCTGATCGAATTCGAGGAAACCCTGCTGGCCGGGTCGGGCCAGGATCTCGCCGGTCAGATGTTCCGCGTCATGGACCCGGTGTCGCAGCGCATGATGGGCCTGCGTACCGACATCACCCTGCAGGTGGCGCGCATCGCCGCCAGCCGCATGAAAGATTCGACGCGGCCCGTGCGGCTGGCCTATGCCGGCCAGGTGCTGCGCGTGCGCGGCACGCAATTGCGCCCCGAACGCCAGTTCGCCCAGGCCGGCGTCGAGCTGATCGGCTCGGATGCGCTGGCCGCTGATGTGGAAGTGGCTGTGCTGGCCGCCGAAGCCGTGGCGGCGCTGGGTGTCGGCGGGCTGTCGCTCGACATCACGCAGCCCCTGCTGGCGCCGGCGATCATCGAAGCGCATGGCCTGGAGCCGAAACAGGCCCGTGCCGCGCGGCGTGCGCTGGATCGCAAGGATGCCGCCGAGCTGAAGGCTGTCGGTGGTGCTGCGGCACCCACGCTGCTGAAACTTCTGGCGCTCACCGGCCCGGCGCAGGCGGCCCTCGATGGCCTGAAGAAACTGAAGCTGCCGGCAGCCGCGGCAAAGATTGTCGCCGATCTCGACAGGCTGGTGGCCGAGGTTTCGGCAGCGGCTCCCGATCTGCTGGTCACACTCGATCCCGGCGAATTCCGCGGCTTCGAATATCACACCGGCATTGCGTTTACGCTGTTTGCCCGCAATGTGCGAGGCGAGCTGGGCCGTGGCGGCCGCTACACCGCGCCCGCCGGTGAAACCGCCACCGGTTTCACGCTTTATCTCGACAGCGTGATGCGCGCCCTGCCGCCGCAGCCGGTGCCGCAGCTGGTTTATCTGTCCTATGGCACGCCGCGCGCCGTGGCGGCAAAGCTGCGCCAGGATGGCCGCGCCACCTGGGCCGCGCTGGCGAAGGAAAAAGGCGATATCAAGATGGCGGCCAAGGCCGCCGGGTGCAGTCATTGGTGGGACGGCAAGGCCGTCCAGTCCGTCTAATCCGTTTCGCGTGAAGGATCGTTGAGATGAGCAATGTGGTCGTGGTCGGCGCCCAGTGGGGCGACGAGGGCAAGGGCAAGATCGTCGACTGGCTGTCGTTGCGCGCCGATGTCGTGGTGCGGTTCCAGGGCGGGCATAACGCCGGCCATACGCTGGTGATCGGCAACAATGTCTACAAGCTGTCGCTGCTGCCGTCGGGCATCGTGCGCCGGAACAAGCTGGCGGTGATCGGCAATGGCGTGGTGGTCGATCCCTGGGCGCTGTTTGCCGAGATCGACAAGCTGCGCGGCCAGGGCGTGGAGATTGGCGAGCACAACCTGAAAGTGGCCGACAATGCCGTGCTGATCCTGCCGCTGCATCGCGAGCTGGATGGCCTGCGCGAGGATGCCACCGATGGCGGCGTCAAGATCGGTACCACGCGGCGCGGCATCGGCCCGGCCTATGAAGACAAGGCCGGCCGTCGCGCCATCCGGGTCTGCGATCTGGCCGATGCCGAAACGCTCGGCCGCAAGGTCGATGGCCTGCTGTCGCATCACAATGCCCTGCGCCGCGGGTTTGGCATCGAGCCGGTGGACCGCGCCGCGCTGCTCAAGCAGCTGGCCGAGATCGCGCCGAAAATCCTGCCCTATGCCGCGCCGGTCTGGCGCGACCTGGATGAAGCCCGCCGCGCCGGCAAGCGCATCTTGTTCGAGGGCGCGCAGGGCTCGCTGCTTGATGTCGATCACGGCACATACCCGTATGTCACATCGTCCAACACCATGGCGGGCTCGGCCTCGGCCGGTTCGGGCCTGGGGCCGGGGTCGCTCGGTTATATCCTCGGCATCGTGAAGGCCTATACCACCCGCGTCGGCGAAGGCCCGTTCCCCACCGAACTGACCGACGATATCGGCCAGTGGCTGGGCGAAAAGGGCCATGAATTCGGCGTGGTGACCGGGCGCAAGCGCCGCTGCGGCTGGTTCGATGCCGTGCTGGTGCGGCAGACCGTGAAGCTGAACGGCATTCACGGCATCGCGCTGACCAAGCTGGATGTGCTGGACGGCCTGAAGGAACTGAAGATCTGCGTCGGCTATGACGTGAACGGCAAGGTGCTGGATTATTTCCCCGCCGGCATGGGCGACCAGGCCGCCGCCAAGCCGGTCTACGAGACCATGGAAGGCTGGAGCGAAACCACCAAGGGTGCGCGCAGCTGGGTCGACCTGCCGGCCACGGCGGTGAAATATGTGCGCCGGATCGAGGAGTTAATCGGTGCACCGGTGGCGCTGCTGTCGACGTCGCCGGAGCGTGAAGACACCATCCTGATGAAGGATCCCTTCGAAGACTGATCGCGGCGCAGTTGTAGCTGTGGATAAATCGGCGTTACTGAAAAGTAATGCCCTATTATCGAGCCGTAACCTGCCGCAAAGCCACTGCCCGGACGACACTGCAGCCATCGAGTTTGCAGACCCGGGAGGGGTTGATGCTCAGGACGCAGGAAGCAGCTTTATATACATTCGGCCATGACGGCATGACCGCTCTGTGCGAGGCGATCTGCCTCGATGCCGTCGAGGTCGCTGCCGCCACGCGCGTCAGCATCTGGTTCTTCGACGACAGCGGTGACATGATCTGCAAGCGCCTGCTCGACTCGCGCGACGGTCGTTTCACTGAAGGTGCCGTGATCCCGCGTTCGGCCACCGTCGCCTATCTCGATGCCGCCGCCCGCGGCCTGGCCTCGATGCAGACCGACAACGCTCCCGAATTGCCAAGCGACAATCCGTCTGCCCGCGATCAGGTGCAGGCCCGCATCGATCTTCTGCTGGTGGATTCCAACAACAGCCCGGCGGCGATTTTCCGCTGCGAGCGTTGCGACACCGCCCAGGAATGGCGGCCGCGCGATATCACCGTGCTGCGCAACCTGGCCCAGACACTGGCCACCGCGATCCGCCGCCACAGCCAGCGCTACAATGCTGAACAGGCCATTCCGGCGGTGCCCTCGGTTGCCCTGTCGGCCATGGGTTCTGCCCGCCAGAATCTGGACTGGCTGCGCCGCGGCACCGAACCGTCGATTTGGCTGCAGTCGATGACGACTGAGGCCGCCTTCGATGCCCTCGGCCTGCATCCGCCGGTGCCGGGTCTCGAGCCGCTGGCCAGTGATCTCTTCACCGATCTCGACGACGACGACATGTTCTGAGATCAGGTTTTCCGGGTCGATTTTCCGACTCAGTACGCAAGAGCGCGCCGCAAGAAATGCGGCGCGCTCTTTTTTTACCTGCGGTCAGGCGGTCGCCTGGCCTTCGATCTGGCCCATGCCGGCCTGGGTGCTGATGCCCTGCTCCAGGGCGGCATTGCGCACGGCTTTTTGCAGCTTCTCGAAGGCCCGCACCTCGATCTGGCGCACGCGCTCGCGGCTGATGCCGTAACGCGTCGAGAGATCTTCCAGGGTGGTCGGCTCCTCGGTCAGGCGCCGTTGCATCAGAATATCGCGCTCGCGCTCGTTCAACTGCTGCATGGCAGTGGCCAGCAGCTGTTTGCGGCTGTCGAATTCATCGCCTTCCACCAGACGGGTTTCCTGGTTCGGCGTCTCGTCCACCAGCCAGTCCTGCCACTCGCTGCTGCCCTCTTCATCGCCGCGCAAGGGTGCGTTCAGCGAATGGTCGGGCGCCGCCAGGCGGCGGTCCATGGTGATGACCTCGTCCTTGGTGACGGCGAGCTGGGTGGCGATCTTTTCCACCTGCTCCGGCGTCAGCTGGCCGCCATCGATCGCCTTCATCTGGCCGCGCAGGCGGCGCAGGTTGAAGAACAGCTTCTTCTGGGCCGCCGTGGTGCCGATCTTCACCAGCGACCAGGACCGCAGGATATATTCCTGGATCGAGGCGCGGATCCACCACATGGCATAGGTCGAGAGACGGAAGCCCTTGTCGGGATCAAAGCGCTTGACCGCCTGCATCATGCCGACATTGCCTTCGGAGATCAGTTCGCCGACCGGCAGGCCGTAGCCGCGATAGCCCATGGCGATCTTGGCCACCAGGCGCAGATGGCTGGTCACCAGCTTATGCGCCGCGTCCACGTCGCCATGGTCACGCCAGGCCTTGGCCAGCATGAACTCCTCCTGCGGCTCCAGCATCGGGAAGCGGCGGATATCGGACAGATAGCGGGATAACCCTCCCTCGAGAGAGGACAGGGCAGGCAGGCTGGCAGTGCGAGACATCGATGTAACTCCCCCGGCCGGGCCCTTTGCTTTGGCACCCGACCCAGTGTGAGAAATGGTAGGCGTGTCTTTCATTTGCAATGAGGAAAGCGGCCAATTGCGGCGGAAGTACGGCTGCCGGACCGGACTGTGCCGGCGGTCACAGTCGCGGAATTTACCAGAAAATTAGGAAAATCCATTCATGCCGGTCAAGGCCGGCCGGCAGTTTGCCGGTCAGCGCGGCGTCGAGCGCTGGGTGGAGAGCAGTTTCAGCAGGGTGGCGAAATCCGCCGGCAGCGGACTTTCAAACCGCAGGCTCTTGCCGCTGACCGGATGGCGGAAGCCCAGGGTGGCCGCGTGCAGCGCCTGGCGCTTGAAACCGAGCAGGGCGGCGCGGGCCGGGTCGCTGAGCTGGAAGCGCTGCAGGTTGCGGGCGCGGCCATAAACCGGGTCGCCGATCAGCGCATTGCCCTTGGCGGTCATGTGGACGCGGATCTGGTGCGTGCGCCCGGTTTCCAGGGTGCAGCGGACCAGGGCGCAGACCGGCTGGCCGCGGGCATCGAAAATCATCTTCTGCGTGGCGTAATGCGTGATCGCCGGCTTGCCGCCGCGCGCCACCATGGCCATGCGCTTGCGATCCTTGGGGTCGCGGCCGATGGCGCCTTCGATGGTGCCCTGCAACGGGTTGGGATGGTCCCAGACCAGGGCATCGTAGCTGCGTTCGATGTCATGCTCGGCAAACAGTGCGGCCAGCGCATGGTGGGCACGGTCGGTCTTGGCCGCCACCACCAGGCCCGAGGTATCCTTGTCGATGCGGTGCACGATGCCCGGCCGCTTCACGCCGCCGATCCCCGACAGGCTGTCGCCGCAATGGTGCAGCAGGGCATTCACCAGCGTGCGGTCGGGATTGCCCGGTGCCGGATGCACCACCAGGCCGGCCGGCTTGTCCACCACGATCAGCTGGTCATCCTCGTAGACCACGGTGAGCGGGATATCCTGCGCCTGTGGATCGGCCGCCACCGCGCTGGGCTCGCCCACCACATAGAGTTCGCCCGGTTTGATCTTGCGGGAGGGGTCGGTTATCGTCGCGCCATCTAGACGAACCTGACCATCGAGGATCAGAGACTTCAGCCGCGAGCGCGACAGCGAGGCCCCGGACTCGGCCACGGACAGCTGCTCGGTCAGCACGGCGGCCAGATAGCGGTCGAGCCGTTCGCCGGCCGCTTCGGGCGGCACCGGCGGCAGACTGTGCTGGATGGTGGCGGGTTCGGACATCGGAGTGTTTTACATGGTCGAGCAGACGACGGAAGAGTCGACGACGAGGATACGGTGGTTGAAGGCCACCGTCATCGGTCTGGGCGTCATCTTCCTTGGCCTTGCCGCCCTGCTGATCGTGCTGATCATGACCGGTGGGCCGAAGCGCACCGCCACCAGCGGCACGGCGGCGCCGCGCAGCGTTGTGGTGGAAGACCTGGAATTCAGCCTGCCGCGCAACAGCCGCGTGGCCGAAGTGTTTGCCACCGGAAACCGCATCATCCTGCGGGTGCGGCTGGCCGATGGCACCGAGCGGCTGTATGCGCTGGATGGCGAAACGCTGAAGCCGTTGGGCAGCATCACGGTGAAAGTCGAGAAGTGACCGCCCTGCGGCTGAGCGTGGCGCAGCTGGCGCGCCTGGCCGAGCTGGGACAGGCCGCCTGGCCGCGCGAGGCCTGTGCCCTGCTCGTCGGCCATGCGGATGGCGATGCGCTGCAGGTGACCGAGGTCGTACTGGCGAACAATATCTCCACCGATCCCGACCGAGAATTCGAACTCGATCCGGCCGTGCATTTCGCCACCCTGCGCCGCCTGCGGGATGATCCGGCGCGAACCAATTCCATTATTGGTCACTGGCATAGCCATCCGAATGGCCGTGATGCGCCCTCTGCAAAAGATGCCGCCATGGTGAGCGATCCGGGACTCGTCTGGCTGATCTCGGCCGTGCATGATGGCCGGGCCCTGGCCCCGCGCGCCTTTCGCGCCATCAGCCAGGAGACCGGTTTCGCCTTTCTCCCTTTGACGATCGAACAGCAGGATTAGCGCAATGGATTTTCGCAGCGACAACGTGGCCGGCGCGGCGCCCGAGATCATGACCGCACTGATGGCGGCCAATACCGGCACTGAGTCGTCTTATGGTGCCGATCAGTGGAGCGTCGAACTGGATGCCGCCTTCTCGGTCCTGTTCGATCACGAGTGCAAGGTGTTTCCGGTTGCCACCGGCACGGCTGCCAATGTGCTGTCGCTGGCGTGCATCACGCCGGGCCATGGCGCGATCTACTGCCATCAGGACAGCCATATCGTTACCGATGAATGCAACGCGCCGGAATTCTATACCGGCGGCGCCAAGCTGGTGAATGTGCCGGGCGAGAATGGCAAGATCGACCTCGCCGCGCTGGATGCCGTGCTGGCGCTGGGCTGGAAGGGCTCGCAGCATAACCCGCAGCCCTCGGCGGTCAGCATCACCCAAGCCACCGAAGCCGGCACCGTCTATTCGCCCGATGAAATCGCCGATATCGCCCATCGCTGCAAGGCGCATGGCATGAAGCTGCATATGGATGGCGCGCGGTTTGCCAATGCCGTCGCCGGCCTGAATTGCGCACCGGCGGACCTCACCTGGCGCGCCGGCGTCGATGTGCTCAGCTTCGGCGCCACCAAGAATGGCGCGATGGCGGCCGAAGCAGTGGTGTTCTTCAAGCCCGAGCTGGCCGAGAGCTTCCTGTATCGCCGCAAGCGCGGCGGACATCTGTTTTCCAAGTCGCGCTTCCTGTCGGTGCAGCTGCTCGCCATGCTGGAAAACGGCCTGTGGCTGCGGCTGGCACGCGCGGCCAATGCCCGCGCGCGCGAACTGGCCGATGGCCTTGGCCGGCTGCCCGGTGCGAAAGTGGTGTGGCCGGTGCAAGCCAACGAGGTGTTCGTGAAACTGCCGGTCGCGGCGGCAGAGGCGATGCGTCAGCGCGGCGCGCTGTTTCACACCTGGAGCGAGGCTGACAGCCTGTATCGCTTCGTCTGCTCCTTCGACAAGACGGCTGAAGACACGGCGGCGCTGGTGCAGGCGGCCGAGGCTGCGCTGCGATAATGGCTGCGCTGGTCTAGGCGCCGGGCTGCATCAGCCAGGGTGGCGCCGGCATGAAGCGCTCGACCAGATAATCGGCAAACACACGCACTTTTGCGGCCAGATGCTTGCGGGCGGGATAGACTGCGTGAACCGGCCGCAGGATATCGGCGGTGTGATCGGCCAGCACCGGCACCAAGCGACCGGTTTCAATGAAGGGCTTGATGCCGAAATCGGCGGCGTAGCAAAGCCCGACGCCGTCGAGCAGCAGGCGCAATACCGCATCGCCATTGTTGCTGCGGAAGTTGCCATGCATCGCCAGACGCTCGATGCTGCCGTCGGCCTTGCGGAATGGCCATTCGTTCAGGCCTTCTGGACCGTCGAATAGCAGGCAGTTATGCCGGGTCAGATCTGCCGGCGTCTGCGGCATGCCATGGCGTTCGAGGTAAGACGGCGCGGCACAGATGATGCGGCGGTGGTCGCCCAGCTTGCGCGCGATCAGCGCGTCATCGCGCAGTTCGCCGAGCCGAATGCCCATGTCATCGCCTTCGCTCACCAGATCGACCGTGTGGTCGGCGAAGGTGAGACTGACCTGCACCTTGGGATAGCGCGCGAGGAAGTCGGGGATCAGCGGCACGATCTGGGTCATGCCGAAGCCATGCGCAACGTTGACCCGCAGCTGGCCGCGCGCCTCGGCTTCGGCGCCGCCGATACTGGCTTCCACCGCATCGACATCGGCCAGGATCGCCCGTACCTGTTCGGCATAGACGCGACCCTCGGCGGTCAGGCTGACGCGGCGCGTGGTCCGCTGCAGCAGCCGGGCGCCCAATCGGTCTTCCAGCCGGGAGATCAGCTTGCTGACGGCGGACGGGCTCAGGCCCAGCACCTTGGCGGCCTCGGTGAAGCCGCCCTGGTCCACCACCTGCACAAAGGCTTCCATTTCCCCGTAACGGTTCATGAGGGCTCTATTTATGAATTAAAGTCATCAAATACTGCCATAATACTGTATTAATGAAAAGTGCAGTGCGGGATAGAGTTTGCCTCAGCCACCCAGCAGAGGAAGGCCTCCCCCATGACCTACAGCACCACCCAGTCCACCAACCTGATGACCGACATCGACAAGCGCTTCGACATGAGCGCGGCGGTGTCCCCGGTCCGTTACATCTCGGCCGATGAAATGGCCTATCTGCGCGCCCGCGCCGTCACCCTGCGGTCGGAGGCCAGCCTGGCCTTCTTCCAGACCATCGCCGCCAAGCTCGCCGGCCTGTTCCGCAGCCGCGCGGCCGAATGGTCGGCGCCGGCCGGTACCGTTACCGCCAAGTAAGGCGTCACCAGCCGGTAACGCCTTGCGGCTTTGCCGCGGCTGACTTAGGTGAACGCTGCGCCGTCATTTCAGATGGCGCAGCGGAGTTTCCCGATGTCAGCCCAGTCCCAGCGCCTGCCCGCCGTCTTCATCAGCCATGGCTCCCCTATGCTGACCCTGGAGCCGGAGCGTCCGGCGCATCAGTTCCTGCGCAGCGCCGCCACCCAGTGGCCGCGGCCGCAGGCGATCCTCGCCATCTCGGCCCACTGGGAAACCGAATGGCCGGAAGTTGGCGCCACGGCAAAACCCGACACCATCCACGACTTCTACGGTTTTCCCCCGGCGCTGTATCAGATGCACTATGACGCGCCCGGTGCGCCGCCGCTGGCCGCCCGCATCCACGGCCTGCTGGAAGCCGCCGGCTTCAAGACGGTGCTTGATCCGGCGCGCGGCCTCGATCACGGCGCCTGGTCGCCGCTCACGCTGGTCTATCCCGCCGCCGATATTCCGGTGCTGCAGCTCTCCATCCAGTCGCATCGCGATCCGGCACATCATCTGGCGCTGGGGCGCGCGCTGGCGCCGCTGCGCGATGAAGGCGTGCTGATCATGGCGACCGGGTCGATGACGCATAACCTGCGCCTGCTGGATCGCAGCGACAGCGGCCCGCCGGCCGACTGGGCGATGGCCTTTGCCGACTGGATGGCGCAGAAGCTGGAACAGCGCGACGATGCTGCCCTGCTGGATTATCGCCAGCAGGCACCGTTTGCCGCGCGTAACCATCCCACCGATGAACATCTGCTGCCGCTGTATGTGGCGCTCGGCGCGGCAACGCCGGGCGCACCGGCCAAACGCATGCATGCCAGCTTCGCGCTGGGCGCGCTGGCGATGGACAGTTACAGCTTTACCTGAAGCGTCTGGTTACCTGAGGTGACGGGCTTTCAGCGACCGATGTCGATCAGCAGTCGCACCATGACCACGTCAAGCACGACGATATACAGCAGCATCGCCAGAAGCATGAAATAGCGGTGAATGTCGCCGCTCAGCTTCGGCTTGCGGCGCAACGCGCTGCGCGCGAAGTTGGAAAAATCCGCCGCCAGATATGCCATCTTTGCATGCTCGTTGGCCTGCCAGGATTGCAGCATGGCGATCACCACCACGCTGAAGATGCCAACGAAGACCAGGAAGCCGGCGACGAAGCGCGCCACATCATGGGCAAAGGGCGCAGCAATGCCGATGGCGACCAGCGACAGGCCGAGGATGGTGAAATACTGCAGCACGCGCCATTGCTGGTCCTTGGCGAACAGCACGTTGCGGGCGGCCGCGTCGTAGAGCAGGCGGTATTCGGCATGGGTGATGTCGTCCAGCTCGCTGGCCGCAAGCTGTTCCTTTTCCGCGGCCTCGTCATTGGGCGCGGGGGTATTTGCTTTCGGTGCGAGCGGGCGCGGTGGGGCGCCGGGTTTGGGCGGAACGGCCATGGCCCCAGTCTAGGCCGTTCTGACAGTGCCGTGAAGTCTATATGGCCATGAAGTCTATATAGGTGTCGGCCAGCGTGACCCGGAAGTCCAGCGCATCGCCGGGTTGCACGGCGCGATCGGCCGGCAGCCAGCACACCGCCTGGCCCCAGTGCCGCATGGCGCCGCCGGGCCCGGTGGACAGCATGATGGCCTCGTCGAGCCAGAGTTCGAACCAGAAGACCAGGGCCTGTGCCGTGCCGGCCCGGGCGATCGGGGCTGACCAGGCCAGGCTCTGCGGCCGGGTCCAGTCGGGCGGGCTGGCAAAGTCGATGCGCTGCACCGGCAGCACCGCGCTCAATGCCGTATGCGCTTCGTGATCCAGCCGCACAGTGCCATGGGCGGAGCGGTTGCGGAATTTATCGAAAGCCGAAAGGTCGAAGCCGCTCAGATTGCGCAGCGGATTGACCAGGCGCTGCTGCGGCAGGGTCACGATCTGTGCCACGACCTGCGCGGATGCCGGAATGATTGTCGCGCCGGGCCGGGCCAGGCGCTTCAGCGCATCACGGCTGGTCGGCAGCATGCCTTCGCCGATCAGGCCGGCATCCAGCACCTCCGCCACCACCAGATCGGCCGCAGCCGCCATATCGGTGGCGGGGTCCAGTTCGGTCGAGCGCTTGGCGATGACCTGGATCCGGTCGGCATAGTCGTTGGCGGCGACGATCTCGCGGGCGGTGCCGGCGATCAGCGGATGCGCCTCGCAGGCGATCACGCGTTTCGCGCCGGCCCGCGCCGCCATCATCGCCAGCAGGCCCGACCCGGTGCCGATATCCAGCACGACGGTTTCCGGCGTGATGGCTTTTTCCAAGGCGGCCTGAAACGCATCGTTGCGTGCCATATCGGCCAGCATCGGGAAATGCCAGCCGGGAATGGCGCCGCTCAGCAGCGCCGACAGTGCCTCCTGCACCTCGGGCAGTTCGGGCGCCAGTTTTGCTGCCGCCTGGAAGGCCGTCGTCGCGGTGGCACTGTCGCCCAGTTCGCGGGCTGACTGGCCGATCGCCATATGGGCGGCGACCAGACCGGCATCGTGCTTCAGCGCCATCTGCAAGGCGGCAATCGCCTCGCGAAACCGATGTCGCTTCTGGAAGGCAAGGCCGAGATTGAGATGGGCGAGGGCAAGATCGGGCTGCTGCCGCGCCGCCTCCGCATAGGCGGCGATGGCGCCGTCGAGATCGCCCGAGAGTTCGAGCGCGACGCCCAGGTTGATACGGGCGCCGATGAACTGCGGCTGGCGCTCCAGCAGCTGGCGATACTCCACCGCCGCCGCGGCATGCGCGCCACTTTCGCGCAGCAGGTTGGCCAGGTTGAACTGTGCCTCGATGAAGCCGGCACGCAGGCGCATGGCCTGGCG
>NZ_CALRUC010000121.1:0-13220 GCF_943371255.1 Ferrovibrio terrae | reverse complement strand
CCGCGGATGATCATCACCGCGCCCAGATCCATGGCGAAATGCATCAGCAGGTTGGAAAACGGCTTGACCTCGAATTCGGTGGCGCCGGGCATGAGAGGGCCGATTTCCTCGCGCACCATCTCGACGCGCTCTTCCATCGAGAACAGCGGGCCCTTGCCGACATTGACGGCAACGCCGACCACCAGCTTGTCGACCAGCTTGGCCGCGCGCTTGATGATGTCGTAATGCCCCTTGGTCACCGGATCGAAAGTACCCGGGTATAATCCGATCCGCTGCCTGGTCATCTGCTCTCCCCCAGATTACTCGGGCGTGTCGCCTGCAGTTTCCCCTGCCGCGCCGCCATCCTCGCCAGAACTATCGCCTGCGCCTTCGTCCTGACCGTCATTGGGGCCACTTTCCGGCAAATGCGCGACCGACGCAACCTTCTCGCCATCGCCCAGCTTGAAGATGATGACGCCCTGGGTGTTGCGGCCTGCAATGCGAATGTCATGCACCGGGCAGCGGATCACCTGGCCGCCATCGGTGACCAGCATGATCTGGTCATCATGCTCGACGGGGAAGGCCGCCGAGACATTGCCGTTTTTCGCGGTGGTCTCGATATTGATGATGCCCGACCCGCCGCGGCTGGTGATGCGATATTCATAGGCCGAGCTGCGCTTGCCGTAGCCCTTCTCGGTCACGGTGAGGATGAACTGCTCGGCAGCCTGGAGTTCGACAATCCGCTCCGTCGGCAGCTCGGACACCAGTTCCACGCCGGTCTCGCCGTCGCGGATGCGCCGCTGGGCCGTGGCGTATTTGAGATAGGCCTCGCGCTCCTCGGCCGTGGTCTCGATATGGCGCAGCACCGACATCGAGATGACCTTGTCGCCATCGGCCAGCTTCATGCCACGCACGCCGGTCGAGGACCGGCTCTGGAAGGTGCGCACATCGGCGACCGGGAAGCGCACGCATTTGCCTTCGAAGGAGGCCAGCAGGATATCGTCCTGCTCGGTGCAGGGCAGCACGCCGACCAGGCTGTCGTCGGCATCCTCGCCCTCGAATTTCATCGCGATCTTGCCATTGGCGTTGATCGAGACGAAATCGCTCAGGTCGTTGCGGCGGACATAGCCCTTGGCGGTGGCGAACATGACATGCAGTTCGCTCCACTTGGTCTCGTCCTCGGGCAGCGGCAGCACCTCGGTGATCTTCTCGCCCGCGGCCAGCGGCAGCAGGTTGACAAAGGCCTTGCCGCGCGACTGCGGCGTGCCTTCCGGCAGGCGGTAGACCTTCATCTTGTAGACGCGGCCGATATTGGAGAAGAACAGCACCGGCGTATGGGTGCTGGCCACCAGCACGCCGGTGACGAAATCCTCGTCCTTGGTGCTCATGCCGGTGCGGCCCTTGCCGCCGCGCTTCTGCAGGCGATAGGTCGACAGCGGCGTGCGCTTGACATAGCCGCCGAAGCTGACGGTGACGACCATATCCTCGCGCTGGATCAGGTCTTCGTCATCCTGCTCGAATTCCATCTCGGCGATCTGGGTGCGGCGCGGGATGGCAAAGCGCTCGCGCATCGACACCAGCTCGGACCGCAGGATACCCATCAGCTTGTCGCGGCTGCCGAGGATCGAGAGATATTCGTTGATTTCGGCGGCGAGCTTTTTCATCTCGTCGCCGATCTCGTCGCGGCCCAGTGCGGTCAGTCGCTGCAGGCGCAGGTCGAGGATGGCACGTGCCTGGGTCTCCGACAGCTTGTACTTGCCGTCGATCACCTTGTGGCTCAGGTCGTCGATCAGGCCGATCATGTCGGCCACATCGGCGGCCGGCCATTCGCGGGTCATCAGCTGGTCGCGCGCGGTCTGCGGATCGGGCGCGGCGCGGATGGTCTTGATCACCTCGTCGATATTGGCCACCGCAATGGCGAGACCGACCAACACATGGGCGCGGTCGCGCGCCTTGCCGAGCAGGAAGCGGGTGCGGCGCAGGATCACTTCCTCGCGGAAGTTCACGAAAGCGGCGATCAGCTGCTTGATGTTCAGCAGTTCGGGCTTGCCACCGTTCAGCGCCAGCATGTTGACGCCGAAGCTGCTCTGCAGTGGCGTGAAGCGATACAGCTGGTTCAGCACCACATCGGCCATGGCGTCGCGCTTGATCTCGACCACCACGCGCACGCCGTCGCGGTCAGACTCGTCGCGCAGATCTGAAATACCCTCGATCTTCTTGGCGCGCACCAGTTCGGCCATCTTCTCGATCATCGAGGACTTGTTCACCTGATACGGAATCTCGGTGATGATGATGGCTTCGCGATCCTTGCGGATCTCCTCGAAATGCACCTTGCCGCGCACGATCACTGAGCCGCGGCCGGTCCACATCGCCGCCTTGGCGCCGGCGCGGCCGAGAATGATGCCACCGGTGGGGAAATCGGGCGCCGGCAGGATTTCCAGCAGCTGCTCCAGCGTCACGTCGGTGTTGTCGACATAGGCGCAGCAGGCGTCGATCACCTCGCCCATATTGTGCGGCGGGATGTTGGTGGCCATGCCGACCGCGATGCCGTTGGCGCCATTGACCAGCAGATTGGGATACTGCGCCGGCAGGACGGTGGGTTCCTGCGTGCTGTCGTCGTAGTTGGGCTGGAAATCGATGGTGTCCTTGTCGATATCCGTCAGCAGCGCTTCCGCCGCCTTTTCCAGGCGGATTTCGGTGTAACGCATCGCCGCGGCCTTATCGCCGTCCATCGAGCCGAAGTTGCCCTGGCCATCGAGCAGCAGCTGGCTCATCGAGAACGGCTGTGCCATGCGCACCATGGCGTCATAGATCGACTGGTCACCATGCGGGTGATACTTACCCATCACGTCACCGACGACGCGGGCAGACTTGCGATAGGCCTTGTCGGACAGATAGCCGTTTTCATGCATCGAATAGAGGATGCGGCGATGCACGGGCTTCAACCCGTCGCGCGCATCGGGCAGCGCACGCGACACGATCACGCTCATGGCGTAACCGAGGTAGGAGCGCTGCATCTCCACTTCGATGGAGATGGGCTGGATATCCTGCGGAGGCTTCGGCTGTTCGGTCACGAAACTGGCGTCCAGAACTGGAGGAAAATGGGGTCTGAAAACGGGCGAATCAGGCCGCCCGAAAGGGCCGGATTCGGCCCTGGAATCAGGCCGCAGAAACTACCATGTCGCGGGTCGCCGCAGCAACGTTTCGGGGGGTGTTTTACCCCCGGAATTCAGGGGTCGAAAAGGCCGGTTTTCAGCCAATTCCACTGCTCTTCGCCGCAGGCCACCAGCAGGGGGCTGCCGCCCGGCGGATCGCAGGCCCGGTAGAGCTGTCCATTCAACCGCCGCGCGACTCCGCCGGCCTCGGAAATCAGCAGCGTTCCGGGCGCATGATCCCAGGGGATTCCGCGGCCATAGATCGCCCAGTGAATCTGCCCCAGCGCCATGGCGGGGTATTCCTGGCCCGAGCAGCGCATGTTCAGCACGCCGGCGGTCTGATCGATGCGATAGGCCATGCGCATAGCCAGGGTGCGGTCGCTGATGCCGTAATTCGCCACGCCCGACAGATGCGCCAGCGACGGCGGCCGGGGCATGGTCAGGCGCTGCACTGTACCGTCCGGTTCGCGCAGCCAGGCGCCCTCGCCCTGGCGCGCCATATACAGCCGGCCGGTGGGCGGATCGAGCAGCCAGCTTGCGATGGCATCGCCATCCTGTACCAGCGCCACCATGGAGCCGAACAGGGCACAGCCGATGGCAAAACTGGCGGTGCCGTCGATCGGATCGATCAGCCAGTGCAGGCCGGGCTGGCCCAGCAAATCCAGCAGGGCCGGATCGCGGCCGACCGCCTCTTCGCCCACGGTACGCGAGCCGGGCAGCATGGCCTCGAGCTGCGGGGTGAGAAACGCTTCCGCCTCCTCGTCGGCGATGGTGACGAGGTCGCGATGGCTGGTCTTCTCGGCGATATCCTCGGCGCGCAGGCGCCGGAAGCGCGGCATGATGATGTCGCGCCCGGCCTGCAGCAGCAGGTCGCCCACGGCATCCATCGGGATCTTCATGGCGGGATCAGGCGTCGAAGATGTCTTTCTTCAGCCAGCCCCATTGTTCCTCGCCGCAGGCAGCCACCAGCGGCGAGCTGAACGGCTTGTCGGCGGCGCGGTACAGATCACCGTTCAGGCGTTTGGCGATGCCGCCGGCCTCGGTGATCAGCAGGCAGCCGGCGGAATGGTCCCAGGGCATGGCGCGGTTATAGACCGCGTAATGGAAGTGGCCGTCCAGCATGGCGAGGTATTCCTGGCCGGCGCAGCGCAGGATCATCACGCCGGCGGTCTTGTCCATGCGGTGCGCAATCCGCGCGGCGAAGTCCCGGTCGCCATAGCGCAGGTTGGGCGCACCCGAGATATGTGCCAGCGATGGCGGCTTGGGCGTCTGCAGCTTGCGCGTGCCGCCATCGGCTTCGCGCATCACGGCGCCGCTGCCTGTCTCGGCCATGGCGCAGATGCCGCGGATCGGATCGTAGATCCAGCTGGCAACGGCATCGCCATCCTTCACCAGCGCCACCATCACGGCGAACAGCGCATTGCCGACGGCGAAATTGGCAGTGCCGTCGATCGGGTCGATCAGCCATGCATATCCGGGGCGGCGCAGCGCATCCATGATGCTTTCGTCGGCGCTGCTGGCCTCCTCGCCCACCACGGTGGAGCCGGGGATCAGTGCCTGCAGCCGCGGGGTGAGGAAATCCTCCGAGGCCTTGTCGGCCACGGTGACCACATCATGCGGGCCGGCCTTCTGGTCGATATCGCCGGTCTTCAGTTTGCGGAAATGCGGCAGGATGGTGGTGGCTGCGGCCTCTTCCATCAGCAGCCGCACGGCATCCATATCGATCTTCACTGCCGTCATACGCTTTTGCCTTCCTGTCGTTTCAGCCATTTGCCGGCCTCGGCCTGGCTCAGCGCCACCGAGAGCGTCAGGTGTCCGTCTTTTTCCTGCATCTGCAGCACTTCGCCATGGCGGTGCAGCCATGCAACCGCCGCGCCATCGCCAGCATCCAGCGTCACATCCAGCTCGACCCGGTCCGCATCCAGCATGGCATCGATACGTTGCAACAGCGTGTCGCAGCCATAGCCATCGAGCGCCGAGATCAGCACCACATCATCCTGGCGGTTGGCCTGGTTCTGCAGGGTTTCGCGTGCCTCCGCCGGCAACTGGTCGGCCTTGTTCCAGGCTTCCAGCCGGCGATGGCTGCTGCCGTCGCCAATACCCAGCGCGGCCAGCACATCCTGCACATCGGCGGCCTGCGCCTCGGTGTCGGGATGCGACAGGTCGCGCACATGCAGGATCAGGTCGGCCGAGATCACCTCTTCCAGCGTGGCGCGGAAGGCGGCGACCAGATGGGTCGGCAATTCGGAAATGAATCCGACCGTATCGCTCAGGATGATGTTGCGGCCCGACGGCAGGCGCAGCGTGCGCATGGTGGGGTCCAGCGTGGCGAACAGCAGATCCTTGGCAAACACCTCGGATTGCGTCAGCCGGTTGAACAGCGTCGACTTGCCGGCATTGGTATAGCCGACCAGCGCCACCACCGGATAGGGCACCTTCTGGCGCTGGCGGCGATGCAGCGAGCGGGTGTTCACCACCTGCTCCAGATCAAGCTTGATGCGGGCGATGCGCTCGCCGATCAGGCGGCGGTCGATTTCCAGCTGGCTTTCGCCAGGACCGCCGAGGAAGCCGAAGCCGCCGCGCTGGCGTTCCAGATGGGTCCAGGACCGCACCAGACGCGAGCGCTGGTAATTCAGATGCGCCAGTTCGACCTGCAGGCGGCCTTCCTTGGTGCGGGCGCGGGCACCGAAGATTTCCAGGATGAGACCGGTGCGGTCGATCACCTTGGCCTTGAGGCCCTTTTCCAGATTGCGCTGCTGCACCGGCGTGACGGCGGCATCGACGATCACCACATCGACCGGGTTCTCTTCGATCCAGGCGGCAAGCTCTTCCACCTTGCCGGGGCCGATCAGCGTGGCGGGCCGCCAGCTGGCAACCGGCACGACATCGGCGCGCACCACATCGAGGTCGATGGCGGCGGCGAGGCCCACTGCCTCGGCCAGCCGTGCCTCGGGGCGACGGCGCTGGTCAGCCGTTACCGCCCTGGCCAGGTTCGCCTTGGCCATGGTGGATTTCAGGGATGGGTGCAGGACGAGCGCCTTTCTGGGGCGCTCGTCTTCCAGAGTGTCGGAATCAGACATCAGCCGAACTTACACGATGCGCCATGAATGGGCATCGGTTGGGGAGGAAACCCGGTTGGGTCAGCCTTGTTCCCCGGCAGCGGGCTTTTCGCCGGCCGCTGCCGGGTCGAAGAGCTGGATCGGACCGGACGGCATGACCGTCGAAATCGCGTGCTTGTAGACCAGCTGCATGTGACCGTCGCGGCGCAGCAGCACCGAGAAATTGTCGAACCAGCTGATGATACCCTGCAGCTTCACGCCGTTGACCAGGAAGACGGTCACCGGGGTCTTGGTCTTGCGGATGTGATTGAGGAAAACGTCCTGGACGTTCTGAGGCTTATCGGCGGCCATAGTTGTGGACCTTTCTTTTCTTATCTTGTTGTCTTTATTTTGTTTTTTTAACAGCTACCGACAGATACGCACGAGAAAACGCACTGGACCGGTGCTGCGGGGGCGGCGGCCGCTGCCCCACGCCCGTTGATTAAACCATTAATTACGGAAAGTGGCAAAACAATGGCGTGCACTGCGGCATCGGGCCGCGCCGCAGCCACACAGCGGTCACAGTGTGACGGCCGTCACGCTGTGAAATGCGCCCTCTACGGAGCGATATCGTCAGGGGGCAATGAACGGTGCCTGCCAGTCGCTGCTGTGGCTGGCGGCATGGGCCTCATAGAGGCTGCGCAGCTTGGACGCCACCACGCCCGGCCCGCCATTGCCGATCGGCTTGCCATCCAGTGTCACCACCGGAATCACATACGAGGTCGCCGATGAAACGAAAGCTTCCTTGGCCGCCTGCGCCTCGGTCACGCTGAAGGCGCGGAACTCAACCGTCAGTCCTTCGCGTTTCGCCAGCTCCAGCACGGCGGCGCGGGTGATGCCGCTCAGGATCTCGGTGCTCGGTGCGCGCGTCACCAGCACGTTGTCCCTGGTGACGATCCAGGCATTCGACGAGCTGCCCTCGGTGACGAAGCCCTTGTCATCCACCAGCCATGCCTCGTAGGCGCCGGCTTCTTTCGCCGCCTGCTTGGCGAGCGCGGCCGGCAACAGGCCGACGGTCTTGATGTCGCAGCGGCCCCAGCGGATATCGGGCCGCGTGATCGCCGGCACGCCCTTGGCCGCATTGGCGGCGGCTTTGTTCCAGTCGAGATGACGGGCAATCGCTACCACGGTCGGCGCGATGCCGGCCGGGAATGCGAATTCGCGCTTCGCCGCGCCGCGGGTGACCTGAAGATAGACGCTGCCGTTGCGCACGCGGTTGCGCCGCACGGTTTCGCGCAGCACGACGCTGAGCGCCGCGCGCGTCATCGGGTGATCGATGCGCAGCTCGTCCAGGCTGCGCTCCAGCCGCACCAGATGGCCTTCCAGATCGACAAAACCGCCATCTGTGATGGCGACCACTTCATACACGCCATCGGCAAACTGGAAGCCGCGGTCTTCCACATGCACGCCCGCCTGGGCATAGGGCACATACTGACCGTTGACGTAAGCAACACGCGACATGGGGAGAGCCTCGTTATTTTTGTATCAGAAGAATTCCAGGCGGACGGCGAAGAGTTTTTCCACCTTCTTCACCGCGTCGCGGCGCACGAACAGCAGCAGGCGGTTGCCGGCCTCGATCTCGCTGTCGCCGCGCGCGATCTCGACGGTCTCGCCGCGGATGATGGCGCCGATCATCACGCCATCGGGCAGATTCAGTTCGGCCAGCGGCTTGCCGACCAGTGCGCTGGTTTCAATCGCTTCGGCTTCCATCGCCTCGGCGGCGCCGTCATGCAGCGAATGCACGGCGCGGATGCGGCCACGCCGCACATGCTGCAGAATCGACGACACCGTGGTGGAGCGCGGGTTGACCACCACATCGACGCCGAGCGAGCCGATCAGCGATTCATAAGCCGGGTTGTTGACCAGCGTGATGGCGCGCTGGGCGCCGGCCCGCTTGGCCAGCAGCGAGGTGAGGATATTCACCTCATCGTCGTTGGTCATCGCGATGATGGTTTCGGCGGCGCCGACCTTGGCTTCCTGCTGAATCTCCTGGTCGAGCGAGTCGCCATGCAGCACCACGGCACTCTTCAGGGCGCTGGCGACAAACTCGGCGCGTTCGCGATTGGCCTCGATCACCTTGAGCAGCACCGAAGGCTGGCTCGCCTCGATCTCACGGGCGAGAAAGAGTCCGATATTGCCGCCGCCGAAGATCACGATGCGGCGGGCCTCGCGCTCCTCATGGCCGAACAGGCGCATGGCGCGCGGCAGATGCTGCGACAGCACGCAGATATAGATCTCGTCATTGGTCTCAAGGTGGTCGTCGGCATCGGGCACCATCATGACGCCATTGCGGATGATGCCGCAGATATTCAGCGCCAGATCGGGGAACAGCGCGGTCAGCTGGCGCAGCGGCGTGTTGAGCACCGGGCAGTCTTCATCCAGCCGCACGCCGACCAGGCGCAGCTTGTCGCCGACAAAGGGAATCATGTCGAAGGCGCCCGGCGTCAGAATGCGGCGATGGATGGCGCGCGCCACCTCGATCTCGGGCGAGATGATGAAGTCGATCGAGATATGCTTCTCGTTGAACAGGTCCGACCATTCCGGGCGCAGATAGCCCTGCGCGCGGATGCGGGCGATCTTGGTCGGCACATTGAACAATGCATGCGCCACCTCGCAGGCCACCATGTTCACTTCGTCGGCAAACGTGACCGCGATCAGCATGTCGGCATCGGAGGCGCCGGCCTGTTCCAGTACGTCGGGATGCGAGGCATGACCGACGATGGCGCGCAGGTCATAGGTCTCGGCCGCCTTGTTGGCGCGTTCGGCCGAGACATCGATCATCGTCACTTCGTTGCCTTCGGCGGCAAGTTGACGGGCGATGGTGGAGCCGACCAGGCCGGCACCGCAGACAATCACTTTCATGTTTAGCTACCGTTACGGTCGAGAGTGACAACACCAAGCGCCTTCAGCTTGCGGTGCAGCGCCGAACGCTCCATGCCGATGAAGCTGGCGGTGCGCGAGACATTGCCACCAAAGCGGGTGATCTGGGCCAGCAGGTATTCGCGCTCGAACATCTCACGCGCATCGCGCAGCGGCAACGCCATCACTTCCGTGGTGGTTTCCGGTCGCAGTGCCACCGGCGGCGTGGCGCCGAGATCGGAGGGCATCATGTCGGCATGGATCGCCGCGCCCTTCTGCTCGGCCGGCAGCATGATCAGCAGGCGGGCGATGGCATTGCGCAATTCGCGCACGTTTCCAGGCCATTCCGCGGATTGCAGGGCGAGCAGCGCATCCTCGGCCAGCTCACGCACCGGCACACCCTGGCGCTGGGCCTCGCTGTGGATGAACTGCTTGGCCAGCATCGGCACGTCTTCGCGCCGGTCGCGCAGCGCCGGCACTTTCAGCGGCACGACATTGAGGCGGTGGAACAGATCCTGGCGGAACAGCCCCTGCCCGACCCGCGCGGTCAGGTCATGCACAGTGCCGGAAATGATGCGCACATCGACCTGCACGCGGGTGCGGCCGCCGACGCGCTCGAAGCTCTGCTCGGTCAGCACGCGCAGCAGCTTGGCCTGCGCCTCGGGCGACATTTCCGCCACCTCGTCGAGGAACAGCGTGCCGCCATGCGCCTCTTCCAGCACGCCGATCTTGTGCTGGCGCTGGCCGTTGATGGTTTCCTCGAAGCCGAACAGCTGCTGCTCGATACGATCGGGTGTCATCGAGGCGACATTCAGCACCACGAAAGGCCCGCCGGCGCGCCGCGAGCGCTGGTGCAGCAGCCGGGCGACCAGTTCCTTGCCGGCCCCGGCCGGGCCGGAGATCAGAACGCGGCTGTTGGTCGGCGCCACCCGGTCGATGGCCTGGCGCAACGCCACCATGGCCGGCGACGAACCGATCAGTTCGGCGATATTGCCCGAGCGCTGGCGCAGATCCTCGTTCTCGCGCTTGAGCCGGGCCTGTTCCAGCGCGCGCTCGACCAGCAGCAGCAGGCGGTCGCTCTTGAACGGCTTCTCGATATAGTCGTAGGCGCCGCGCTTGATCGCCGATACCGCGGTCTCGATATTGCCGTGACCGGATATCATCACCACCGGCACGGTGCTGTGTTCGCGCATGATGCGGTCGAGGATTTCCAGGCCGTCCAGCTTGCTGCCCTGCAGCCAGATATCCAGGATCACCGCATTCGGGCGCCGCGCCTCCATCTCGCGCAGCGCGCCATCGGAATCGCCGGCCATGCGGGTTTCATAACCCTCGTCCTGCAGAATGCCGCCAATAAGATTGCGGATATCCGCCTCGTCATCGACGATGAGAATGTCACGCGCCATGACTGCCCGACCCTAACAACTTGCGCACCGTCGCCTGTGATTCTGTCGCAACGGAAGCTGTATTCTCTGGCGTTGCGGCGTTTTCCGCCATTGTGTCGCCGGGCAGGACGCCCGGCAGGTGAATGCGCGCCAAGCTACCATTTTTCAGCGCGGGATCAAACAGCGTGGCATCGGTCAGCGTGATGCTGCCGCCATGCTCCTCGATGATCTTCTTGACGATCGCAAGGCCAAGGCCGGTTCCCTTGGTGCGGGTCGTGACATAGGGCTCGAACAGGCGGTCGCGGTTTTCTTCCGGCAGGCCGCGGCCGTTATCCAGCACGGTGATATCGGCGACTGCGCCGTTCAGCCGCAGGCCGACCGAGATATGCCCCGGCGGCGGGGTGACGCCGGTGGCACGGTCGCGGCCGTCGATGGCATCGACGGCATTCTGCAGGATGTTGGTCAGCACCTGGGCGAGCTGGCGCGCATCGACACTGACCCGGATCGGGGTTGCCGGCAGGTCGGTATCAAAGCGGATATCGGGACGCGCCACCTGCTGCAGGAACACGCCCTGACGCACCAGCTGGCTGAGGTCTTCCTCGCGATAGACCGGGCGCGGCATACGGGCGAAGGTGGAGAATTCGTCCACCATGCGACCGATATCGCCAACCTGGCGGATGATCGTATCGGTGCATTCGGCAAAGATATGCGGATCGGTCTGCACTTCCTTCAAATACTTGCGCTTGAGCCGCTCGGCTGAGAGCTGGATTGGGGTGAGCGGATTCTTGATCTCATGGGCGATGCGCCGTGCGATGTCGGCCCAGGCGGCATTGCGCTGCGCCGCCATCAGCTCGCTGACATCGTCGAAGGTCGCGACATAACCCAGCAGTTCATTGCCAGTCACCTCGCGGGCGATACGCACCAGCAGGGTGCGGACGCCGCCAGCGCGCTGCACCACCACCTGGCCGCGCTCGACGCCTTCGGACGGGCGCTGCTCCAGACGCTGGAACAGATCGGCCATTTCGGGCGCCACCGCGGTAAAGGGCCGGCCCACCATGTCGTCGAAGCTCTGCTGCAGCATCGCCTGGGCCGACGGGTTGGGCAGCGTCACCATGCCCTGCGGATCGACGCCGATCACGCCGGCCGAAACGCCGGCCAGCACGGTTTCGGTAAAGCGCCGGCGTTCGTCGAGCTGGCGGTTGGCGGCGATCAGTTCGGACTGCTGCGCCGCCAGCTGGCCGGTCATGCGGTTGAAGGTGCGGCCCAGCGCGGAAATCTCGTCGTCGTCGGAGCGTTCGGTCACCCGCGCGGTCAGGTCGCCGCTGCGGATACGCTCGGCGGCGGTCACCACCTCGCTGATCGGCGTCACAAGCCGGTTGGCAATCAGCAGCGCGAACCAGATGGCGGCGAACAGCAGCAGCAGCGACACCAGCAGGAACAGGATGGCGAAATTGATTTCCAGCGTCGCGCGGGCCTGTTCAAGGCGGCTGTATTGCTGCGCCGCGTTACGGGTGCGCTCAAGATCCGCCAGCACCTTGGCATCGAGATAGCGGCCGACATAGAGATAGGCATCGAGATAGCCGTCCAGCCGCACCAGTGCGCGCACGCGGTCGTCGGTTTCGGCGGTGATGATCACCACCTGCCCGGCATTGGCATCCTCGATGGCGCGCGGCGGCACGCGGTCGAATTCCATCAGCAGGCTGAGTTCGTTGCGGGCGAGGATTTCACCCGTCGAGGTAAAGACGATGGCCTCGCCCAGGTTACGGATGCGCGACAGCTGCCGCACCGCCTGCTGGAAGGCATAGGGGTTGCGGGTCAGGCTGGGGGCGGCGCGGTTGAGGTCGACCGCCATGGCCAGCACATCGGCGCGGATGGTCTTGCGATGCTCCTGGATATAGGCCTCGGCGATGGCGACCGAGGCGCTGACCGCCGAGTTGACGCGTTCGCTGAACCAGGTCTGCAGGCCGAGATTGAAAAACAGCACGGCAAACAGGGTCATCAGCACCGTGGGCAATGCGGTGACGCCGGCAAACATCATCACCATGCGGGCATGCAGGCGCGAGCCAGCAACGCCACGGCGCCGCTGCATCCACAGCACCACCAGGCGACGCGCCACCAGGCTGGTCAGGCTGAGCAGAATGATCAGATCGGTGAGCAGCAGGATCTGAACGTCGCGCGGCGTCAGTTCGCGGTTGGCGCCCGGCGTCATCGCCAGATAGGTCAGCGTGCCGGCCACCAGGGCGGCGATGGCCAGCGCGATCTCCAGCTGGCGGATCAGGCTGGGGCGGCGCAGCCAGTCGGCCGCGCGCCGGGCCAGCCGGGCAATCGGGCGCGGGCTGTCGGCCGCCGCGCCAGGGTCGCTGGGCGTCGGGAGGGTCTGGTCGGTCATGGATAGTGACCGTGAGTGAATCGGGGATACCCGGCCATTGACGGATCATACCCCAGCCGCCGCCAGCCGGCACCCGTCCGGGGGGACCGGTTGATGCGGATTCCGGGGCTATTTCAGGCCGTGGTTACTTCAGACCCCGGATGACCTGGATGTTATGGTCGCGGATCTTCTTGCGCAGCGTATTGCGGTTCAGGCCCAGCATATGGGCCGCCTTGATCTGGTTGCCCCGCGTGGCCGCCAGGCTGAGCGAGATCAGCGGAATTTCCAGCTCGCGCAGCATGCGGTCATACAGGCCCGGCGGCGGCAGGTCGTCGCCCTGGGCGGAAAAATACTTGGTCAGGTGGCGCTCGATGCTGCC
>NZ_CALRUC010000120.1:0-13226 GCF_943371255.1 Ferrovibrio terrae | reverse complement strand
GCGCTGGGCGCCAGCATGATCCAGGGCGCGCGGGTGATGTATTCGCGGCCATAGCCGACCATGTTGCCCAAGGAGGTGAGCGGCGGCTGTACGCCGAGCCCGAGGAAGGACAGCCCGCTTTCCAGCAGGATGATTTCCGGGAAGGTGAGTGTCATCGACACGATGAGCGTGGAGGCGATATTGGGCAGCACATGGCGGCCATAGATGCGCGCCGAGCCGGCGCCGAGCTGGCGCACCGCCGAGGCATAGCCCTGTTCATTGGCAGCCAGCGCCAGGCCGCGCGAGATGCGGGCATAGCGTTCCCAGCTGTGGAAGCCCATCAGCACGACGAACAGCGTGACTGAATTGCCGAAGAAGGCCAGCACCGACAGCGCAATGATCATGAAGGGCATGCTGGCCTGGAAGTCGATCAGCACCAGAATCACCGATTCGATGCGGCCACGGAAATGCGCCGCTGCCAGGCCCAGGCTGGTGCCGAGCGTGGCGGCGATCAGCGTGCCGAAGAAGGCAATGAGCAGGCTCATGCGGATCGACATGATCAGCCGCGACAGCACGTCGCGGCCCAGCTCATCGGTGCCGAGCGCATGGTTCAGGGCGCCGCCCATACCGATCGGCGGCTGCAGGCGGGCCTTGAGATCGAAGGCCGTGAAGCTGTAGGGCGTCAGAAAATCAGCACCCAAAGCCAGCACCAGCATCAGTGTGATCCAGCACAGGCCGAGCAGCACGCCGGGCGGAAACGCGGTGAAAAAGCGCTTGAGCGCGCGTCGGGTTGACGCAGGGTTCTCGACTGGCAGCGGCGCGGTAATATCGGTCACAGCGCGTTCCTTAATGTTGTGCCCGGCCACGGCGCAGCCGCGGGTCGAGCCAGCCATAGGCGAGATCGACGCAGAGATTGGCCGCCACCATGGAGAGTGCGATGGCAAGCAGGATCGCCTGCACCACGGCGAGGTCGCGGTTGGCCACAGCCGATACCAGCAGCCGGCCGACGCCAGGCCATGCAAAGACACTCTCCACCACGACAGCGCCGGCGATCAGGCTGCCGACCATGAAACCGATGATGGTGACGGTGGGGATCGCCGCATTGGGCAGGGCATGATCGGCAACCACGCGGCGCCAGGGCACGCCCTTGGCCGATGCCGTGCGGATATAAGGCTGGCCGAGCACTTCCAGCATGGCCGAGCGGGTGAAGCGGGCCAGGATCGCGGCACCCGAAACACCCAGCGTGATGATCGGCAGGATGGCGGACTGCCAGCCGTCATTGCCGCTGGAAGGCAGCCAGCCGAGCTGTACCGAGAAGACCAGCACCAGCAGCAGCGCCAGCACGAAGCTGGGCACCGTGAAGCCGGCCACCGACACCATCATGGTGAGCCGGTCGAGCGCCGAATTGCGATACAGCGCGGCGAAGATGCCGGCGGGAATCCCCAGGCACAGCTTGATCATGAAGGCAGGAATGGTGATCGCCAGCGTCATCGGCACGCGTTCCAGCACCAGATCGACGGCCGGACGGCCATCGCGCATCGAATTGCCAAAATCGCCACTCAGCGCATTGATCGCATAGGCCAGATACTGTTCCCAGATCGGCCGGTCCAGGCCCCAGGATTTGCGGAAGGCCTCGATGGCCTCGGGCGGGGCATCAACCGACATGATGAGCAGGGCCGGATCGCCCGACAGGCGCAGCACGACGAAAGCGAAGGTGACGACAAAGCCGATGGTGAGGGCGGCGCGGGCGATGCGGGAAGCGACAAAGGACAGCATGGTTCGGCCTTATGCAGCAGCGCGGTCGAGATGATCGGGCGCCACGACATGGCAGGCAACCTGACGGCCATCGGCCATAACGCGCAGGCCGGGCGCCGTTTCGGCGCACAATGCTGTGGCGCGCGGACAGCGCGTGCGGAAGGCGCAGCCGGACGGCGGATTGGCCGGATCGGGCGGATCGCCCTGGATTGGCGCTGGCCGCGCCTCACCATGACGGACGACAGAGGGAATCGCAGCCAGCAGTGCCCGGGTATAGGGATGCTGCGGATCGCGGAACAGGCTTTCGGCTTCGCCGTATTCCACGATGCGACCGAGATACATCACTGCCACATCATGACTGATCTGGCGCACCACCTTGAGATCATGGCTGATGAAGACGTAGGCCAGATTCAATTGCTCCTGCAGATCCAGCAGCAGGTTGACCACCTGGGCCTGGATCGAGACATCCAGCGCCGAGATCGGCTCGTCGCAGACCAGCAGGCGCGGCTGCAGGATCAGCGCGCGTGCCAGCACCACGCGCTGACGCTGTCCGCCGGAGAGTTCATGCGGATAGCGTTCGGCATGATGCGGCTGCAGGCCGACGGCGGCCATCTCGGTGCGCACGCGCTCGAGGCGATCGGCTTCGGACATGCCGGGATGATGGATCTCCAGCGGCTCACCGATCTGCCGGCCGACCGGCAGACGGCGATCCAGTGCGCCGAGCGGATCCTGGTAGACCATCTGCATGGCCTGGCGCTGGGCCCGCCATTCGGCCGTGCCCGGTTTGGCCAGCGGCGCGCCATCGAACCGCACTTCGCCGGCACTGGCGGCCATCAGGCCAAGCAACAACCGGCCGGTGGTGGACTTGCCGCAGCCGGATTCACCCACCAGGCCGAGCGTGCGGCCGGGCAGCACGCGGAGCGAGATGCCATCGACCGCCTTGAGCTGGGCCTTGTGACCGAAGGGGCCGATACCGCCCTGGCGGATGGTGAAATGGCGCGCCAGATCGCGTGCTTCGAGCAGCGGCTGCGTCATTGCGCGATCACCGCGACGGCATGGCCGGAGGCGGCCACATGCGGCACCGATGCCGGCACAACCTCGGGTGCCGGATGCACCGGATCGACATGATAGCGCGCATGGAAGCACTGCACGCGCTCGTTCAGGTCAATCGAGACCTGCGGCGGCATGGTGCGGTGGCAACTCTCCTCGGCTTCGGCACAGCGGGGCGCGAAGGCACAGCCGCGCGGCAGGTTCCACGGCTCGGGCACCGTGCCTGGAATCGCCACCAGGCGACGGCGCGGTCCTTCCAGCACCGGAAGGGCCGCGAGAAGCCCGCGCGTGTAAGGATGCCGCGGGCGATCGAACACGCGACCCGACGGCGCCTCTTCGACCAGGCGGCCGGCATACATCACGCAGACGCGGTCGACATTTTCGGCCACCACGCCAAGATCGTGGCTGATCAGCACCATGCTCATGCCGCTGTCGCGACGGATATCCTGCAGCAGGGTGAGAATTTGCGCCTGCACGGTTGCATCCAGCGCCGTGGTCGGCTCGTCGGCAATCAGCAGGTCGGGTTCGCCGGCCAGCGCCATGGCGATCATTGCGCGCTGATTCATGCCGCCCGAGAGTTCATGCGGATAGTCGTTCAGCCGGCGCGGCGCATTGGCGATGCCGACGCGATCGAGCAGGCGCCTGGCCTCGGCGGTGGCTGCGGCGCCCTTCAGGCCGCGATGCAAGCCAAGCGCCTCGGTGATCTGGCGACCGATGCGCAGCACCGGATTCAGCGACGAGGACGGGTCCTGAAAAATCATCGCCACCTTGCGACCGCGCACGCCATCCAGCACGCGGCGCGGCGCATGCAGCAGTTGCTGGCCATCCAGCATCACGCTGCCGGCAATACGCGCCTTGCCCGGCAGCAGGCCGAGCGCGGCCAGCCAGGTGACGCTCTTGCCTGAACCGGATTCGCCGACCAGGCCCAGCGCCTCGCCACGGCCGACACTGAGATCGACGCCATGCAGTGCGCGGATGCGGCGGTCGCCCTGGGCGAAATCAACCGTGAGGTTGCGGATCTCCACGAACGGGTCCATGCCGATATTCCTTGTTCCTGGGGCTGGAAAGGAAAACGGCGGCGGGTTTATCCCGCCGCCGCATGGTCTGGCTTAGCCGATCTTGAAGTTCTTGCTGCGGAATTCCATCGCAAAGGACGGCGAGGCCTTCCACTGGATGTCCTTGCGCTTGGCGGTGAAGGTGGCGTTCTGGTGCAGCACCGTATAGGCCGGGTCTTCGCGTTCGCAGATTTCAAGCATGCGCTTGAACATGCCCTTGCGCTTGGCCATGTCGGTCTCGACGGCCATCTGATCCGACAGCGTGTTCATCTCGTCATTGGACCATTCCTTGACCTGCTGCTGCTGGCCCTGGGGTCCGTGCTGGTTGACGATGGATGAAATCGGATCGGTGAAGGGCGCGCTGTTCGACCAGTCTCGCACGGCACGGGTACCGTTGTTTTCGAAAATCTGCTGCCAGTTTTCCTTCATCTCGATCTGCACGTTCAGACCGGCCTGGCGCCACATCTCGACCAGGATCTGCGCGGTGGCATTCTGGTTGGTGTAATAGTTGTTGATCAGGCGGTAAGGAATCGGATCGCCCTTGTAGCCGGCGGCCTTGAGCAGCTCGCGCGCCTTCTGCGGGTTGTATTCCGGCACCTTCCAGCCCTCGACGAACATCGGACCGTAGAATTCCCACTGCAGACCCGCCGGGATGCGGGTGCGACCGGCCCACAGGCTGTCGACAATGGCCTGGCGGTCGATCGCATGGGTGAAGGCCTGGCGCACGCGCGCATCGCGCAGCTGCGGGTGGTGCTTGTCAAACACGGTGAGGCGGTGGTTGTCGATCAGGCCGCCCTTCACCTCGAACTTGGCATTCTTCTCGATGCCGGCAATCTGGTCCGGCGGCATGTCGCAGGCGAAATCGAACTGGCCCGAGAGCAGGCCGTTGATGCGCGAGGCCACTTCCGGCACCACCATGATACGCACGGTCTTCAGCGGCGGACGACCACCCCAGTATTCATCATGCGCTTCCAGCACCAGTTCCTGGTCCGGCTTGTATTCCCGCACCCGATAGGGACCGGTGGATACCGGCTTGACCGACCAGTCGATCCAGCTCTTGGCCTCTTCAAAGCCGCGGCGCGAGATAATCTCGCTGCCATAGCGGGCGATGCGGCCCTCCATCGTCACATCCGGCGTACGGTTGACGAAGCGCACGGTGTATTTGTCGATGATCTCGATCTTTTCCAGCGCCGGCCAGGAGCGCTTGGCCACGGCGGGCACTTCCGGCGGCAGTTCCTTGCCGCGCACATTGTCGCGCACCATCACATTGGCAAACAGCGTCTTGTTGCTGGTGATGTCGTAATCGTTGCCGAACATGCGTTCCTTGCCGAAGGTGAACACCACATCCTCGGCGGTCATCTCGTCGCCATTGTGGAACTTCACACCCTTGCGCAGTGTCAGCTCGACCGTGCGACCGTCGATGCGCTTCCAGCTTTCCGCCAGCGCCGGCACGGCTTCCAGCTCGCTCAGCAGATTGCGGCCGATCAGCCCTTCATAGATGAAAGACAGCGAGCGGGCGCCGACATTGGACTGTTCGCGTAGCGGCTCCAGCGACGCCGAATTGGAAATCTGCTGTACGGCGATGGTGATGCTCGGCCGGTTATCGGCCTGGGCAATCGCGAAGCGCGGTAGAACGAAACTGCCGGCGGCAATGCCGGTGCCAACCAGGAATTTGCGACGATGGATCTGCATGACTTCCCCTCCGAGGTCGAATCTGAGGGGGCAGGCTAGGAAGCGGCGATGACCGATCGGTGACATCGCCATGACCCGTGCATGAACCTTGTCGTATGCGGAATGAGTCAACCGACCTCTGCAAGAGAGGTCGGGTGCGGTTTTGCCGGCGGGACACGCCGGTCCCGCCATCCGCAGCGAAGCTTCAGCCCAAGGTCAGCGGACCAGACGGAAGCTGCCGCTGGCCTGATCCCATTCCACCAGCCAGGAGCGATCGGTTTCGACGCCGTGGCGGCATTCCAGCGTCAGGCGCCAGCAGGGCCGGAAACCATCGCTGGCCGCCGCCTGCACCGACCAGCGCGCGATGGCCGCGGAGGCCTGGCGATCCTGCCGCACCAGAAAGGCAGTGGCGCCGCGTTTCTCGGTCGCATCCTGCAGGCGCTGGGTGACATGGAAATCAGCGGCGCCGATTTCCGCCACCACCGCACCGTAGCCGAGCACGCCCAGGCCTTCTTCGGCAGCCCAGCAGCGATCACCGGCGCGCGGCGTGGTGACCACCGTGAGGCGGCGATGATCGAGGCCGAGCTGGGCCAGGGCCGGCGCATGCAGGCCGGCACCGGCGGTGACCCAGAGGATTTGCGCCTGCCGACGGTCGCGCCCGAGCAGGGCTGCGAGGAAACCGCTGACGGTTGCCGCGTCGCCCACGATCTCATGCAGCGCACCGCGGGCAAATTCCTCCAGGATGTCGATCTGCGGAATACCCAGCGTCAGCCCCTGGCTGAAACGGCCGAACTGCCGCAGCAGGCCGGCGCCGAAACGTGACGGGGCGATATAGGAGGCGGAACGCGACTGAACGGACTGAAGCTGAACGGACTGAAGCTGGGCGGAACGGAACATCGGGCGGGCTCCTGAAGGATCAGAACTGCATATGTTCTACTTCTGATCCGTCTATGACGCCATATGTTCTTATTCCTATCTCATTTTTCCAATATAGCTTGGAAATCCGCCAAATCCCGGTGGTCAGGCTGCTTTTGCACGCGCATCCACCCGGGCCAGGCGGGCCAGCATGTAGTCCACCTCGGCCTTTGCCTTGGCGCTCAAACTCGCACCCGGCTTGCGCTGGGCATCGCTGGCCAGGATGCCGCGCTTCATCATGGTGTATTTGCGCACGGCAAGGCCGACGCCCTGCTGCTGTTCGTAGCGCAGCAGCGGCAGATGCGCATCGAACAGGTCATGCGCAGCATCGCGGTTGCCGGCCTTCTGGAAGCGCACCACATCGACCAGCATTTCCGGGAAGGCATAGCCGGTCATGGCGCCATCGGCGCCACGCTCCATCTCGAAATCGAGGAACAGCCCGCCATTGCCGGTGAGAATCGAAATCTCGCGCATGGAACCATCGGCCTGGAAGCCGCGCAGGGCGGTGATCTTTTCCAGTCCCGGCCAGTCTTCGTGCTTCAACATCACGCAGGAGGGATGATCCTGCACGATCTGGCGGATCACCTTGGGCGTCATCTGCACCGACAGCGTGAGCGGATAATCCTGGATCACGAAGGGAATGTCGTCGCCGATCGCCTCGATCGCCTGGCGGTAATAGCCTGTGATCTGGTCGTCGGTGCGTAAAGAGGGGATCGGCGCGATCATCACGCCGGCAGCGCCGCGCTCCATGCTGGCGCGCGCCAATGAGCGCATGGCGGCAAAGCCCGGGGCCGAGACGCCAACGATCACCGGCAGGTTCTTCATGCCCCTGATAAAGCGCGTGGCGATGGCGAGCGATTCTTCCGGTTCCAGCTTGGGCGCCTCGCCCATGATGCCGAGCACGGTGACGCCGGTGGATCCGGCGGCAAGATAGGTCTCGATCAGCCGGTCGGTCGAGACCTCGTCGATGCGGCCATCGGGATGAAAGGCGGTGGGTGCAATCGGATAGACGCCGGCCGCAGTGTGATCGAGACGCATCGGTTTTCTCCCTCATCGCGGCTGCTGTCTGCCGCGTTGACAGCATCCTGCCATCCGCGCCGTGCCGATGGAAATAAAAAGGCGCCGCCATGATCGTTCATGGCGGCGCCAGGTCGGACGTCTGGGGAGGACGTCCCGGGGGAAAATCAGGCCTTGATGAAGTCGAGCAGGTCCTTGTTGAGCTGCTCCTTGTGGGTATCGGTCAGGCCATGCGGCGCGCCCGGATAGACCTTCAGCGTGGCGTTCTTGATCAGCTTGGACGATGCCAGTGCGGCAGCCGCGATCGGCACGATCTGGTCATCATCGCCATGCAGCACCAGGGTGGGGATATCGAACTTCTTCAGGTCTTCGGTGAAATCGGTTTCCGAGAAGGCCTTGATGCAGTCATAGGTGCTCTTGTGGCCACCCATCATGCCCTGCAGCCAGAAGCTGTCGATCATGCCCTGGCTGGCCTTGGCGCCCGGCCGGTTGAAGCCGAAGAACGGGCCGCCGGCGATATCCTTGTAAAGCTGCGAGCGATCCTTGACCGAGCCGGCGCGGATGCCGTCGAACACCTCGATCGGAAGCCCGCCGGGATTGGCCGCGGTCTTGAGCATCAGCGGCGGCACGGCGCTGATCAGGGCCGCTTTGGCCAGCCGCTTGGTGCCGTGGCGACCGATATAGCGGGCGACTTCGCCGCCGCCGGTGGAAAAACCGATCAGGATGGCGTTCTTGAGATCCAGCGCCTCGAACACCGCGGCCAGATCGTCGGCATAGGTGTTCATCTCGTTGCCGTCCCAGGTCTGGGTCGAACGGCCATGGCCGCGGCGATCATGGCCGATGGCGCGATAGCCGTTGCTGGCGACGTGGAACATCTGCGATTCCCAGCTGTCGGCGCTCAGTGGCCAGCCATGGCTGAACACCACGGGCTGCCCCTTGCCCCAGTCCTTGTAATAAATCTGCGTGCCGTCCTTGGTCGTCACATAGCTGCTCATGGTCGTCATTCCTTTTTGTGTGGTGGTCTGGGGTGTAGTGGCAAAGCCGACAGCCGGCAGGCTGGCGGCAGCAAAGGTGCCGGCGGCACCAATCAGGATGTCGCGGCGCGAGACAGGAAAACCGGTCGGTGCAATCTGCGTTTTCATCGTGGTTCCCGTTGCATGATTGTGGTGGTGAGGCTGTGCGGTGACAACACTCTGCCCAACAGAATTGTCCCGGGCCATCAGACACAGGGAGAGTCGACTCATATTTTGGTATGAGGCGGCCCACAGCGGCCGGACTGCTTCAGTTTTGTGACGCGACCGGCAGCGTGAAGCAAAAGCGCGCGCCGGCATTTCCGGCCGCGGCATCGGCCCAGATATGGCCGCCATGGTCCTCGATAATCGAGCGGCAGATGGCCAGCCCCATGCCCATGCCGGCATCCTTGGTGGTGAAGAAGCTCTCGAACAGCTGCGCGCGATGGGCATCGGCAATGCCCGGGCCGCTGTCTTCGACTGTGACCTGCATTGTGCCGGGTGATGACAACCGGCTGGTTACAGCGATCTTGCGATGTGCCGTGCCGGCCTGCGCCATGGCCTGCATCGCATTGAGCACCAGATTGACCACGACCTGCTGCAGTTGGGTGCGGTCCCCCAGCACCGGCAGCAGGTCGGCGCCCAGATCGAGCGACAGCGCGATGCCCTGCCCCTGCATCTCATGACGCAAAAACAGCAGTGCCTCTTCGATCACCGCATTGACCGGCAGGGCGGATTTTTCCTGCACCTGGCGCGAGGCCATGCTGCGGATACGGCTGATGATATCGGCGGCCCGGCGTACATCGGCCACCATGCGGCGTGCCAGGATATTCACCTCGTCCAGATTGGGTTCGGGTCGCCCCAGCCAGCGCAACGAGGCTTCGCCATTGGTGGCAATGGCGGCGAGCGGCTGGTTCACCTCATGCGCCAGCGAGGCGGTCAGTTCACCCAGCATGGAAACGCGCGCGGCATGGGCGAAATCGGCCTGCAGCTTCTGCAGCGCGCCCTGTGCCCGCACCCGTTCGCTGATATCGATCACGCCGACCAGCAGCGTGCCCTTGGCCAGCGATTCCGGCGGGAAGCAGGCGGTGAACAGCACATCGAATTCGCGGCCATCCAGCCGGCGCAGCCGGGTTTCGGCAGCGTAGTTCGGCTTGCGCGACAGGGCGGCCACCACGCTTTCGGCATAGACCATGCTGCTGGCGTCCGGCCAAAACGGCTCGATGCTTTGCAGCAGCGCCGCCTTGTCGCCGCCGCCGAACAGGGCCAATGACTGGTCGTTGACGTCGACCACGCGGGTCTGGCGGATCATCTCGCGCACGACATCCGGATTCTCGGCAAAATGGCGGCGCAGATCCGCGACGCCGGCCTCGCGCAGCCTGCGTGTCATCCGGCCGACGGCAGAGAAGTCGAGTTCCCAGAACGAGGCCGCCATGGCCTGAAACAGGTTGCGGTAACGATATTCGCTGTTGCCGAGTGCCTGTTCGGCCCGCTTGCGGTCGGTGATGTCATGGCCGGATTCGACAATGGTGGCCGGGCCACCGGCATCGGCCGGACGCAGCGACCAGCGCACGAAGATCTGCAGCTCGGCGCCACTGGCCGTGCAACGCGTGACCTCACCCTCCCAGCGGCCCGTGTCACGCAGCTGCGCCTCGATGCTGTCCGGTGGAACGCTATAGCGGGTATGCAGCAGCGCGGCGACATCCTGCCCCAGCACAGCCGCGCGGTGGAAACCGTAGAGCGCCTCGGACGCCTTGTTCCAGTACAGGATGCGGCCATCGAGACGGCGCACCAAAATGCTCTCCTGTACGAGGTCGAGCAGATCGGCGCTATCGGTGAAGGCTTCAGTCATCGCAGCCGCAGTCTAGCCAGGTTGCCGCCTGCAGACCATGTCTCATGCCATGTCAGGCGGCCAGGGCGCGTTCGATGCAGTCGAGCAGCGCGGCAGCCTCGAAGGGTTTTTTCAGCAGGCAGATGGCCCCGCTGGCCAGTGCCCTGTCGCGCAGCGACGGGTCGGCACGCCCGGTGATCATGATGACCGGCAGGCGGTAGTTGCGTTCGACCAGCAGATGCTTGAGCTCGATGCCGCTGAGACCCGGCATCTGGATATCGGTGATCAGGCAGGACGAAGCGGCAATGTCACTGGAGTTCAGGAATTCCTCGGCCGAACCGAAACCACTGGCGCGATAGCCCAGCGAGCGCACCAGGCCGACCAGCGCCAGCCGCAGCGATTCGTCGTCATCGATAATGGAAATGAGGCGGTCGTCCACGCGGCATCCTGACCCTGAGCATGCCTGCGATCTGCCCGGCACCCGATGAATCTCTGCCGGTGACTATAGGATGCCCCGCCGGGGCTGGAATTATACTCAGGTATGATCGCGTAAGTGGTTCAATTCGGCCGAAGATTCAAGGCTTCCGCCATGCGGACCAGATCGGCCAGACTCTGCGCGCCCATCTTGCGCATGGCGGCGCCGCGATGGATTTTCACCGTGATCTCGCTGAGTTTGAGATCGCCGGCCACCTGCTTGTTCATCTTGCCCGCCGTGACCAGGGCCATCACCTGCTGTTCGCGCGGGCTCAGGGCGGCAAAGCGCTCCTGCAGGATCAGGGTGGTGCGGCCCTGGCTGCGGCGCTGGCGGTCTCTCTCGATTGCCGCCGCCACTGCATCCAGCATGTCCTGGTCGCGGAAGGGCTTGGTGAGGAAATCCACCGCGCCGGCCTTCATCGCCTGCACCGTCATCGGGATGTCGCCATGCCCGGTCATCATCACCACCGGCAGCAGCACCTGATGCTCGGCCAGCTGGGCCTGGAAATCGAGGCCGCTCATGCCCGGCAGACGCACATCCAGCACCAGGCAGCCCGGCGCCCCGGCATGCTGCCTGCCATCCAGGAAATCCTGCACCGTGCCGTAGCTGCGGGTCTGCATGCCGACCGAGCGGAACAGGCTGTCCAGCGCAGCGCGCAGCGAAGCATCGTCTTCGATGATATGGACTATTGCAGCTTCGGCCATGTCCAGGACTCCATCCCCGATACGCAATCCCTGACGCCAGATCACTGACAGCAACCGGCTTAGACTTCAAATGCCTTAGATTTTTTAGCACCGGATTTCAAGCCCACAAAGAGCCGACCCCGACGGTGCTCCGATACCTGCTTGACGCCGTTTCAACAAACTGTACTAATAGTACATTATATAAACGAAACACCAAGCCTGAATTTTAGGCAGCCCCAGCCCCAGGAGCGCGCGTATCGATGAGCAGCGACATCCAGTTCACCGGAACGCAACGCCCGATCACGCCCCTGCAGCTGCGCGAGCTCTGCGTCAAAAGCAACATGCCGGCCCTGGTCCGCATCACGGTGCAATACGCCACCATCCTTGGCACCGGCTGGCTGATCCACACGGCGACAGCCTCCGCAGCCTGGTGGTGGGCCGTCCCGTTGATTCTGCTGCAGGCCTATTTCATCGGCTACCAGTTCATGGCGGTGCATGAGACAGCGCATAAAACCGCATTCCGCACGCGCTGGATAAATGCCGTGGTGGGGCAAACATCGGGCGCCCTCATCATGCTGCCCTATGAATATTACACGCTGTTCCACTGGGACCATCACCGCTACACCCAGGATCAGGACAAGGATCCGGAACTGCTGTTCAAGACGGTGCCGCGCAACTGGCTGGCGCTGGCCTTCACCTTCTCCGGCACCACCCAGGTGCTGAAACGCTTTGCCCTGATGCTGCGCCATGCCATCACCGGAAAAGTGACGGCCCCGTGGATCCCCGAGGCCAAGCGCGGCCTGATCGTGCTGGAGGCGCGGCTCTATCTGCTGGTCTATGCCGCGCTGCTGGCCGGCTCACTGGCGCTGCAGACAGCCGTGCTGCTATGGGCCTGGCTGCTGCCACTGTTTCTCGGCCAGCTGCTGCTGCGGCCCTACCTGCTGTCGGAGCATACCGGTTGCGCCACGACGGGCAGCGCCTTTGAGAATACCCGCACCACCTACACCAACGCGGTGATGCACTGGTTCGCCTGGAACATGCCCTATCACGTCGAACATCACGCCTATCCCTCGGTGCCGTTCCACGCACTGGCGAAACTGAACACCCTGATCGATGGCCATATCCTGCATAAGGGACAGGGGTACACCCGCGTGGTGCGCGAGGTCTGGGGCCACCTGCGCGCGAAGGCACTGGGTGCTGCTCAGTCGGGCAGCAGCACCGATTCGACCAGCGCGCGGGCATGAGCCGGCGTCACTTTGCGCAGGCCGAACAGGAACTGGTAGAACAGCGTGCCGTAGATCCGGTCATACAATTCGGCCGCCGGCACTGAGCGGCGGAAGCGGCCGGCATCCTGGCCGCGCTGGATCACCTTGATGCCGATGCCCCTGCGCGCCTTGAGATAGCGGTCGCGGAACAGTGCACCGGACCCGTTTTTCGCCATGCCCTCGGCGATCACCGCCACCTGCACCTTGCCGAAATCTGCGTTCAGCGCCCGGGCATAGGCGGCGGCATGGTCGCGCAGGATGGTGAGCGGATCGCCCTGCTCGGGCAGCGGTACCATCACCGCGGCCTGGCGCAGGAAGGCATCGATCAGCAGGGCATCGCGCGAAGGCCACCATTTGTAGATGGTCATCTTGGAAACCTGCGAGTCGCGCGCGATGGCATCGACCGTGGTGGCCGTCAGGCCCTGCGATGCGGCCAGGCGATAGGCCGCCTCCAGAATCGCGGTTTCGGTTTCCAGCGAGCGTGGCCGGCCACGGCGGGCCGGTGTCCTGGCGGCCGGCA
>NZ_CALRUC010000119.1:0-13419 GCF_943371255.1 Ferrovibrio terrae | reverse complement strand
CGCTGTATGATCTCGACAGCCTCGCGGCGCTGGAAACCGATGCCTATCGCGCGGTGTCGGGGCCGCACAGCACGCCCTGGAGCAAGCGCATCCTGCCGCGCACCATCGGGCGCCAGCGCATCACCGCCGAACAGGTCGCGCCGGGCGATGCCGTGCTGGCCGATGCCACGGGCATCGCGCGGCTGCTGCTGGTGCGCTATCCGGCCGCGGATGCTGAGGCGTTACAGAAAGACTGGAGCGCGCGGCCCGGCGTGGTGTCTGCGCGGGTGTTCCGCGATGCCGCCGGCCTGTGGCTGCTCGCCGGCTTTGCCGCGCATGTGACGCTGGCCGCGCTGGCGCCGCAGGTGAATGTGCGTCCGGCTGATCTGGTCAATCTTTACATGCCCTACCGGCGCTGAGACGAAGATGTCTGACTGCGTCACGCTGGATGGCATCACCCTGCGCTACCGGCTGCAGGGGCGCGGCCCGCTGCTGGTGCTGCTGCATGAACTGGGTGGCAGCCTGGACAGCTGGGATGAGACGGCGGCACTGCTGCAGGACGATTTCACCATCCTGCGCCATGACCAGCGCGGTGCCGGCGGCTCGGACAAGCCGCGCACCATCCTGACCCCGGACGACCATAGCGCCGACCTCGTCCGGCTGCTGGCGCATCTGCGCCTGCCGCCGCCGTATCGTCTCGCCGGTGTCGCTGCCGGTGCCGCGCTGGCGGTGGCCTTTGCCCTGCGGCAGCCGCAACAGGTGGCCGCACTGGCGCTCTGTGCGCCGGCGCTCACGGTCGATCCGTCGCGCCGGCAGTATCTGACCGAGCGCGCCGATCTGGCCAGCCGCGCCGGCATGCAGGCGATTGCCGAGGCCTCGTTGGCGAATTCCTATCCGCCGGTGATGCGGCGCGATGCGCAGGCCTATGCGCGCTATCGCGACCGCTTCCTCGCCAACGATCCGCTCTGCTACGGCAATGCCAATCGCGCGCTGGCCGAGATCGACCTGGAACAGGATGTGCCGCGGCTCGGCATGCCCTGTCTGGTGCTGTCCGGCTGCCATGACGGCCTGCGGCCGCCGGCGGCAGGGCGTGCGCTGGCGGCACGGATTCCGGGCGCGGTGTTCGATACCATCGACAGCGGCCATCTGATGCCGGTGCAGGCCGGGGCCGCGCTGGCGGATCGCCTGCGCGATTTTTTCCTGGCCGCGCCGGGGCAGGGGATGCTAGCCGAAGGGCATGAACGCCGCCTTCACCATCCATGACCTGCGGGACCGGCCCGACCTGCTCGATGCGGTGGCCGAAGCCATCTGGGCGACCTTCTGGCAGCATAAGGGCCGTGCGCTTTCCGATCTGCAGGCGGGCTTTCGCAAGCATCTGGCGCCCGGCGATCTGCCGTTTACGCTGGCAGCGGAATGTGACGGTGTTTTCTGCGGCACGGTTTCGCTGATCGCCTGCGATGAGCCCGAACGCGCGGACCTCGCGCCCTGGCTGGCCGCATTGTGGGTGGCGCCGGATCGGCGCCGGGCCGGCCTTGGTGCGGCGCTGGTGACGGCGGTGGAGCAGCGCGCTGCCGCGGCGGGCATCGCGCGGCTGTATCTCTCGGCGCGGCCGGCAGTACAGGGCTTCTATGAAAAGCGCGGCTGGCAGGTGATCGATACGGAGATCGGTCCGGCGCGGCTGGTGATTTTCGAGCGCGCGATCAGCCCGTGACCGTCATGCCCGTGATCGTCATGTCGGTGATCGTCATGTCGGGGCGGCCCAGCCGCCGATAGACTCATAGAGTGCGTCGCGCAGCTGGCGGACGTCGCGGTTCAAGCTGCCCAGGTTGGCGACCGGTTGCCTGGAGGCCGCCAGCAGGGCGTCGTTCAGGCAGCCGGCCTCGGACCGGATGGCGTGGCCCCGATCGGTCAGGGCGATGACGACCTGGCGTTCATTCTGCGGATTTCTGGTCCGCTGCAGCAGGCCGGCGGTTTCCAGCCGTTTCAGCAGGGGCGTCAGCGTGCTCGATTCCAGCGCCAGCCGCTCGGCGATGGCGCCGACCGTCAGGCCGTCCTCGCGCCAGAGCACATTGAGCACCAGATATTGCGGATAGGTCAGCCCCAAACGGTCGAGCAGGGGCTTGTAGACTCGCTGGATGGCCATCCCCGCCGAATAGATGGCGTAGCAGACCTGATCGTCCAAAGGCACGGGATTGTTGGATTTTTTCGCAGTCATGGCGGGCTCCTTGCCAGGCATATGGCCATTGTAACCGCAAAAAACAATATCGCGATAAGAATTATGCTTGACGGGTGTATGGGCATCGGCTACACAACTGTTATCGCGATAACAGTTGTCGCGATTAAAAAAGGAAGACAGCCATGACCACCCAGACCCGCACCATGTTGAGCGCCGCCATCATCGCCACCGGCATCGCCGCCGCCACCGGCGCTTCCGCCGCCGACCGCATCCCCGAGACCCAGGCGATCAGGAATGTCGTGCTGGTGCACGGCGCCTTCGCCGATGGCGCCGGCTGGCGCGGTGTCTATGACGCGCTGACCGGGCGCGGCTACCGCGTCACCATCGTGCAGAATCCGCTGACCTCGCTGGCCGACGATGTGGCGGCGACGAAGCGTGCACTGGATCGCCAGAGCGGCCCGGCCATCCTGGTCGGCCATTCCTGGGGCGGCACCGTGATCACCGAGGCCGGCATCGACCCGAAGGTCGCCGGCCTGGTCTATGTCTCGGCGTTCTCGCCCGATGCCGGCGAGACCTCGGCGCAGCAGTATGAGGGCTTCACCACGCCGCCCGAATTCGTCATCGACGCGCAGAAGGACGGCTACGGCTTCATCGATCTGGCGAAGTTCAAGGCCGGCTTCGCCGCCGATACCAGCGATGCGGATGCCGCCTTCATGCGCGACTCCCAGGTGCCGATCAACCTGTCGGCCTTCGGCACCAGGCTGACGAACGCTGCCTGGCGCAGCAAGCCCAGCTGGGCGGTGATCGCCACCGACGACAAGGCCTTCGACCAGAAGATGCTGCAGCACATGGCCAAGCGCATCAATGCGAAGGTGACGAATGTCGCCGCCAGCCACGCGGTCTTCATGACGCAGCCCAAGGTGGTCGCCGATGTGATCGACCGGGCGGCCAGGGAGGCCATCCCCGCCGCGCGTTAAGCGACGGGACCGGAGCAGGCAGGCGGCGACCTTCGGGTTCCGCCTGTCTGCTTTTTGTGCGCGAAAGCGGCGGGCGCAATTGCCGCCTGACAATTCCGCTGCTGAAGCGGTGACCGGTCTTGGCTAGGATGGCAAAAAACATCGGAGCCTTCCCATGCCCACCACCGCAAACCTGCTGGCCTTTGCCGCCGTATCCTTCGGCATGGTGCTGACGCCCGGGCCGAACATGATCTACCTGATCTCGCGCTCGATCTGCCAGGGCCGCGTGGCCGGGCTGATCTCGCTGGGCGGCGTCGCGCTCGGCTTCGTCTTCTACATGCTCTCGGCCGCCTTCGGCATCACGGCCTTGCTGCTGGTGGTGCCCTATGCCTACGAGGCTTTGTGCTATGGCGGCGCCGCCTATCTGTTCTGGCTGGCCTGGCAGGCGATCAAGCCCGGCGGCCGCTCGCCGTTCCAGGTCAAACAGCTGCCGCAGGACAGCCCGCGCAAGCTCTTCGTCATGGGGCTGGTCACCAACCTGCTCAATCCCAAGATCGCCATGCTGTATCTGTCGCTGCTGCCGCAGTTCCTCAATCCGGAACAGGGCAACGTGCTCGGCCAGTCGATCACGCTCGGTTTCATCCAGATCGTCATCAGCGTCAGCGTGAACTGCCTGATCGCGCTGACGGCCGGCAGCATCGCCGGCTTCCTGGCCGAACGCCCGCTCTGGCTGCTGGTGCAGCGCTGGCTGATGGGCACCGTGCTGGCCGGTCTTGCGGTGCGCATGGCGCTGGAGGCCAAGCGGTAGGGATACCGTCTAGCCTTTGCCCTCGCCGCCCTGGCGGCCGTAGCGTTTTTCCTTCGGCCTGGCGGTCGGCCGGCGCGGCGCTGACTGCGCTTCGTCGAGGCCTTCGGGCTTCACGCCGTCGCCTTCGAAATCATCATGATGCTCGGCCGCGAACTGGTCGTTGCCATAGGTGCCGGGGCCATAATGCACCTGTCGCGGCGCATTGCGCACCAGCGGCTCGGTATGCAGCGGGCCGCTGTCGCGGCCATGCTCGCCGGGTTCGAGCGTCATCTGCTTCGGTTGTGCGATGCGCGGCTTGTCCTTGCTGGGCGGATCGCCGATTGGCGTTTTCGGCTGCGGCCTGTCGGGCGGTGTCGTGGGCGGTTTCGGGTTCGGCTTGGGCTGTTCGGCCATGGCGGGTTCCTCCTGATGAAGAAGAAACCCGCCACCATCGTTCAGGTTCCCCGCTTCCACCGCGTCAGCGCCAGAATCGCACCGCCGGCGATCAGGCCCCAGAAGGCGCCGCCGATGCCGAACAGCGTGAGTCCGCTGGCGGCGACGATGAAGGTGATGGCGGCCGCCTCGCGGCTCTGCGCCTCAGACAGCGCCATGACCAGCGCATTGGCAAAGGCCCCCAGCAGCGCCAGGCCGGCAACCGCCTGGATCAGCACCGGCGGCGCGGCGCTGAACACCGCGGTGGCCGCCGTCGCCAGCAGGCCGAAGATGATATAGCCGATGCCGGCCACCACGGCGGCGATCCAGCGTTTGTCGCGATCGGGATGCGCCTCGGGCCCGGCACAGATCGCCGCCGTGATGGCAGCGAGGTTGACCGCATGGCCGCCAAACGGCGCTCCCAGCAGGCTGAAGATGCCGGTGGCGCGGAACAGCGGCGCCGGATCGGGGCGATAGTCATTGGCCTGCAGCACGGCGATGCCGGGGATGTTCTGCGAGGCCATGGTGACGATGAACAGCGGCAGCGCGATGCCGAGCAGGGCGCTGGCGGAGAATGCAGGCATGACGAGCACCGGCTGCGGCCATAGTGATCCGAGGCTTGCTGCACTGATCTCGCCGCCGGCGATGATGAAGCCGAGCGTCACTAGCACGGCGGCCGGCATGGCGTAGAGGCGTTTGAATTTCGCCACCAGCGCCCAGACGATGACGATGCTGAGACCGGCAACGGGAAGCGCGGCCACCGCCTTCACCGGCGCGAGGCACAGGCCGAGCAGAATGCCGGCCAGCATGGCATTGGCGAGCGCCGGCGGAATTGCGGCGACGGCGCGGCCGAGCGGTTTCCACAGGCCGGCCAGCGTGAGCAGCGCACCGCAGATCAGGAAGGCGCCAACCGCGCCGGCAAAGCCGCCGGCGATCTCCTGGCCGGCGCTTGCTGCCAGCAGCGCGCCGCCCGGCGTCGACCAGGCGATGCTGATCGGCATTCTGGTTTTCAGGCTGAGGATGATGGCGCAAAGTCCCATGGCGATGCTGAGCGCCATCAGGCCGGATGCCGCCTGGGCCTGGCTGGCGCCGACGGCGATCAGGCCCTGCAGGATCACCGCAAAGGACGAAGCGAAGCCGACGAAGGCCGAGAGCAGCCCGGCGGCGATGGCGGGCGTGAGCGAGGCGGAGGCGGGATCAGGCGAGGAAATGGACATGGGGCGATGGTGTTATGCGAATCAGAAGGTTCACATTACCCGTCATGCCCGGGCTTGTCCCGGGCATCCATCCCATGCCAGCGTCAGGGCATGGCCGGTGGATGGGTATACATTGTTACGAACAAACCCAATGGCACACTCTATGTCGGAGTGACGTCCGATATTGCACGCCGAGCATGGGAGCATCGCGAGGGCTTGGTGGATGGCTTCACCAAAAAGTACGGGCTGAAGCGTCTCATTTATATCGAGCCACATGACGATATTCGGGATGCCATCCAGCGGGAAAAAGCTATCAAGCATTGGACGCGCAGCCGCAAGTTGGAAATGATCCATGCCGTGAATCTGGAATGGCAGGATCTTTACGAGACGCTGGTCTAAGAACTGAGCGCTGCGGTAAGGGCGATTGGATGCCCGGGACAAGCCCGGGCATGACGGGTTGTATTATACCGGCAGATTTATATACGCCGCCGCCTACTGCGACAGCAGGCGGCTCGACCAGTGCACGGCGAAGGGGGCTGCCGGATGCAGCCTGGGCGGCGGTTCGGGCTGCAGGCGCGTGAGCGTGATGCGCAGGCCGTCTTCCAGCGCTGTGGTGGCGGCCACGCGCAGATGCCGGATCGCCGCCGTGGGATCGCCGATCAGGCGGCGGATATCGCCGGCGCGGGACGGCGTTGCGGCCACCTGCGGCGGCTGGCCGCTCAGGCGCGCGATCAGCGCGGCGAGATCCCGGATGCGGGTCGGCTGGCCGGTGCAGATGTTGAACACCGCTGCCGCAGCCGGGCGGCGGTCGCGCTGGCGTTCAAGCAGGCGATCCATCGCCGCGACGAGATGCGCCACCGCATCGGCGACGAAAATGAAATCGCGCTGCTGTTCGCCGTCGCCATGCAGCGGCATGGCCGTGCTGCTGGCGGCATGGGCGGTGAAAATGCTGATCACGCCGGCATAGGGCGACGCCGGATCCTGGCGCGGGCCATAGACATTGAACAGTCGCAGGCCGGCGGTGGGCACGCCATGCAGGCTGGCGGCGATGCGACCGTGCAACTCGCAGCCCAGCTTGTCGGCACCATAGGCAGTGAGTGGTCGTGTTGCCGCCATCTCCGACAGGCGCTGGTCGTTGCTGTCGCCATAGACGGCGGCCGATGACGCATAGACCACGGGCACGGCGCGGGAGCGCGCGGCATCGAAGACGGCAATAGTGCCGCCCAGATTGGTGCGATGGGTGCCGAGCCAGTCTTCCCGGCTGGCCGCCGTGCCAGCGGCGGCAAGGTGGAAACAGCCGCTGACCCCGGCCATGGCGAGCGCCGCAATGGCGGGATCGACGACATCGCCCAGCATCAGCTCGGCCTCGGGTGCCAGATTCTGGGTGCGGCCGCTGGAGAGATCATCCAGCACGCGGACCCGGTGGCCCTGGCGCAGCAGCTGGTCGACCAGATGCGAGCCGATGAAGCCGCAGCCGCCGGTAACGAGGAACTGGGCCATGGGCCGGGCCTTTCCTGACGCAGAACGCGAGACAGGCAGGAAAACGCATGACGGGGCAGGAGGTTCCGCACCCGGACGGTCATGGTGGGCGCGACCGCATATAGACCGGAAATCCGGTAATCGTATACGATCCGGCCAAAGGATTGTCCGGTCGATTCGGCTGGCCGGCGGACGGCGCATGGTACAGGCAGCAGCGAAATCGCCAGCAGTGAAATCGCCAGCAGTGAAGCCGGCATCCGGCAAGGCGGCCCCTTCGCGGGCGAGCGGTCGCAAGATCACGGCCGCCGAGGCGATGGCGGTGCCGCGCCTGCCCCAGACCGGCGGCAAATCCGGGCCCGGCCGCAAAGCTGGTGCGGGCGGCAGCCGCGCCACCATCGACGACGCCACGATCTATGACAGCGTCTACACCGCCATTGTCGACCACATCATCATGCCGGGCACCAAGCTGCCCGAGGATGTGCTGGCCAAGGCCTTTGGGGTCAGCCGCACACGCATCCGCAAGGTGCTGCTGGCGCTGGCGCATGAGAATCTCAACCTGGTGACGCTGCAGCACAATCGCGGCGCCTCGGTGACCAAGCCGAGTGTGCAAGAGGCGCGCGATGTGTTCGCTGCCCGCCGCGTGGTGGAAACCGGCATCGCCGCCGAACTGGCGCGCCGCATCACGCCCGAACAGCTGGCCGGCCTGCGCCGCTTCGTGGCGCATGAGCATGAGGCCGAGAAGACGCGCGACCGGCGCGGCGCCATCAAGCTGGCCGGCGAATTCCACATGGAACTCGCCAAGCTGATGCAGAACGAGCCGCTCACCGTGTTTCTGCGCGCGCTGATCTCGCGCACCTCGCTGATCGTCGCGATCTACGAGGCGCCGGGCAATGCGATGTGCAGCCATGAGGAACACGGCATCCTGATCGACCGGCTGGCCGCGCATGATGCCGCCGGTGCGGTGCGCTACATGGAAGAGCATCTGCTGCGGCTGGAAGGCGGCCTCGACCTGAATGCGGCCAAGCGCCGCCCGGTTGACCTGCAGGATGTGTTCGCCCGGCTCGCCGGCAGCGCGAAGGGGCGGTAAATTTATGCAGCCTGCTTCCACACCTCAATTACAGCGTTTCACGCCATCATCTGCAGGCGCATAGCCGTCTGCGGCGATGAATCGGCCAAGAAGACTCCGAAATGGAGTCGTATCAAAAGTTGTCACCCTCGGGCCTGTCCCGAGGGTCCATCCCGACCATCAGTGCATCGGAACGCGCAGATGGATTCCCGGGTCAAGCCCGGGGATGACGGGTGTCAGGGTGGCGCGACCCTAGCCCTTATACGGATGCACTGTCTTCCAGTGCTCGGCGATCTCGATGCGTTTGGCGATCCACACCTTGTCGTGGCCCTGGATGTAATCCATCAGGCGGGCGAGCGCCGCGGCGCGGCCCGGCCGGCCGATCAGCCGGGCATGCAGCGCAATGGTCATCATCTTCGGCGCGCCGTCGCCGCCTTCCTTGTAGAGCATGTCGAAGGCATCGCGGACATGGTTCTCGAAATCGACGCCGGTAGCAAAGCCATGCAGCTGGCCGAATTTCATGTCGTTGTTGTCGAAGGTGTAGGGCACGATCAGCTGCGGCTTTTTCACGCCGGTCGTGGTCCAGTAGGGCAGATCGTCGTCGTAGGAATCGGATGAGTAGACGAAGCCGCCGTCTTCGGCGACCAGCTTCAGCGTGTTTTCCGAGAAGCGGCCGCAATACCAGCCGAGCGGACGCTGGCCGCCTGTCGCTTGGCGGATCGATTCGATCGCCAGCTTCATGTCGGCACGTTCGCGCGCGATGGAGAGGCCGTTGTAATCGAACCAGCGCCAGCCGTGGCTTGCCACTTCGTGGCCCTGCTCATGCATGGCCAATGCTGCTTCCGGGTTGCGCGCCACCGCCATGCCGACAGCCCAGGAGGTGAAGTGGATGCCGCGTTCCTGGAACAGGCGCAGCACGCGCCATACGCCGGCCCGCGCGCCGTAGTCATAGACCGACTCGGTGGCATGGTCGCGCTGCTTCACGCGCGGCGTGCCGCCGGGGATTTCGGTCAGATAGGTTTCCGACACCTTGTCGCCATGCAGGATGCTGCGCTCGCCGCCCTCTTCGTAATTGAGCACGAAGTTGACCGCGACTTTGGCGCCGCCCGGCCATTTCGGATCCGGCGTGGTGGGGCCGTAGCCATAGAGGTCGCGCGGATAGGGCTTCTTGCCCAGCGCCTTTGCAACGATATCGATCTTCTTCTTCGGGGCGGCAGTCTTTTTCTTTTTGGCCATGGCTCTCAGCTCAACAGGTCATGCGGGCGCAGAGGCCCGGTTTACTGGACGGGTTTGAAATGCTCGATGAAATGCAGCAGCGCGCCGGTGGCGAGTTCGACATCTTCCGGCAGCACCGCCTCCAGCGGGTTGTGGCTGATGCCGCGGGTGCAGCGCATGAAGATCATCGCGATCGGGCAGAGCGGCGCCAGCGTCGCGGCATCGTGGCCGGCACCCGATGGCAGCCGCATGGTCGGCACGCCCTGCGCCTTGATGGCGGCCTCGGCGGCATCCATCAGTTTGGGATGGCAGGGCGTCGCCGTGCTGTTGTACAGCTCGGTGATCTTGTATTCCAGCTTGCGGCCGGCGCAGATCACGCCGATCTGCTTCAGGATGTCGTCGGCGGCGAGGTCGCGCAGGTCGTCCTCGCCGGCGCGCACGTCGATCGAGAACACCGCCTTGCCGGGGATCACGTTCATCGCGCCGGGCAGGGCTTCCAGCATGCCCACGGTGCCGACCAGCGTCGGCGTGCCGGTGCAGCGCTTTTCGATGTACTGCACGATCTCGGCCGCCGCCACCAGGGCATCCTGACGCTGGCCCATCGGTACCGTTCCGGCGTGACCCGCAAGTCCGGTGATCTCGACGCGGAAACGGTGCGCGCCGGAAATCGCCGTCACCACGCCCAGCGCCAGGCCCTCGTTTTCCAGTACCGGACCCTGCTCGATATGCAGTTCCACGAAGGCGGCGATGCTGCCCGGCTTGCGGGCGCAGAAGCCGACTTTGGCCGGATCGAGGCCGAAGCTCCGGTAGGCGTCGCCCATGCTGATGCCCTGCTTGTCCCTGGCTTCCAGGATGGCGGGATCGAAGGTGCCGGCCACCGCGCGGCTGCCGGTCATGGCCGAGCCGAAGCGGGTGCCTTCTTCATTGGCGAAGCCGATCACCTCGATGGGAAACGGCATCCGCTTGCCGCGTGCGTTCAGGTCGGCGATGCAGGCGATCGGCGCGATCACGCCCAGCATGCCGTCGTATTTGCCGGCATTGCGCACGGTGTCGAGATGCGAGCCGGTCATCAGGGCCGGGGCGGCCGGGTCGGTGCCGGCATAGCGGCCCACCACATTGCCGGCCGAATCATGCTCGACCTCCATGCCGGCCTCGCGCATCCAGGCGGCGGCGCGCTCATGCGCCTGCTGGTGTTGCGGCACCAGGAAGGTGCGGGCCAGAAAGTCGGGGCTTTCACTGATGCGGCCAAGTTCGTCGAGCTGCGCGAGCATGCGGTCGGCAAAGCGGTGGGCGGCCATGGGCGAAGTCCTGTCGGAACGCTGGGGGATTGTATACAGTTTCAAGACCATAGCACCGCCTTTCGGCCCAGGCCAAGCGCGGTTGACGCTGCCGGCTTGGGCCGGGATATTTTTATGGGGGAAATCTTTGTTGGCCCGGGACGCCTCGAAATATCCGGCCGGACGTGGCAATGAATTCGCCGTGTTGCCCAGCAATGCGCCACTTTCTGCACCGGCCTGCCGGTCCAGCGCAGGGAATGCCCGCGTAAGAGATGCCGAGTAAGCGATGACTGAGTTGATGACCGCGCCAGAGACCGCGACCTTCACCGACGCGCAGCGTGCCGCCGCCGGCCGGTTCGTATCCTATGTGCTGGATGACATGGCCCGGCTGTGGGCCACCCATGGCTGGCACGATGCCGGCGGGCATGGCATCGAACGGCTGCAGGCCGATCTGACGCCGGCGCCGCTGGGCTATCGCCGCAGCATGGTGATCGGCCGCCAGCTGTTCTTTTTTGCCCAGGCCTGGCGCGTCAGCGGAACGGCGCTGTTCGCCGACCGCGCCCATGCATTGTTCGCCGACCTGACCGGGCGGTTCTGGGATGCCGCGCATGGCGGCTGGTTCTTCAGCCTGGGCGATGACGGCCGGCCGGCCGATACCACCAAGGATCTCTACGGCCATGCCTTCGTGATGTTCGGGCTGGCGCATTATGCCGCGATCTTCAAAAAACCCGAGGCCATCGACTGGGCGCGCAAGACCAACGATCTGGTGAAACGGCACATGCAGCTGCCGCAGGGCTGGCTGGCCGAGACGGCGGCGCGCGACTGGACCCCGCGCGACACCGCGCTGGAACAGAATCCGCATATGCATCTGCTGGAAGCCTATCTGTCGCTCTATGCGGCGACACAGGACAGGGCATTCCTGCGCGATGCCCAGCATATGGTGGCGATCTATACCGAGAAGCTGCGCTCGCATGATGGCGCCAAGGTGCTGGAGCATTTCGACACCGCCGGCCGGCCGCATCCGGAGAAAGGCCGGCTGATCCAGCCGGGCCATCTCTATGAATGGGCATGGCTGCTGAACGAGTATGCCGATTTCACCGGCCTGGCCGTCTATAAGACCTCACCGGCGCTGCTGATCGACTGGGCGAATGCCAAAGGCGTGGACCCCGAGCATGGCGGCATCTATTTCCATGTCGACAGCGATGGCAATGTGGTCAATGACCGCAAGCGCATCTGGCCGGTGACCGAATGCATCAAGGCCTATGCCACGCTGGCGCGACAGACCGGCGACGCGGCAGACTGGGCCACGCTGTCGCACTGGATCGGCTTCATCACCAAACACTATTTCGTCGGGCCGATTGCGGGCGTATCGGGCGGCGCGCATGAATTTCTCAACCGCGCCCTGCAGCCCGACAGCGACTACCTGCCGGCCAGCACGCCGTATCACATCGCCATGGCGGCGCTGGAAGCCGAACGCGTGCTCGGCGGCCCCGGCGCCTTCAGGCTGCCCGCACTGGAGCAGCGATGAGCCTGGACGCGGACAGCCTGCTGCAGGCGATGTTCCGGGCGGCGCGCCAGGCCGCCGATCCCGCCGTCTGCCTGCCGCCGCATCTGCCCGCACCGGCCCGGGGCCGCACCGTGGTGGTGGGCGCCGGCAAGGCCGCCGCCAGCATGGCCCGGGCGGTGGAGCAGCACTGGCCGCAGGACCGGCTGGACGATCTGGATGGCATCGTGGTGACGCGCTACGGCCATGATGTGCCCTGCGAGCGCATCGTGGTGGTGGAGGCGGCGCATCCGGTGCCGGATTCGGCGGGCGAGAAAGCCGCGGCGCTGATCCTGCGCAAGGTGCAGGGGCTGGGGCCGGATGACCAGGTGCTGTGCCTGATCTCGGGCGGCGGCTCGGCGCTGCTGGCGCTGCCGGCACCGGGCCTGACACTAGCCGACAAGCAGGCGGTGAACCAGGCGCTGCTGTCCTGCGGCGCCAACATCACCGAGATGAACTGCCTGCGCAAACATCTCTCCGCCATCAAGGGCGGCCGGCTCGCCGCTGCCGCTGCACCGGCGCCGCTGGTGTCGCTGCTGATCTCCGATGTGCCGGGCGACGATCCGGCGGTGATCGCCTCGGGCCCCACGGTGCCCGATCCGACCAGCTTTGCCGATGCGCTGGCGGTGATCGATAAATACGGCATCCAGCTGCCGCCGGCGGTGCTGCAGCATCTCAAGGCCGGCAAGGGCGAGACGCCCAAGCCCGGCGCTGCGGCCTTTGCCAATACCAGGACCGTGATGATCGCCACGCCGCAGATGGCACTGGAAGCCGCCGCGCAGGTGGCGCGCGCAGCCGGCATCACGCCGGTGATCCTGGGCGATGCCATCGAGGGCGAGGCGCGCGAGGTGGCGATGGTGATGGCCGGCATCGCGCGCCAGGTGCGCCGCCATGGCCAGCCGGCCGGCATGCCCTGCGTGCTGCTGTCGGGCGGCGAGACCACGGTGACGATGCGCGGCAAGGGCCGCGGCGGTCGCAATGCCGAATTCCTCACCGCGCTCGCCGTGGCGCTGGATGGGGCCGAAGGCATTTACGCGCTGGCCGCCGATACCGATGGCATCGACGGCAGCGAGGACAATGCCGGCGCGCTGTTGCGGCCGGACAGCATCGCGCGCGCGGCCATGAAGGGCATCGATGTGAAGGCCTGCCTGGCCAACAACGACGGCTACGGTTTCTTCCAGGCCGCCGGCAGCCTGATCATGACCGGGCCGACCCTGACCAACGTGAACGACTTCCGCGCCATCCTGATCCTATGACCCGCTGATCCCATGAGCCCGCGCGCCGCCCTGCTGCTCGCCGTCCTGCCGCTGCTG
>NZ_CALRUC010000118.1:0-13801 GCF_943371255.1 Ferrovibrio terrae | reverse complement strand
CGGAACTGCCGCTGGTTGCCATGGCGGCGGCCACCGCTGCCGGCGGTCCGCGCGAAGCCGTCGATTACGACGAGTGCCTGTCCTGCCAGTAAAACGGCAGCAGCCTGGATGAAGATTGCGGCCCGGGAGACACCCGGGCCGTTTTCATTTCAACAGACTGCGATCAGGGCAGCTTCAGTTCCTGCTGTCCCGCTTCGGCGGTCGCCCTGCCCTGGCTCTCCTCCCAAAGCTCCGAAGCCGCCAGCAGGGTGATCAGCAGGCCGATGCTGACATGACTGGCAATCGCCTGATGGGCGGCGCCGTAATCCAGCACCCAGCTCGACACGATCAGCCACAGGCCGAGACCGATATTGAGCCACTCTTCCCATGGCTCCAGCCGGGCGATGGCAAAGGCCGAGAGCATCACGATGGCGCTGCCGACGATCACCGCGTTCCAGGTTGGCGCCGGCACCTCGCTGAAAGCCAGCAGCCATGGCGATGCCAGCACCGCAAGTCCGAGCAGCAGATCGGCCCAGTCCTGCTAATGGCGATAGAGGAACGGTTTCAGCATGACACACCTCCTGCCGGCTTGCGCACGGCGTTGCAGTCTCGCTGCTTGAGCAAATGCAAATCTGTTCTAATCGCTGGGGTCGCGGCCTGCGCCGCGCCAATCTACAGACAGATCAAACGGCGTCGGGACTGCCGACCTGCCATATCTCGATCGCGGCAACCACCACCACGCCGGCACCAAGCCCGATATGGGCGATCAGCGCCATATCGTAGCTGGTGAAGCCGATCAGCCAGGGCGACAGCACCGCCCACAGGCCGAGCAGGCCGTTGATATAGGCTTCCCAGCGATCGAGCAGGGTCAGCGCGAGCGCCGACAGCGCAAAGATCAGGCCGCCGATGATGACGGCATTGAGCGTCGCCGCATCCAGGCCGGTGAACTGAAGCAACCAGGGCGATACCGCCAGCAGCAGACCGAGCACCATGTTGGTCCAGTCCTGCCAGCGGCGTGTTTTCACCCTGGGCTCCGGATGTCCGGATGAATGATGATGCGTGACATGAGCCATGACGTTCCTCCTCCGGGATGGCGCCCGCTTGCGCCGGTCATCCCGCTGAAAAGGCCGTGCGACGGCTGCTTCCCCCGTGCATCGCGCACGGCTCACTAAATCAGATAGGGCCGCACAGCACGGCCGACCAGTAGGCTGGTCCCGCAGTGTGGCTTTTTTAAGCCGCCCGAGGGAGGCCGCCCGCCCGCCTAGAACCCGGCAATGGCAGACTGTTCTACCTGCGGCAGTACGTCGAAGGGCAGCATCGCATGAACGCCCTTGTTGCCATCCACCAGTTGGGTGATGTGCAGGTCGCAGGCCAGGCTGCAGAGCGCATAGGCATCATTCGCGGCCAGGCCGGCCACGGCGCCGAGCAGGTCGATCATGTCTTCCAGCGCCCGCGTCGCCGCATCGTCCAAGTCGGGGTCAAAGGCCATGGTGATCAGATGCGTCGGCGTCACCGCGCGCGGTCGCGGCAGGCTGCGGCCCTTGTGCAGCACAAAAGTGAAGTCGCCTTCCAGTGCGGTTTCCAGCGCGGTGAGATTGACCTCGCCATCGCCCTGGCAGGCATGGCCGTCACCGGTGGAGAACAGCGCGCCGGGCACGAAGACCGGCAGGAACAGCCTGGTGCCGGCGATCAGTTCGCGATTGTCGATATTGCCGCCGTATTCGCGCGGCTCGATGGTGGAAACCCGGCCATAGGATGGTCGCGGCGACACACCCATCACACCGAAGAACGGCCGCAGCGGCACCACCGAGCCCCAGGGGCATGTTGCCGTCATCGCATTGCGGTTGATCGGAATCTGCAGCAGCCGGCCTTCGGGAAAGCGATGTGGCAGGCTGCCGCGCAGCGGCCGGTTGGCATTCCAGCCCCAGTCCTGGATCAGCCGCACATCCTCGATCCGCACCTCCAGCACATCGCCCGGCATCGCGCCTTCGATTGCCACCGGCCCGGTCAGGATATGGCCGGGCAGCACGGGCTTGAGGGTTTCAACGATGGTGCGGTGTTCGGGTAACACGGCCAGACCAGCGCTGGCGGGCGGAATCACATCGGCGCCGCCCGAGACGGTGCGGATGGTGACGCTGGCGCCCGATGCCACGGTGAGCACCGGCTGCAAGGTGGCATCGAAGAAGCCCCAGTGAACGGTATCGGGGGTCGGTTCAAGCCGGTGATCGGTCATGCTGCGGGTCTGCCGTCTGGGTTTATGGCTGACCGCAGCCTAACCGATCACCGCTCCGGCTGCCTACTGGCGATCTCAGTGATGCTTGTGCTTGTGGCCATGGCTGTGGCTGCCGAGCGGCGCGCCGTAGCGATGGATATGCAGCGGCTCCTTGCACAGGCCACTGCAATAGCTGGCAACGGTCTTTTCCAGCTTATCGTACAGCAGGCGGTTGGGCTTGTTGATCGCCTCCAGCCGGGCCCGCGCGGTCTCGGCCTGCTTTGCCAGCTTGGCCAGATCGACATTCACCAGCTTGCGATTCTCCACCACCATCTTGCCGCCGACCATGACGGCATCGACCGATGTGCCATCCTCGGTATGCACCAGCTGGTTGACCGGATCGTTGAACGGAATCCAGTTGATGCTGTCGAGATCGAGGAAAACAATATCGGCCTTGTAGCCCTTCTCGATCCGCCCCAGCTTTCCCTCGAAGCCCAGCGCCTTGGCACTGCCGACGGTCGCCGCCTCCAGGATCTGGTCGGTGGTGAGCCAGTCGGCGATATCGGGGCCGCGCACCTTCGACACCATCGAGGCCAGTCGCATCGATTCATACATATTCTGGTTATCCGAGCAGTTGGCGCCATCGGTGCCGATGCCCAGGTTGACCTTGCGGCGCAGCATGCCGATCACATCGGCCAGGCCGCTGCCCAGCCGCATGTTGCTGCCGGGGTTGTGCGCCACCGAGGCCCCCTTGTCGCCCAGCCGCTTCATGTCGTCGTCATCCAGCCACACGCCATGCGCCACGGTGAAGTTCGGACCAACCGCGCCCATGTCGTCCATATGACTGGTCAGCGACTTGCCATAGCGCTTGTAGCCGGCAATGACCTGCAGCTTGGATTCCGAAACATGGCTGTGCATGGCGACATCGAAGTCGCGGGCGATCCGCACGCAGTCGGCAATGAATTCGTCCGAGCAATGATGCGGAATGGTGGGGGCAACCGCGGGCCGCACCAGATCGTGATCGTAATTCCAAGCCTTCAGCGCCTTGCGGATCGCCTTCACGCTGGTCTTATAGGGCGCGAGCCGCAGCCGTTCGACATCCTTCTGCAGGCCGGGCGTCAGGCGCTCCATCAGGCCCGGCACCGCCTCGAAGAAGGTGCGGTCGGCCACCATCGGGGCGACCACGGCGCGCATGCCGGCATCGGCATAGGCCTGGGCGCAGGCCTGCAGGCCTTCCACCGAGGGCATGGGGAATTCAACGGTGAGATCGTAAACCGCCGTGCAGCCTTTCAGCAGGCCTTCGGCAGCGCCGATCAGCGTGGTGAGATACTTGTCGTCCAGCGTGCGGTTGCCGCTGATCGCCGGTCCGGCGGTGAGTAGCAGTTCCAGCGTCCAGCGATCACCCATGCCCTTGGCGAGGTTGCCATGGCCATGCGTATGAGCATTGATCAGGCCGGGATGCAGTAGGCGGCGCCGCGCATCGATCACAATGGCATCGGCCGGCGCCGCCATGCCGGGCTTGCCGATTTCAACAATGGTGTCGCCGGCGATCAGGATATCGGCCGCATCGGCGCGATGCTTGGCGATGTTGACGATTTTACCGCCGCGGATGATCGTCTTGCGCTTTGCCATGCCGGCTTTCCTCACTGTTTTCCGTTATCGTTCGACCAGGGCACCAGAATGCGTTCGATGGCGACGACAATCTGGAACAGCACGATGCCCATGAAGGACAGCAGGATAAGCGCACCCCAGGCCAGTGGCACCTTGAAAAATGCCGTCGCACTGACGATCAGGTAACCCAGGCCGCGATCCGCATTGACGAATTCCGCCACCACGGCCCCCACCACCGCCAGGGCAATCGCCGCCTTCAGCCCGCTGAACACGATCGGCATGGCAAAGGGCAGCCGGATGCGCACCAGTTCCTGCCACCGGCTGGCCTTGCAGGCCCGCCCCAGCTCCAGCAGTTCCGGCGGCACCGCCAGCAGGCCGGCGGCGCAGGACAGCACCAGCGGGAAAAAGGCGACCAGGAAGGTGATGACGATGCGCGGCAGTTCGTTGGCGCCCAGTACGACCACCAGGATCGGCGCCAGCGCCACCTTCGGAATCGACTGGGTCAGGATCAGGATCGGATAGATCGCATTGGCGATCATCCGCGAGGATGTCAGCGCCACGGCCAGCGGCAGGCTGATGATCACCGACACCAGGAAACCGACCATAACGGTTGTCAGGGTGGCGCCGGCATGGGTGAGCACCTGCATGCGCATGGCCCAGGTTTCGCCCCAGATCGCACTGGGGCTGGGCAGCAGAAAGGCCGGGACGCCAAAGGCCCGGCAGGCGATTTCCCAGGCCAGGACGAGCAGCGCGAGCACAACAAGCGGCAGCCAGAATTCCTGGGTGCGACGCCACAGCGCCGCTTTTTTCCGGCGCGGTGCCGGCGTCGGCAAGACGATGGCGTCAGGCTGCACGGGCGCCCCTCCGGCCAAAAATCAGTTCGCGGATGCGGCGGGCGCAGCCCTGGAAGGCCTCGCTGCCTTCCTGGTCGAAGCTGCGCGGCCGCGACAGCGGCACATCGATGATCTCGACGATCTGGCCCGGGCGCGGCGACATCACCACCACACGGTCGGCCAGCAGTACCGCTTCGGGAATCGAATGGGTCACGAACACAATGGTCTTCGGCCGCTCGGTCCAGATCCGCAGCAGTTCCAGAGTCAGCTCTTCCCGCGTCAGGGCATCCAGCGCGCCGAAGGGTTCGTCCATCAGCAGCACGGAGGGATCATGCAGCAGCGCCCGGCAGATGGCGGCGCGCTGCTGCATGCCGCCAGAGAGTTCGCGGGGATATTTCTGCTCGAACCCGCCGAGACCGACCATGTCAAGCAGCTGGCTCGCCTTGGCCTTGCTGTCGGGCCGCAGCTTGCCCATCAGGCTGAGCGGAAACAGCACATTGTCCTTGATCGTGGCCCAGGGCAGCAGGGTTGGTGCCTGGAACACGATGCCGGTGTCTTCGCGCGGCCCGGTGACCATGGCGCCGTCGATGGTGATGGTTCCGTTGCTGAGCGGCAGCAGGCCGCCGATCAGGCGGAGCAAGGTGGATTTGCCGCAGCCCGAGGGACCGACCAGGGCGATGAACTCGCAGTCGCCGATGGTGAGCGAGGCATCCTTCAGCGCGACGATGTCTTCACCGTCGCGCGTCAGGAACACCTTGGATGCGCGGTCAATAGTGATCACGACCGGTCCCCCGCTGGATGCGTCACTTGCTCAGAAGGCTGGTATCCACCGCCTGGGCCGGATTCCAGGACTTGTCCAGATTCTGCGACTCCGCCACCACCTGCCAGGTGAAGTTCAGGCGTTCGGCGGTTTCCTTGCCGTAGCCGGTGGCCTTGTTGTAGTCAGCGAAGACGAACTTGGTGGTCGCCTTCACGCTGCCGATACAGTCATCCAGCGCCACTTCCGGAATCTTCTCGACATGCGCCTTGCAGGCCTCTTCGGGATTGGCATTGGCCCATTCATAGGCCTTGCGCGTCGCCAGCAGGAACCGCTTGGTCAGATCCGGTTTCTCGGCAATCATCTTGTCGGTTGCGATCACGGTCGCCGCATAGATGGCAAAGCCGGTCTCCACGAACGGCAGCACGACGATCTCTTCCTTGGCCGCCACGGCAGCCTTGTTCTGGTAATAGTGGTGGATCGAATAGAACGGCGCCGCATCGATATTCTTGGCGATGAGTTGCGCGGCCATCGCCGCACCATCCATGTTCACCCAGGTGATCTTGCTCGGATCGGCGCCCGCCAGTTCCGCCACTTTGGGGAAATACAGCTGGTGCGAATTGCCGGGCGTGGTGCTGACCTTCTTGCCCTGGATCTGCTTGAAATTGGTGATCCCGGAGCTTTTCAGCACGAACAGCGAATGCGGTGAAAACTGGTAGTTGATGGCAATGGCCTTGACCGGGACATTCGCCCGCGCCCGCGCGGTCAGCACGGCCCCCAGATCGGCAATGCCGAAATCGGCGGCGCCGCCGGCCAGCTTGGTCACCGTATCGCCCGAGCCATAGCCGCGCGTGATGGTGACGTCGATGCCTTCGGCAGCGTAAATGCCCTTCTGCCAGCCGCCGTAGAACATCGCGTGTTCGCCGGACGGAAGCCAATCTGTCTGGAAACGGACCTTGTCGGCTGCCGTGGCTGAAAACGGCAGCGCAATCAGCGCAGCCGCACAAAGCACCTTCTGCATCGTATGCGTGATCATTGTCGATTCCCCTTGGTTACCGATGTCGCCGTCGATGACTGTTTGCGATCAGAGAGGACCGCGCAGGGATCGCCGGTTTCACCATCAAGGGTGACCGAGCATGTCAGGGATGTCGTATGCCGATTTGCGCCTTGCCCTTAATCTGCCGTTATGGGTGCAGGCACAGCTGCCGGAATCTGCCCATCATCTTTGCAGAAACCCTACAATCTGCACAGATTACGTGCGCCGGCTGACGCAGGTCAGCCGGCAGGCGCGCCCTTGTGGCCGCGATAGCTGAAGAAGGACACGATCTGGTCGATGGTTTCGCCATCCTCAGCCAACGGACAATGGATATATTCCAGCACCGTCATCTTGAAGGTGAAGGGCATGGTCGGCGGCCCCTGCCGCAGATAGGCATGGCCGGTTTCCAGCACTTTCTGTCGCGTATCGATGATGATGGAGGCCGCCGGCAATTCGGCGACGATCTCGTCGAGGTAGCGGTGTCCGATCGTGACCGGGGACGCATCGATCACATCCTGCCCTACCACCTTCATCTTGAAGCGGGTGCGGTCCACCTCGCGATGCACCGTGACCAGCACCACGCCGGACAGCAGCGAGGGAATTTCCATCGGATCGAAATTCTGCCGCCGCGGCAGCCGGCCGGGCGGATGGATCGACAGCATGTAGCGGATGAAATCGGCCAGCCGCGGTGATTGCACCTTGGGCAGGCAGTCTCGTAACGCAGCGATGTTCCGCTGGCACAGGTCCAGCGGCTTGAGGGCGGGTGTCATGGCACCGGTTTAGCGGATCGCCGGCCCCGGCAAAGAGTTACATATTGATAATGCCACCGCCGACACCCGTCGCGCGAGGATCGGAAATCACTGCCATTACATAAACTTGCAGCTCGCCCGCCCTGTCTTCTCATAGCAGTCAAACCACACTCTGCAGCGTTATCTCCCATTCAGATGGCTGGCATCGGGTCAAACTATTTCAGCCATGACGGGCCACTCTCTAGGCTGGCTCACAGCTTGGATTCCACCTGCATCATATTGTCCACAATGAGAAAAACCCCGATGCACTGCAGGCCAATATTTGAGAAATCGATTCAGCAGCACAAACAGGCGCCGCACATGACATCTGCAGAGCAAAGCTTATCCGGCGCCTTCGCCGAACTGATGGCGATCCGCGCCGGCAGCGCGCTCGATGCCGGGGAAGTCACGATGACCGGCAGCGACCCGTTGTTCCGAACGCCGTTCCGCATCGGCGAGACGCTGGCGATGGCGTTGGCCGCCCGCGGCGTGGCGGCCAACGACCTCTGGGCATTGCGTACCGGAAAGCGGCAGAAAATCGCCGTCGATGCCCGCGCCGCGGCGATGACCTCGCTGTACGGACGCGAAGTGACGTTGCTGCGCGATGCGAGCGGGCAGTACCAGCCGGTTCCGGTCGCCCCCGCGCTCAAGCATATGGTGGCGATGACACAGCCCTGGCAGGCTGCCGACGGGCGCTGGGTGCTGCCGCATACCAACCTGCCGCATCTGCAGCGCCGCGTGTTCGATGTGCTGGACTGCGACAACACGGTCGAGTCCATCAAGGCCGCCGTGGCGCGCTGGAACGCTGACGACCTGGACCAGGCGATCGCGGCCGCCAATGCCTGTGCGGCCAAGGTTCTCACGCCGCAGGAATGGCTGGCGCATCCCCAGGGCGCCTATCTGGCATCCCGCCCCGTGGTCGAGATCACCCGGATTGCCGGCAGCGCACCGGAGCCGTTGCCCGCCGGTGGCGATCAGCCGCTGTCCGGCATACGCGTGCTCGATCTGACGCGCATCCTCGCCGGCCCCACCACCAGTCTGGGGCTGGCCGAACATGGTGCGGATGTGCTGATGGTGACGGCACCCGACCTGCCGCAGGTGCCCTCCTTCGTGCGCGATACCAGCCATGGCAAGCGCAGCTGCTTCCTCGACATCAAGCGCGCCGAGGACGCCGCGACGTTCCGAGCACTGGTGCGGGAGGCCGATGTGCTGGTCGACGGCTACCGCCCCGGCCGGCTGGCGGCGCATGGTTTCGGCGTCGACGAGCTGATCGCCCTGCGCCCGGGGCTGATCCATGTCAGCGTCAACTGTTTCGGCTCCGGCGGACCGCTCGCCGACCGCGCCGGCTGGGACCAGATCGCCCAGGCGATCACCGGCATCTGCCACACGCAGGGCGAGGCAACGGCGGCCGGGCAGCCGAAACTCACACCCGTGCCGATGTGCGATTTCCTCACCGGTTTCCTCGGCACCTTCGGCGCCCTGCTGGCGCTGGCGCGGCGCGCGCGCGAGGGCGGCAGCTATCGCGTGCAGGTGTCGCTCTGCCAGGCCGCCATGCTGTTCCAGCGCCAGGGGCTGATCGACAATTTCCATGCTGCGCCGGGACAGCTCACGCCCGCGGAGTTCGACGCCCTCGCGGTCTGTGTCGATAACACGGCTTACGGCGACCTGAAGACCCTCGGCCCGGTGCTGCGGATGTCAGACACACCCTGCCGCTGGTCACGCCCGACGCCGAAACTGGGCAACGACCGGGCGGAGTGGCTGGGACGGCCAGTCAACTGAACTGGGCAACCGCCAAATCTGCCCCGGACAACAAATGCTGCACGAAGGCTGGCGCGTGCATGCCCGGCAGTCCACTGCGCCAGGCCACATAGAGTTCTTTCTCCAGCGGCGGTGCCACGAACGGGATAGCGCGCAAGCTCCCTGCCTTCACCTCATCTGCCACTGCCGATGCCAGCACCAGCGAAATCCCCAAACCGGCTTTGACGGCCTGTTTCACGGCTTCGGTGCTGCCCAATTGCATCGCAACCCGAGGCATTGGTACAGAGCCGCCGAAATAGCGGGCCAGCATCCGGCCGGTGCCGGTACCCGGTTCTCCGCCGAGGAGGTCGTGCCGGCTTAATTCATCGCGTGAGATATGGGCTTGGTAGCCCAGCGCATGGTCGGGCGGCACGATGACCACAACCGGTTCGCTTTTCCAATACTGCGCATGACAGCCATCTCGGTTGTCCCACCATTCCATCACCGCCACATCGATCTCGCTGTTCTCCAGCTTCTGGGCGATAGCAGGGTTGCGGTCGATAACAATGTCATAGGCCTTGTCACCGTGCGTCTGCAGGTAGGAACGGATATGCGGCTGCAACAGGTAGATGCCGACATTCGAACTGGCACCAATACGCAGGTGGTCTCCCGATACTGCCGCGAGCGCCCGGTCATTGACCCTCAGGATACTCTGGGCATAGGGCAGGAAGTTCAAGGCATCCCGCGTCGGCTCGCATCCCGTGCGTGACCGAAGAAACAGTGGTTTACCGAGTTGCTCTTCCAGCTTCTGGATATGCAGGGTCGCTGTAGGCTGCGCAATGCCAAGCTTTTCCGCCGTCCCCTGAAAACTCTTCTGTTCGATCAAGGCCAGAAAAGTCTGGACCCACACCAGATTCAGCATGGTCAAGCCGCCTGCCGCGGATCGTTGACGGCATCCATCGGCCGCTGGCCTGACAAGGCCTGCAGGATGTTTTCCGCTGCCCGCATCTCAATGGCGAGCCGCACCTTCTGGACAGCAGAGCCGATATGCGGGCTGAAGAGCGTATGGGGATGCGCCAGCAGTTCCGGCGCAATCTCGCGTGGCCGGTCCGCCCTGGCCCAGTCCTCAAGCTCGAAGACATCGGCTGCGTAGCCAGCGAGATGGCCTGACTGCAAGGCCATCAGGACATCGGCTTCGTTGACCACGGAACCACGGCAAGGATTGACCAGGAAAGCGCCGGGCTTCATCTGTGCCAGCCGACCGGCATTGATGAGGTGAATGGTTTGTGGGGTCAGCGGCAGCGCCAGAATGACGATATCGGACTGCTGGAGTAGAGCGGTGAGATCCGTCCAGCCGATCTCCAGCATGGTTTCAACATTGCCCGGAGCCTGAGTACGGTCTGTGTAGACCACATGGGCGCCCCACCCCTTGAAACGCGCCGCCATGGCCTGGCCGATCGCCCCCATGCCAACAATGCCGATTGTCGAGCCTTCGATGCCAAGGCCGTAAAGTTCGGGACGCCAGCCCTGGAATTTTCCAGAACGGACACGGGAATCGGCTTCGAGGATTTTCCGGGTCAGTCCGATTGTCAGTCCGATCGCCAGCTCGGCTGTCGGCACGGTCAGCAGGTCGGGCACAAAGCTCAACCAGACGCCGTGGCCCGTGCAGGCGTCGACATCGAAATTGTCATAGCCTTTCAGCGCGGCGCCGATGATCTTCAGCTTCGGGCAGGCCGACAAGAACGCCGCGTCTACCCGGTCCGGCATGAACGCCATCATGGCGTCGGCCTGCGCATTACGGGCCATCACTTCGCCTGCTGCTGCCGTATCCGGCGTCTGGTTGGTGACCAGATCGCAATCGCGACCGAGGTATTCGAGGACTTCCTGATGAACCTTATGGGTCAGGACAACGCGAGGCTTCACAGGCGCACCCTTACTTGAATTTCTTGCGGAGATGGCCGCTCAGGCCATCAACGATCGTCACCATGACCAGGATAACCAGCAGGATGGCACTGACTTCCTGGTACTGCATGATGCGCAGCGACCCCATCAGCTCGAAGCCGATACCACCCGCACCGACCATGCCCATTACGGTGGAGGCACGGAAATTGTATTCCCAGCGATAAATCGAGACATCGGCGAACTGGGGCAGCACCTGCGGCAGCACCGCGTGGAACAGAACCTGTAGCGGCGTGGCGCCCGCCGCGCGGGCGGCCTCCACGGGAGCCTCATCCACATGCTCGATCGCTTCCGCAAAGAACTTTCCGACCATGCCGACGCTGTGCAGGCCGAGCGCCAGAACACCGGGCAGCGCACCGAAGCCGACGGCGGCCACGAAAATGATGCCCATGATGAGTTCAGGGACCGAGCGAAGCGCATTCAGCAATGTGCGCGCCGCATGGAAGATGGTGGGATGCGGCGCCGTGTTGCGCGCTGCCAGGAAGGCCAAGGGAAAGGACAGCAGAACTGCGACCGCGGTACCCGCAACGCTCATCGCCAGCGTATCGACCAACGGCTTCACCCAGCTCTGGGCGTTGGTGAAATCGGGCGGCATGGACTCGCCGGCCAGTGTCAGGATGGCGGGAATGCCATTGACCAGGGTTCCGACATCCAGAAGGCCGACATACCAGGCTGCAGTGAGAACAATGACCGCCACCACGGCGATTTGCATCGCCTGTCGTTTCCAGGACTTCCCGTAGGCGTCCAGAACCTGGGCTTTTGTAAAAGCAATCGCCGTGGCGTCGGTCATGTCACTCACTCACATCGTCGCGAAGTCTAGTTTCAGCAGCTTGCCCATGTCACGGATGACGTCATATTCCTTGTCCGTGATCGGGGCGAAGCCATCAGCCTTGAAGTTCTTCAGGACGGCCGAATCCTTCATGTTCACGAAAGTCGAGCGGATTTTGTCCTTGAGCTTGCCATCAAGGTCGGAACGCATCGTCCAGGGGTATTGCGGATACTCCTTGCTGTAGCCCAGCACCTTGACCTTGCTGGCGTCGACCAGCTTGCGCTCGGTCACCGCTTTCCAGATGACTTCCGACAATCCGCCCGCATCGGCATTGCCGTTGGCGACATTCACCGCGACCGCGTCATGCGTGCCGACGAAGTGCTGGCTGTAATCCTTGTCCTGAACCAGACCAGCTTCCGCCAGAACGGTCTTCGGAATCAGGTGGCTGGAGGTCGAGGCCCGGTCGCCGTAGGCCATCTTCTTGCCCTTGATATCGGCAAGCGAATTGACACCCGAATTCGCATTGGCAATCACGACCGAACGATAGGTCGGCTTGCCGTCCTGGGTCATGGCGGCGAACGGCTCGATATTGGCCTTGGTCTTGGCCAGCACATAGGACAGCGGGCCGAAATAGGCGAGATCGATACGACCGAAGCGCATGGCCTCAATCATCGAGGAATAATCGGTGGTGACCACGAGCTGGATTTTCTTGCCCAGCTCCTTTTCCAGAAGGTCTTTGAGTGGCTGGTTCCTCTTGATGAGTTCGGAAGCATTCTCATCCGGCAGCAGGGCCACTTTCAGGGTATCCGGGTTGGCCTCGGCGGCCAGGACCGGCGCGGTCAGGCCAACGGCCATGGCCGCGGCAAGAGCGAGTTTTAACAAGCGGTTCATGCGGACATCTCCATTTCCGGGATTAAAGCTGGGCTGGTGGCAGTATGGACAACGGGTTTGACGATGGCGGCCGCTGACGGCTTCAGGTGGCCGGCATAGATTTCGGCCAGCGTGCCGCTGCTGAGGTCTGCCGGCGTGCCATCGAAGACAATCCGGGTGTTGGCGATGCCAACGACGCGGTCGGCGAAACGCTGGGCATATTCCAGCTGGTGGAGCGAGACCACCGCGGTGATACCGTCGGCCCGACAGATATTGCGCAGCAGCTCCAGCACCTTCTCGGATGTCGCCGGGTCCAGGCTCGCTACCGGCTCGTCGGCCAGGATCATGCTGGGCTGTTGGGCCAGGGCCCGGGCGATGCCCACCCGCTGTTTCTGACCGCCGGAAAGCTGGTCGACACGCGACATGGCCTTGTCGGCCAGCCCGACGCGCTCCAGGCAATGTAAAGCCAGCTCGATATCGGCCCGTGGCAGCGGCAGGAAACTGCGGAGCGTGCCGTGATAGCCCAGGCGCCCCGTGAGCACGTTGGCCAGCGCAGTATGGCGTTCGATGAGCTGATGATGCTGGAAGACGAGCGCCGTTTTGCGGCGGTGCTGACGCAGTGCACCGGATGCGCCAAGCAGGCCGAATTCCGGAGACACAATGTCGCCCGTGGTCGGACGAACCAGCAGGTTCAGGGTCCGCAGAAGCGTGGATTTACCGGCGCCGGACAGGCCGAGCAGAACAGCAAATTCACCCTTGTGGAAATCGATGCTGGCGGACCGCAGCGCCACGACCCCACCTGGATAGGTAACTCCCACATTCTGCAGGCGAAGGACCGGCTGGCCTCGGATAGACTGGGTCGCCATAAATCACCTTTTATAATCCTGCGGGGCCTGCGATTGGATTTCGCAATACCTAGATACGCGCGGTGACTTAGCCGTGACTCCTTGATGAATGTTTCGTGACGCGCGCCCCGAGACTCATTCGGTGATCCCTGTCACATCAATTTAACTTGTACACAATTTAATTGCCCGCTATATTTCTCCCTGTAACCGACACCCCTCGCCACCCAACAGGAGAGTTTCTCATGTCCATCACCCCGCTCTACACCACCTCTGCCACCGCCACCGGCGGCCGCTCCGGCAAGGTCACCTCGGCCGACGGCATCATCGACATGACCCTGGCCATGCCCAAGGAACTGGGTGGCCCCGGCAATGCCGCCAACCCGGAAACCTTCTTCGCCAGCGGCT
>NZ_CALRUC010000117.1:0-13824 GCF_943371255.1 Ferrovibrio terrae | reverse complement strand
CCGGGCAACAACAATTCCAAGGGCAGCGTCAACGACCTCAACCGCCTGGGCAGCTTCCTCGGCGCCATGGCGCAGTCGAATGCCGACGAAGGCGCCGACAAGGGCCCGATCCAGAGCGATCTCGACACCGCCGCGCATCTGGGCCAGCGCGTGGCAACGCTGACCAAGCAGCTGGCGGGTGCCAAACGCGAACTGGTGAATGCGTAAAGCCTGATCGCGGAACCGCCGGCTGCAACCAAGCGGCCGGCGGCTTCAGTCGCGCGCAGTGTCAGTCGCGGGCTGAGGCAGTCTCGCCCGGATAGGCATTGGAGACGCGCGCCACGCGGCCATCGCGGATCTCAAAAAATGCGCCGGCCGGGCGGCTATAGCGCTGGCCTTCCGCCTCGGGCAGGCCATCCTCGGTTTCGACATAGACGCCGAGCAGGGTGAATTCAGCCGCCGCCCGACTGCCATCGGGGCTGGTCATGACGAAGAGGTCGACGACCTTTTCCTCGTAGCAGCGTCCGGTGCGGCCGAGGAAGGCGCGGAAGGCGGCCTTGCCGCTTTCGCGCGCGCCCTGCTGGGTATCGTGCACCACATCCTCGGTCAGCAGGCGCAGAAAACCATCGACGTCGCGGGCATTGAGCGCGTCGTAGTAATCCTGGATCAGCTGGTTGGCGTCGGAATTGGTCATGATGCCGTCTCGCGCAATGCGGGCCGCCGCGGTCAGCCGGCCGCGCCGCCGCCCTTCAGCTCCACCATATTGCCTTCGGGATCGGAGAGATAGATCGAAAGGCCTTCGCCTTCGGCGCCGAAGCGATTGGCAGGCGCCTGTACATCCACGCCATGCGATTTGAGATGCGCGGCGATCGCGCTGTGGTCGAAACGGTCGATGCGCAGGCAGAGATGATCGACATTGCGCCGCGCCCGGTCTGGCGCCGCGTCGCCCGGCGTGGCCAGCGCGCCGTTGCGATCCATGATGTCGATCAGGATGGTGCCGGCGCGCAGATGCGTGAGACCGAGCTTTGGCTGCACGTGATCCACGCTGCAGCCCAGCACATCGCAGTAGAAAGCAATGAGGCGCTGCGGGTTATCCGCCCGCAGCACCACATGGTCGAGTCCGAGTATGGAAAAGGGGACGGCCGGCAAGCGCCAAACCTTCTTGCGCCCTGGCCCTCAGGCTTCCTGGTAGGCGACGCCCTTGTCGGCGAGATAGGTCTGCAGCTCGCCGTTCTGGTACATCTCCTTGACGATGTCACAGCCACCGACGAATTCGCCCTTCACGTAAAGCTGCGGGAAGGTCGGCCAGTCGGAGAAGTCCTTCAGATGGGTGCGGATCGCCGGGTCGGCCAGGATGTCGATGCCCTTGAACTTCAGGCCGAGGCGGGAAAGCACCTGCACGGTGACGGCGGAGAAGCCGCATTGCGGGAAGACCGGCGTGCCCTTCATGAACAGCACGACATCGTTGCCCGACAGCTCCTCACGGATGCGCTCGAAAGTCTGTTCCTTCTCGCTCATGGCGATCGTCCTCTGGTCGTAAGTTAAGGTGTCTGTGTGGTGAGCTGCAGGGCATGCAGCTGGCCGCCCATGCGGCCCTTGAGCGCAGCATAAACCATCTGGTGCTGCTGTACCCGGGTCTTGCCGGCAAAGGCCGCCGACACCACAGTGGCGGCATAATGGTCGCCGTCGCCGCGCAGGTCGTCGATGCGCACCTGGGCGTCAGGCAGCGCGTCCTTGATCATGCTCTCGATTTCGCTGGCGTCCATTGCCATCTGTCAGCGTCCTTCAGTTAACTCTTTTTGGGCCAGTTTCTCGTTACTTACCGGCCATGTAGCCCGGCAGCCAGCCCTCATGGGCCGACTTCAGTGCCGCCACCGATATGGTGCCGAGACCGGTAAAGGTCAACGCATCGCCGCCGGTGAGGCCGAGCTTGGCGACCGGGGCGCCGGCGGCCTCGGCAGCGGCGATCACGGCTTCGGCCTGTTCGGCCGGGCAGGTCAGCACATAACGGGCCTGATCCTCGCCGAACCCGATCTCGAAAGCGTCGCCGCTGGGCAGCTTCACCTCGGCGCCGAAGCCGGCCGCCATGGCCATTTCGGCCAGCGCGACCGCCAGGCCGCCATCCGCGCAGTCATGCACCGCCGAAACCATGCCCTTCAGGATCAGCATGCGCACGGCATCGCCGTTGGTGCGTTCGACCTTGAGATCGACCGGCGGCGGCGGGCCGGCTTCCTGGCCGCAGATATCGCGCAGGTAGACCGACTGGCCGAGATGGCCGTTGGTCTTGCCCAGCAGCAGGATGGCTTCGCCCGGCAGCTTGAAGGCCAGCGTCGCCATGGTGGCGACATCGTCGAGCACGCCGACGCCACCGATGGCCGGTGTGGGCAGGATGCCCTTGCCGTTGGTCTCGTTGTAGAGCGACACATTGCCCGAGACGACCGGATAGTCGAGCGCCAGGCAGGCCTCGCGGATGCCTTCGACGGCGCCGACGAACTGGCCCATGATATCGGGGCGTTCCGGATTGCCGAAATTCATGTTGTCGGTGATCGCCAGCGGACGCGCGCCGACGGCGGTGAGGTTGCGCCAGGTTTCGGCCACCGCCTGCTTGCCGCCTTCGACCGGATCGGCAAACACATAGCGCGGCGTGCAGTCGGTGGTCATCGCCAAGGCTTTTTTCGCATGACCCTCGACGCGCACCACGGCGGCATCGCCACCGGGGATTTGCGCGGTGTCGCCACGCACCAGGTGGTCATACTGTTCCCAGATCCAGCGGCGCGAGGCCATGTCCGGCGCGCCGATCAGCTTGCCGAGTGCCTCGACAAACGGCAGCGGATGATTGACGCGGCCGAGCGGCTTCTGCGGCGGGGTCTTCACCCACGGCCGGTCATATTCCGGCGACGCGGCCGCCAGCGGATCGATCGGCAGGTCGCCGACCTGTTCACCGTTGAAGTGCAGCACCATGCGGCCGGTATCGGTGAGATGGCCGATGACGGCGAAATCGAGTTCCCACTTCTTGAAGATCGCCTCGGCCTGCGGCTCGGAGCCCGGCTTGAGGATGATGAGCATGCGCTCCTGGCTTTCGGAGAGCATGAATTCAAACGGCGTCATGCCGGTCTCGCGCGCCGGCACCTTGTCGAGATCGATGACGATGCCCATGCCGCCCTTGGACGCCATCTCGAACGACGACGAGGTGAGGCCGGCGGCGCCCATATCCTGGATCGCCACGATGGCATCGGTGGCCATCAGCTCGAGACAGGCTTCAATAAGAAGCTTTTCGGTGAAGGGATCGCCGACCTGCACGGTCGGCCGCTTCTCTTCCGAGTCATCGGTGAATTCGGCGGACGCCATGGTGGCGCCATGGATGCCGTCGCGGCCGGTCTTGGAGCCGACATAGACGACCGGGTTGCCGAGACCGGCAGCGGCCGAATAGAAAATCTTGTCCTGCTTGGCCAGACCCACGGTCATCGCATTGACCAGGATGTTGCCGTTGTAGCTGGGGTGGAAATTCACCTCGCCGCCCACCGTGGGCACGCCGACGCAGTTGCCGTAGCCGCCGATGCCATGCACCACACCCGAGACCAGATGGCGGGTCTTGGCATGCTCGGGCGAACCGAAGCGCAGGGCATTGAGGTTGGCGATGGGCCGCGCCCCCATGGTGAAGACATCGCGCAGGATGCCGCCGACACCGGTGGCCGCACCCTGATAGGGCTCGATGAAGGAGGGATGGTTGTGGCTTTCCATCTTGAAGATGGCGGCATCGCCGTCGCCGATATCGATCACGCCGGCATTCTCGCCCGGGCCGCAGATCACCCACGGCGCCTTGGTCGGCAGGGTCTTGAGCCACTTCTTCGATGACTTGTAGGAGCAGTGCTCCGACCACATCACCGAGAAGATGCCGAGTTCGACAGTGTTGGGCACGCGGCCCATGATCTCCAGCACCAGATCGTATTCGGCCTTGCTCAGGCCCATCAGATCCTTGGGGTACTCGACCGCTTTCTTCACTTCACTCACGAGAGCGACTCCGCAATCGATTCAAACAGGCCGTAGCCATCCATGCCGCCGCAGACCGGGTCGGTGGCATTTTCCGGATGCGGCATCAGGCCGAGCACCGTCTTCTTCGCATTGTAGATACCGGCGATATTGCCGACCGACCCGTTCAGGTTGGTCTCCGGCGCCACCGTGCCGAGCGGGTCGGCATAGCGGAAGGCGATGCGGTCCTCGTCTTCGAGTTTCTTGATGCTGTCGGCATCCAGCGTGTAGTTGCCGTCGTGATGGGCGACCGGCACGCGGATGGTCTGGCCCTGGCGATATTTCTTCGTGAATTCGCTCGCCGTGGTCTCGATACGCAGGTTGACCTCCTTGCAGATGAACTGCAGGCCGGCATTGGTCATCAGCGCACCCGGCAGCAGCCCGGTTTCGCAGGCGATCTGGAACCCGTTGCACACCGCCAGCACGCGCACGCCGGCATCGGCGCGCTTCTTCACCTCGCGCATGATCGGCGAATTCGCCGCCATGGCGCCGCAGCGCAGATAGTCGCCGTAGGAAAACCCGCCGGGCAGCACGATCAGGTCGATGTCTTTCGGCAGGTCGCTGTCACCATGCCAGACATCCAGCGGCGCCTTGCCGCCATTGGCCTTGGTCAGCGCCATGCGCATGTCGCGCTCGCGGTTCGATCCGGGGAAGGTGATGAGGGCGGCTTTCATGTCAGCCTTTCACTCCTGAGAGATCACCAAAAAACACGCCGTCATGGCCGGGCTTGACCCGGCCATCCACGTGGCAGGATTCCGTCCAGAAACAAGACGTGGATGCCCGGATCAAGTCCGGGCATGACGATTTATGTTGAACGAGCATCACCTCGTTCAGCCCACCAGTTCGACCGAGTAATTCTCGATCACCATGTTGGCCAGCAGCTTCTGCGCCATGTCCTTCACGGCGGCCTCGATTTCGGCCTTGGGCTTCGACGCCAGCGCGCCGGTCAGCTCCAGCTCGATCAGCTTGCCCTGGCGCACTTCGCCGACATCGGCGAAGCCCAGCGAATGCAGCGCCTGGCCGATGGCGCGGCCCTGCGGATCGAGCACACCGTTCTTGAGGGAAACATGTACGCGGGCTTTCATCGTCTCTTCGATCCTTCTGAAAAAGCTGCGGCGGCCCTTGCTCTGGCCGCCGCGGTGTTCTCACGGCGCCTGGTGTGCGCCTGTTACTGCATGGTGTCGGGACCCTTGATGTCGCGCGGGCCGCCTTCGGGGAGAATCCCGAGCCGCCGCGCCACTTCCTGGTAGGCCTCGGCGACATTGCCGAGATCGCGGCGGAAGCGATCCTTGTCCATCTTCTCGTTGGTCTTCAGATCCCACAGACGGGCCGAGTCCGGGCTGATCTCGTCGGCCAGGATGATGCGCATCTCGTCATTCTGCCACCAGCGGCCGAATTCAAGCTTGAAGTCGACCAGGCGGATGCCGATGCCGAGGAACAGGCCCGAGAGGAAATCGTTGATGCGCAATGCCAGATGCATCAGCTCGTCGATTTCCTGCGGATTGGCCCAGCCGAAGCAGGTGATGTGTTCTTCCGAGACCAGCGGATCGCCCAGCTCGTCGTTCTTGTAATAGAACTCGACGATGGAGCGCGGCAGCATGGTGCCTTCGGCAACGCCAAGGCGCGTGGCCAGCGAGCCGGCGGCGACATTGCGCACGACGACCTCGAGCGGAATGATCTCGACTTCCTTGATCAGCTGCTCGCGCATGTTCAGCCGGCGCACGAAATGCGTCGGGATGCCGACCTCGCCGAGCCGGGTCATCAGATACTCGGAAATCCGGTTGTTCAGGACACCCTTGCCGGTGATGGTGCCCTTCTTCTTGTTATTGAACGCGGTCGCGTCGTCTTTGAAATACTGCACCAGAGTGCCCGGCTCGGGACCCTCGAAGAGGACCTTCGCCTTGCCCTCGTAAACCTGTCTGCGGCGCGTCATGGCACACCTGTCCGGCTGTAGGGAAAGCTCGCGCCCTAGATAGCGCAAGGGGCCTCGCGCCGCAATCCGCCCAAGACCACTTTCCGGCGGAAAACAGCCCCGGCTGGCGCAGTCTTATGGCGCGGTTTTCCGTCATAAATGTCAAACAGGCCGGAGACTTGCGGGCAGGGCCGCCGCACCCCTATATATCGGACACGTTGATCCAAGATTGCACGAGGCCCGGATGACCACCTTCGACGACCGCAAGGACGCCTTCGAGAAGAAGCATGCCCATGACGAAGAGCTTGCTTTCAAGGCCACCGCGCGGCGCAACAAGCTGCTGGGCCTGTGGATCGCCGAACAGATCGGCCTGAGCGGCGAGGCCGCCGATGCCTATGCCAAGGAGGTCGTGGCGGCCGATTTCGAGGAAGCCGGCGATGCCGACGTGATCCGCAAGGTGCAGGCCGACCTGAAGGCGAAGAATGTCGAGATTTCCGACCATCGCCTGGTCGCCAAGCTGGCCGAGCTGATGGACGTCGCCACGAAGCAGATTTCCGGCTAAATACCTGAAATTCCTTGACTAACTGACGCTGACGGTCGCCATCATCCCGGCGGCCTGATGCTCCAGGATATGACAGTGCAGCATCCAGTGGCCCGGATTGTCGGCCACCAGGGCGAGCTGCGCCTTCTCCTGCGGCTGCAGCAGCACGGTGTCGCGCCAGGGCCGGCCCGGCTGCGTCAGCACCCGGAAGACATGGCCATGCAGATGCAGCGGATGCGGCCATGAGGTGTCGTTGCTGACCTCGAACACATAGCTTTTGCCGCGCTTCAGCCGGAACAGCGGGCTGTGGCCCACGTGATCGGCATGATCCTTCCCAGAATGACTTTGGGCCTGGCCGTTCAGGCTCCAGGCCATGCGGTGCTGCTGGAAGGCCTGGCGCATGTCGAGCACCGGCCCGCCATCGACCTGCAATGCGTAAGGCACGCCCATGCCGCCGCCGAGCACCAGCGGCAGGCGTTCAGCAGTTTTCAGGTCGGCTTCGCGGACCGGATTGGCGGCCAGCCCTGGTATGGGGCGGACCGGCGATGCTTTCGCCGCTGTGTCTGCATAGGCCAGATCGGTGAGGCGGTGTTCGCGGCCCTGCGCATCGCGATCGAACACCGTGTAACGCGCCGCCGCATCGCCCGTCATGTCGACGATCAGGTCGGCCCGCATGCCGGGACCGATGGCGACGCGATCCTGCGGCCCGAGATGCAGCGGCGCATCGAGCGGATGGCCATCCAGCGCCACCAGCCAGGGCGCATGACCGGAAAAGCGCAGATCGAAAATGCGGGCATTCGCCGTGTTGACCAGCCGCAGCCGGATGCGCTCGCCGGCATTCACCGCAAAGGGCTGCGCCAGCCGGCCGTTCATCAGCGCGGTGTTGCCGAGCCGCCCGGCATGGCTGACATCCATCGGATGGTTGAAATCGGCAGTGACCTGCGCGGCTTTATCGAGCCGCAGATCGCTCAGGACCCAGGCGACATCGCGGTCGACTGCAGGCGGATTGGGTTCATCGACAATGAGCAGGCCGTAGAGGCCACGGCCGACCTGCTCCGGGTTGCCGGCATGCGGGTGATACCAGAAGGTGCCGGCATCCTGGCAGGTGAAGTCGTAGTTGAACTGCGCGCCGGGCTGCACCGGCTTCTGGGTCAGGCCCGGCACGCCATCCATCGCATTGGGCAGGCGGATGCCATGCCAGTGAATCGTGGTGTCCTGCTGCAGACCGTTGCGCAGCGCGACCTGCAGGCGGTCATGCTGTTTCACGCGCAACAGCGGGCCGGGCAGGCTGCCGTTATAGGCCCAGAGATTTGTCTCGGGCTGGCCCGGCACCACCGGAATGGCTGCGGGCGCCGGTGTCAGGGTGACGCTGGTGGTCGCCGCCGAAGCCGCTTTCGGCAAAGCGACAAAGGCAACGGCGGCAGACGCGGTGGAGAGAAAATCGCGGCGCGAGAGCATGACAATACTCTAGCACGATCACCGCTTACGGCGAGGCGGCATCCGGACGATGGGCCAGCCACAATCCCGTGAGCAGCACGGCAAGGCCGAGCAGCAGCGGGATGGTCAGCGGTTCGGCCAGCAGCCATGCGCCGAGCAGGGCCGCCGTCACCGGGCTCAGACCGAGAAACACCGTGACCCGCGTGGGCGAGGCATGGCGCAGCGCCCAGAGCCAGCCGAAATAGCCGATGCCGCTGCTGACGCCGATGAAGAGCACCGCCGCCCAGCCGGTGGCGCTGTAGCCCGCCCATTGCGTCCACACACCTTCCCATGTGGCAAGGATGGCGAGGAAGCCGACACTGGCCAGCATGGCAAACGCGCCGATGCTGAGCGTGGGATAGCGCTGCAGATACGGGCGGTACAGCACGCTGCACAGCGCGCCGCAGAAGGCGGCGAGCAGCACGATGGCTTCACCGATGAAGTGATCGGCACTGCCGGCATCGAACAGCTTTTCGCCCAGCGCCAGGGCGACGCCCAGCATGGTGAGCAGCACGCCGACGGTTTTCAGCAGCGTCAGCTTCTCGCGGCCGAGCGTGGCCGCGATCAGCATGGTCATCAGCGGGAAGCTGGCGAACAGCAGGGCGACACGCGCCGCCGTGATATAGGCGAGGCCGTAATTGAGCAGCGCGATCAGGATGCCGAACTGCACGATGCCAAGGGCTGCAATCGGAAAGACATCGCCGCGCGCGAACCGCAGCGGGATGTTCTGGATGTAGAGCACCGGCAGCAGGCAGAGCGCGCCGATGGCATAGCGGAACATCGCCAGCGTGGCCGGGCCGCTTTCACCCACCACATAGCGGGTGGCGACCAGCGCCAGGCCGACCTGCACGCCGACAGCGGCGGCCACCGCGACCGGGCGCCAATCATTGCTCACAGTTTCAGATCCCAGGTCTCGCCGACCAGCGTCTGGCCGAAGCTGTGATGGGTTTCGCTTTTCACCAGCTGGAAGCCGGCCTTCACATAGATGGCACGCGCCGCCGTCAGCACGCTGTTGGTCCACAATGTGATCTTGCGATAGCCTTTTTCACGGGCGAAATCGATGCAGGCCTGCACCAGCGCCTTGCCGACGCCGAGGCCGCGCGCCTTCGGATCGACCAGCAGCACGCGCAGCTTGGCCACGGTGGCGGATTTGCGGATCAGCAAAACGCAGCCGACCCGGGTGCCATCGGGCAGTTCGGCGATCCAGGCGCGCTCGCAGGCGGGATCGAAATCGCGCAGGAACTGCATGCCGACCTCGGCGGCCAGCGCCTCGAAGCTGCTGTCGAAGCCATATTCCTGCGCATACAGCGCGCCATGGCACTGGATCATCCAGCCGATATCGCCGGGCTGGTGCGGCCGCAGGGTGAAGGACGGCTCGGCTTTTGCCGTCTCGCCCAGCAAGCGGGCAATGGTTTCCATCGCGCCGATCAGCTGGCCGCGCTCGTCCGACGGCAGCCTGTGCAGCAGCGGACGCAGCACGCGGCGCGACACCTCTTCCTGTGGCGCGAAAGCCTTGCGGCCGGCAGCGGTCAGCGTCAGCAGGCTCTGGCGTGCGTCTTCCCGGGCAGACTTGCGCGCCACCAGGCCCTGCTTCTCGAAGCCGCGCAGCATGCGGCTGATATAGCCGGCATCGAGGCCGAGATCGCGCACCAGATCAGACGCGGTGACGCGGTCGCGATGGGCGATCTCGTAGAGCACGCGGGTTTCGGTGAGCGAAAACGGATCATAGAGCCGGCTGCCTTCGAGCAGGCCGATCTTGTGGGTGTAGAAGCGGTTGAAGCGACGCATCGCCTCGACCTGGGCCTCGACCTGCACAGCCACGGCCGCATCAGCGGCGGGCGCAGGTCCAGGACGCGGCTTGGCACGGGTGGCGGATCTCGGCATGGCGTTCTCTCCCATGCCGATCATGCCGGATTACTTGACTAAGTCAACTATCTAGCCGGCGGCTTCCAGCATCTGCGGCCCGCCTTCAGCCTGCAGGGCGGCCAGATAGGTTTCGCGCCAATGGGCGATGGTGTTGACGTTCAGCACCGCCATCATCGACTCCCAGCGCTGCCGGCGTTCCTCCAGCGGCATGACCAGCGCGCGGTGCAGCGCATCGGAAATATGCTCGGTGTCATACGGGTTGACGATCAGCGCGCCTTTCATCTCGCGCGCCGCGCCGGCAAAGCGCGACAGCACCAGCACGCCGGGATCGGCGGCGTCCTGGGATGCGACATATTCCTTGGCCACCAGGTTCATGCCATCGCGCAGCGGCGTGACCAGGCCCACTTTTGCATGACGATAAAAGCCGGCCAGTGAGTTGCGCGCAAAGGCGCGGTTGAGATAGCGCACCGGCACCCAGTCGAATTCGGCGAATTTGCCGTTGATGCGGCCGGTGAGGCCATCGAGTTCGTTGCGCAGCTTGCGGTACTGCGCCACCTCGCCGCGCGAGATCGGCGCGATCTGCATGAAGGTGACCTTGCCGTGATGTTCGGGCCGGCTGCCAAGCAGATGATGGAAGGCCTCGAAACGCTGCGGGATGCCCTTGGAATAATCCAGCCGGTCGACGCCGATCACCAGGCTGCGGCCGACCAGGCTTTCGCTCAGGCGCTGGGTCTCGTCGCTGCCGGCCTCGGCCGCGGCGAGGCTGGCGAATTCCGCCGTGTCGATGCCGATGGGAAACGCGCCGGCCCGCAGGTCGCGGCCGAAGGCGGAGATGCGCACATCCTCGCTGCCGGCATTGCCCAGCACGGTGCCATCGGATTCATGCAGGATGTATTCGGTGAGCGCGCGCACGTCGCCGCGGGTCTGGAAACCGACCAGATCATAGGCGCAGAGATCGCGCACCAGCCGGTCATGCCCCGGCAGGGCGGCCAGCACTTCGGGCGCCGGAAACGGGATATGCAGGAAGAAACCGATGCGGTTCTGCACGCCGCGGCGGCGCAGCTCGGCTGCCAGCGGGATGAAGTGGTAGTCATGCACCCAGATGATGTCGTCGGATTTCAGCTGCGCCACCAGCTGTTCGGCGAAGCGGGCATTGACGGCGAGATAGCTTTCCCAGGCCGAGCGGCGGAAATCGATCAGGCCGAGGCGATAGTGACACAGCGGCCAGAGGATGCCGTTGGAGAAATCGAGATAGAAGCCCTTGTGCTCCTCGGGCGACAGATCGAGCACGGCATAATCGATGCGGCCCTGGCGGATGCGGCGCGGCGCGGGATCGGGATTTTCCGACACCTCGCCGCTCCAGCCATACCACAGGCCGCCATGCTGGCCGAGCGACTCGCGCAGGGCCACCGCCAGGCCGCCGGCGCGGCTGAGGCGTTCGCGCGGCATCGCCACGCGGTTGGAAACGATTACGAGCCGCGCCAAAACGCTTCCTCCCAGCTTTTGGACAGTCGCATCGCGCAAACGATCAAACCAACCATCGAATAGGTCTGTGGGAAATTTCCCCATAGCTCACCTGTGCCTGTATCAATGTCTTCCGACAGCAGCCCGAGATGGTTGCGTGATGCCAGCAACCCTTCGAACATCACCCGCGCCTCGTCGCGCCGGCCGGTGGCGGCCAAGGCATCGACATACCAGAAGGTGCAGATCGAAAAGGCGTTATGCGGCAGGCCGAAATCATCGGGGGCCACATAGCGCATCAGATGGCTGCCGCGCTTCAGCCTGGCACCGATGGCATCCACGGTGCCGAGGAAACGCGGATCGTCGGCACCGACGAAGCCGATTTCCTGCAGCAGCAGCAGCGAGGCATCCAGCTCCGCCCCATCGAAACTTTCGACGAAACTGTTCAGTTCCGCATTCCAGGCATGGTCGAGGATCGCCTTGCGGATGCGGTCGGCATGATCGCGCCAGTAGCCGACCCGCGACTCCAGCCCGAGCAGGCCGGCGATCTTACTGAGCCGGCGGCAGGCAGCCCAGCACATGGCGGCGGAATGGGTATGCACCCGGGCGCGGCCGCGGAATTCCCACAGGCCGGCATCCTCGGTCAGCGCCAGCTGGGCGGCTTTCTCGCCGAGGCCTTCAAGCTGCTCGAACAGGGCGATATCGCCGCGGCGCGGCAGGCGGCGGTCGAAGAACATCTGCGCCACAGCGAGCACGATGGAGCCGTAGGTGTCGTTCTGCCGCTGGGCGAAGGCGGCATTGCCGCGCCGCACCGGCCCCATGCCGCGATAGCCGGCCAGACCCGGCAGGGTGACTTCCTCCAGCGATGCCGCCGGGTCGAGACCATAGACCGGCTGTAATTCGCTGTCGGGATTGAGCGCCACCGTGGTGGTGATGTAGCGCAGGAAATCTTCCATGGTCTTGGTGGCGCCCAGGCGATTGAGCGCCTGCACGACGAAATAGGCATCGCGCATCCAGCAGAAGCGGTAGTCCCAGGTGCGCGGCGTGTCGGCCGCTTCGGGGATCGAGGTGGTGAGCGCCGCCAGGATCGCGCCGGTTTCCTCATAGGCGCAGAGTTTAAGCGTGATGGCGGCGCGGATCACCGCCTCCTGCCATTCGAACGGCACCGAGAGATAGCGCACCCATTCGATCCAGTATTCGATGGTGCGTTCCTGGAATTCGCGCGCCATATGGGTGAGCGAGGCCGTGAAGCTTTCATCGGGGCCCAGCACCAGGGTCATCGGATGGGTGAGTGCGAATTCACTTTCGGCATCGACGAAGGCAATCGGCGCATCAGTGGTGAGCCGCAGCGCCGCGCCCGGCGCGGTGAAGCGGATGTGATTGGAGCCCAGCGTGCGGCTGGGCCGCGTCATGCCGTAATCAAACAGCGGGCGCACGCGCAGGCGCACCACCGGTGTGCCACTCAGGGGCTCGATACGGCGGATCAGCATGGCCGGGCGATAGGTGCGGTCATACTGCTTGAAGCGCGGGCAGAAATCGGTGATGCGGATGCTGGCGCCGTGGGCATCGGTCAGCGTGGTGACCAGCACGGCGGTGTTCTCGATGTAATGCTGCGCCGTCTGCTGCAGGCCGCGCAGCTCGATGCTGAAGGCTCCTTCGCCCTCGATCTTCGGTGACAGCAGGTCGCAGAAGACCGGATCGCCATCCAGCCGCGGCGCGCAATGCCAGACGATGCGCCCGGCGCGATCGATGAGTGCGGCGATCACCGAATTGCCGATGATGCCCAGATCCAGCGAAGACCGCTCAAGTGAGGCGCGCGTCATGCCGCACCGTCAGCCTGCGCGGCAAAGGCCGCCAGCCAGTCGCGCACCTGGGCCGGCGTGGCAAAGCCCGGCCGCTGCGGCTGCCGCAGGGCCAGCGCGCCGACCGGCAGGGCAATGCCGCCACGGGCCTCCACCGCCCGGAAGCCATCCTCATCGGTGCGGTCGTCGCCGACAAAGACGGCGACGCGATCCGCAAAGGCCGGCTGCTGCAGGAAGCGTTCGACCGCCGTGCCCTTGGACTGCCGGGCATCCTTGATCTCCCAGACAGATTTGCCGGGCAGCAGCATCAGGCCCTGCAGGCCGGCAATGGCCTGTGCCAGCCGGCTGCCGATCTCGGGGCCAAGCGCCTGCGCCTTGCGATAATGCACGGCGAGCGCATGGCTCTTGCGTTCCACCACGATGCCGGGATGCAGGCCGGCGAGCCTGGCCGCAGTTTCATGCAGGCCCTGCGGCAGCGGCTGTTCGGCAATCGCCTGCGCCGCCGCGCCAGGCACCGGCCGCCATTCGCTGCCATGCTGGCCGCTGGCGGCAAGCCGCAGCGGATCGAACAGGCGATCGATCTCGGCAATGGTGCGGCCCGAGACCAGCGCCAGTGCGCCCTCCAGGTGTTTCTCGATGGCCTGCAGATGCCTGCGCAACGACCCGGGCACCGCGACGCGATCGGGCGTCTCGGCGATATCGAGCAGGGTGCCGTCGATATCGAGGAACAGCGCCCAGTTCGCTTGCGGCAATGGCGG
>NZ_CALRUC010000116.1:0-13872 GCF_943371255.1 Ferrovibrio terrae | reverse complement strand
CTGCTCGGTCCATCGGGCTGCGGCAAGACCACGACGCTGCGCATGGTTGCCGGTTTCGTGACGCCGACCGCGGGCCAGATCCTGATCGGCGGCAAGGATGTCACCCATGCGCCACCCTATGCCCGCGACACCGGCATGGTGTTCCAGTCTTACGCCCTGTTCCCGCATATGTCAGTTGCGCAGAACGTTTCCTTTGGCCTGGAGATGCGCCGGCTCGGCAGGGCGGAGCGTGAAGCCCGGGTGGGCGAGGCGCTGAAGCTGGTCAAGCTTGATCATCTCGCCGAGCGCCTGCCGCGCGAGCTGTCAGGCGGCCAGCAGCAGCGCGTTGCACTCGCCCGGGCGCTTGCGGTCAATCCATCGGTCTTTCTGCTCGACGAACCTTTGTCGAATCTGGATGCCAAGCTGCGCTCGGAAGTGCGATTGCAGATTCGTGCCCTGCAGCAGCGGCTCGGGCTCACCACGCTGATCGTGACCCATGACCAGGAGGAGGCCCTGACCATGGCCGACCGGCTGGTGGTGATGGATCGCGGCAAGGTGCTGCAGGTCGGCACGGCGGAAGAACTTTACGAACGGCCGGCCAATGCCTTTGTCGCGGGATTTGTCGGACGCTGCAATCTGCTCCCCGGCTTCATTGATCCGGACCGGATGTTCCGCACCGACTGGGGCGGGGCATTCAAGGCGCCGGACTCCAGCATGCCGGGCAAGGCGATCTTCGCCCTGCGCCCGGAACGCGTTGCCCTGCAGCCCGGTGCGGGGCACGGCATCGCGGGCCGGATCACGGCCATCACCTATCTGGGATCTGTGTCGGAATACCATGTCGATGTTTCCGGCAACGGCTTCCTCGTTTCCATGCCACCGCCCCCGAATGACAGCCCGCTGCGCCGCCTCAAGGTCGATGACCCGGTGAGCCTGAGCTGGGATGTCGCCGCCGTACGGATTTTGCCTTTTGAGCCGAGTTCCAACCAGGGAGATGAGCCATGACGATTACCCGTCGTACCATGCTGACAACCAGTGCCGCCGCGATGGCGGCGTATACGGCCGGCCTGCCCGGCGTTCATGCCCAGTCCAACCAGGTGGTGGTCGGAACCTGGGGCGGTGATTACGGTCAGTTGCTTGGCGATCTGATCGACAAGCCGATCATGAAAGCCAAGGACGGTGTCGAGGTTCTGCAGGATGTCGCCAATGCCGATCCGCGCAAGACCAAGCTGATTGCTGAAAAGCAGAGCCGGCGCGGCACCATGGACATCGCCTGTCTGTCGGACAGCGACATGTACCTGACTGCCCAGCAGGAGCTTTATGAGCCGGTCAGCGCCGACAGGGTCAGCCGCCTGAATGCGGTTTTCCCGAACCTGCAGAAGGCCTATGCGATTCCGCATATCTATTCGGCACAGGTTATCCTGTACAACCCGAACAAAGTGAATCCGGCACCCAAATCCTTCGCCGACCTGTGGGATCCGAAATGGAAGGGCCGCGTCGGCTTCTCCGACATTCTGTATACCAATAACACCGTTGCTGCGGCGCTCGCCGGCGGTGGCGGCCTGAGCAACTACGAGCCATCCAAGAAGAAGCTGATGGAGCTGCGCTCGCTCGACGTCAAACTCTATCCTTCCAATGAGGCGCTGGCGGCTGCGCTGAAATCCGAAGAAGTCTGGCTTACCACCATGTGGCTGGCACGCGGTTTCATGTGGAAGAAGGCCGGTATTCCGCTGGAGCATGTGGTGCCCTCGGAAGGCGCACCTGCGATCGTCTTCGAGGCGTCGATCCCGAAGAACTCGCGCAACAAGGACAATGCCTTCAAATACCTGAATGCAATGCTTGAGCCGCAGGCGCAGATCGCCTTCGCCGACAAGATGGGCTATGTGCCCACCGTGAAGGACGCGTCACTGCCGCCCGATCTGGCCAAGCAGATCAACCTGAATGACGCCGAGCGTGCCCGCTTGCTGCAGCCGGATTACGATTACGCGGTGAAGAACAACGCTGCGATTCTCGATTTCTGGAACAAGCAGTTCAAGGCCTGACCATGGCGGTGCTCATCGTTCCGGCCAGTCTTCTTGTGCTCGGGCTGCTGGTTGCGCCTATGCTGCTGATGCTGCGCATATCGCTCAACCAGTTCAGCCCGACACAGATGATGATCGAGGCGATGAGCACCGAAAATTATCTCCGGGCCGCCACTGACCCGTATTACCAGCAGGTGCTGGGCACGACGCTGGGTATTGCGCTGCTGTGTACGCTGCTGACGCTGATGCTGGGCTTTCCGGCCGCCTACTGGCTGGCCCGGCTTGAAAGCCGCTGGAAGAGCCTGGTCACCATCCTGACATTGTTCCCGCTGCTGGTGGGGAATGTGGTGCGCTCCGCCGGCTGGATGGCGCTGCTGGGCAATGACGGTCTGATCAATGCCACGTTGCTGTGGCTGGGCGTCATCAGCACCCCGCTCAAGCTGATGTATACGCCGCAGGCCGTTGTCGTTGGCATCATCGCGGTGGTGCTGCCCTATATGATTCTGACGCTGGCATCGGTCATCGAAAGCATTCCGCGGAATGTGGAGGAAGCCGCCGCCAATCTGGGCGCACGCCCCGGCGCGGTGTTTCGTCGCGTCGTCTTGCCGCTGGCGCTGCCCGGCGTGGCGGCCGGGTCGATCCTGGTCTTTGTGCTGTGCATGAACACCTATGCCACCGCCATCCTGCTCGGCGGGCCACAGTTCAAGATGATGGCCCCTGCGGTCTACGATCAGTTCATCCGGGCGAATAACTGGCCGTTCGGTGCCGCACTGGCGTTCATCCTCCTGGCTATCACCATGCTCTTCACGGTTATCGGCAGCATCGGTATTGCCCGCCGCTACAAGCGTTAAACTTTCAGTCTGATTGAACGAAGGAACCCGACATGACCTCCATCCTGTTCTCCGATGCATCCCTCTTCGATGGTGAGACGCCGCAGCTGAAGCCCGGCATGCATGTCCTGGTCGAGGGCGACCGGATCAAGGAAGTGTCGGACAAGCCGATCGCCAAACCGGCAGGCGCCCACGAAATCAAGCTGCACGGCAAGGCGCTGCTGCCGGGTCTGATCGATGCCCATTTTCATGCCGTTCTGGTCGAGGCGAATCTGGCCAAGCTTGGGGGCATGCCGAAGACCCTGCTGGGGCAGCACGCCCGTGCCATGCTCGAGGCCGCCATGCAGCGTGGTTTCACCACCGTGCGCGATGCCGGTGGTGCCGATTACGGCCTGGCCATGGCCACCGAAGTCGGCCTGATCGCCGGGCCGCGACTTTTCTATGCCGGCCGTGTGCTCAGTCCGACCGGCGGCCATGGTGACAGTCGCGGTCTTGAGGAGGCGTCCTGCGCCTGCTGCAGCAATGCCGGGGCGTTCAGCCATATCGCCGACGGTGTCGACGAGGTGCGCAAGGCGGCGCGCGAGGAACTGCGCCGTGGCGCCACCCAGATCAAGATCATGGCTTCGGGCGGTGTGGCATCACCCTCGGATCCGATTTATGTATTGCAGTATTCGGAAGAGGAAATCCGCACTGCGGTCTGGGAAGCGCAGTCCTGGCGCCGCTATGTGATGGCGCATGCCTATACCCCGGAAGCCATCCGCCGGGCCTCGGCCTTTGGCGTGCGGACCATCGAGCATGCCAACCTGATCGACGAACCAACCGCGCAGTTCTGTGCCGAACAGGGCACCTATGTGGTGCCGACCCTGGTGACCTATGATGCGCTGGACAAATACGGCCGCGCCCAGGGCCTGCCGGAGGTATCGATCCAGAAGCTCAAGGTGGTGCGTGAGGCTGGCCTGAAATCGCTGGAAATCCTCAAACGCGCGAAGACCAAGGTCGGCTTTGGTACCGATCTGATCGGTGGCATGCATCCGCATCAGAGCGGGGAATTCGTCATCCGCGCCAATGTGCTGTCGCCATTTGAAATCTTGCGCAGTGCTACTGTGGTCAATGCCGAAATCCTGCAGATGGAAGGCGAGCTTGGCTGTATCAAATCCGGTGCACTGGCCGATGTGATCGTCGTTGATGGTGATCCGCTCAAGGATATCGCATTGCTGGACGGTCAGGGTGAGCGTATCGAGGTGATCATGAAGGGTGGGAAGTTTTACAAGAACGTCAGCTAGAGGCGGTTTCTCACCAGCTTATGCGCCGCTCAGGCTTGCGGCGGGGCGGCGCAGCACCGGGTCGAAGGGGTTAACCAAGCGGCTTACGGTCTCGGCCTCGCGCTTCAGAATATCGGCAACGATCGGCATGCGTTCGGCATTCAGCCGCTCGGTGGTGGTGCCCATGCTCAGGGCTGCGACCGCCTTGCCCTCACGATCCAGGATCGGCACCGCGATGCCGGCCATACCCGGCAGCAGTCCCGATGAGCGACTGGCATAGCCGAGCTTGCGGACGGCGGCAATTTCACCGCGGATGAAAACTTCATCCAGTCGGTGCTGGTCATACAGTCGTGGCAGGTTGAAGCGGATCACCTCCTCGCGTTCCGCCTCGGGCAGGAAGGCCAGGATCGCCACGCTGCCCTGGCCGACACCCATGATGACGCGACCGCCGATATCGCCGGTGAAGGAGCGGATCGGGAAGGGCCCTTCGCTGCGGTCGAGGCAGACGGCGTCGAAGCCGCTGCGCACCAGCAGGAACAACGTGTCATGCAGGGTGGCCGACAGCCGCAGCAGCACCGGGCGGCACAGATCACGCAGGTTGCCCGGATTGCCGGCCCGGGCCGCCAGCGTGAAGAACTCGATGCCGAGCCGGTACTGCCGACGGTCTTCGTCGTAGTCGACCATGCCTTCGTTGATCAGGCCGCGCAGCAGGCGCAGGGCGGTAGAGGGCGTCAGGCCGGCGCGCCGCGCCAGGTCGGTCAGTCGGTTTTCACCGGCCTCGTCGGTTGCCAGGGCGCGCAGCAAGTCGAAGCTGCGGGTGAGGGCGGGTTTTGCCTGTGATTTGTCCATGGCGCTTTTCTGTCCAGTGGAAGTTGTCCAAGGTCTGGTCTCTTATAATTTTCATATAATAAAAAATTTTCAATAAAACTTCCATAAAACAGAAAAATCTTTTGTCGGTTAAGGAGAATTATGACGGAATTGGAAAAGCCGGCAGCGAACATGCCATTTGTTTGCATCCGGACCAATGCCGGAGCCCCCATGGCCTTTCTGACCCTGACCGACATCCGCAAAGACTATGGCGCCGTCACGGCGGTGACCGATTTCAGCCTGACCGTAGAGCAGGGCGAGTTCGTTTCCCTGCTCGGCCCGTCCGGCTGCGGCAAGACCACCACGCTGCATATGATCGCCGGCTTCGTACCGGTCAGCGCCGGCAAGATCCGGCTGGATGGTCGCGATATCACCTATGCCAAGCCGAACAGCCGCGGCCTGGGCATCGTGTTCCAGAGCTATGCTCTGTTCCCGCACATGACCGTCGCCGAGAATATCGGCTTTGGCCTGGAGATGCAGCGGGTGTCCAAGGCCGAGCGCGCAACGCGCATCGCCGAGGCGCTTTCGCTCGTGCATCTGGAAGCCTATGCCGCGCGCTATCCGCGCGAATTGTCGGGCGGCCAGCGCCAGCGTGTGGCGCTCGCCCGCGCCATCGTGATCCGGCCGCCGATCCTGCTGCTCGACGAGCCGCTGTCCAATCTCGATGCCAAGCTGCGCGAGGAGATGCAGTTCGAGCTGCGTACCATCCAGCGCCGGCTCGGCACCACCACCATCATGGTCACCCATGACCAGACCGAGGCCTTTTCGATCAGCGATCGCGTGGTGGTGATGGAAGCCGGCCGTATCACCCAGGTGGATGCGCCCTATCGCATCTATGAGCATCCCCGCACGCGCTTCATTTCGCACTTTGTCGGCAAGACCAACCTGCTCGAAGCCCGTGTGGCGCAGGCGGGCAGGGGTGGCCGCGCCGCTATCGGCGGCCAGCTTTTTGCCGTCGACCTGCCGGTGCAGATGGTTGCGGATGCGCCGGTAGCTCTGGCGATCCGGCCGGAAAAGCTGCGGCTGACGGAAGCGGGCAGTGGCCGGATCGGCGGAACGGTTGCCAGCCGTTACTTCCTTGGCAGCCAGTGGCTCTATCATGTCGATACGCCGCTCGGCATGCTGCTGGCGGTACTGCCCAATGATGGCAGTATCCCGCGCGACGAAGGTGAGGCTGTCGGCATTGACTGGGCAGATGAAGCGATTCGCCTGCTGGCGGAAGATGAGGTCGCAGCATGAGTGCCCCGGGCGCGACGCCCATCGCCCGGTGGGCGCCCTATGCGATGAGCGGGCCGGCATTCCTGCTTTTTGCCACCCTGCTGCTGGTGCCGCTGCTGCTGACCGCCATCCTGTCGTTCAGCCAGTTTGACCATCACAGCGGTATCAAGGCCGGCGTGACACTACAGCATTATGCCGCTGTCCTCACCGATGAGTATTACCACGAGATATTCCTGCGCACCCTGCGGCTCAGTGCCGTGACCACCCTGATCTGCATCGTTGTAGGCGCGCCCGAGGCCTATATCCTCAGTCGCATGTCGGGGCGCTGGCGCGCCGTCTGCCTGCTGGTGGTGCTGGCGCCACTGCTGATCTCGGTGGTGGTGCGTGCCTTCGGCTGGAGCATGCTGCTCGGTCGCGAGGGCCTGGTGAATCAGTTGCTCGAACTGGCCGGCATCGGGCGGCAACGCCTGTTGTATACCGAGGGCGCGGTGATCGTCGGCCTCGTGCATATCATGATGCCATTCATGATCGTTCCGGTCTGGACATCGCTGCAGAAGCTCGACCGCACCACCGAGCAGGCGGCGTTGTCGCTCGGCGCCTCGCCCGTTACGGTCTTCCGCCGCGTCGTCGTGCCTCAGGTGCTGCCCGGTATCCTGTCGGGCAGCCTGATCGTCTTCGGCCTCAGTGCCAGTGCCTTCGCCATCCCCGGCCTGCTCGGCGGTCGTCGTATCAAGACAGTGGCGACGCTGATCTATGACGAATACCTGCATGAACTGAACTGGCCGCTCGGTGCCGCAATTGCCGTTATCCTGCTGATCGCCAACCTGCTGATCATGCTGGGCTACAACCGGCTGATGGAACGGCGTTACCGCCGTGCGCTGGGTTAAGCCATGACGCGCAACGGCATTCCCGCCCTGATCTTCCATGTTCTGGTGATGGCTTTCATGCTGGCGCCGCTGGTGATCGTCTGTCTGGTCGCCTTCACACCGGAAAACACGCTCACCATTCCCATAGTATCTTTTTCGCTGCGCTGGTTTGCAGAAGTCTTCCGCCATGCCGATTTCATGCAATCCTTCTGGAACAGCCTGCTGCTGGCTTTTCTGGCCGCAACCATCTCGGTTGGTCTTGCCGTACCAGTCGGACTGGCGCTGACCCGTTTCCAGTTTCCCGGTCGCGCTTTTCTCAATGGCCTGTTCCTGTCGCCGCTGATCGTGCCGCATCTGGTGCTGGGTGTGGCGATGCTGCAGCTGTTTTCCATGATTGGCGCCACGGGCAGTTTCTGGTGGCTGGTCGGGTCGCATGCCGTGGTGGTGACGCCCTATGCGCTTCGCCTGATCCTGGCCGCCCTGATTGGCAGTGATCCCAGTATCGAGCATGCCGCGCAGTCGCTGGGCGCATCCGATTTCACGGTCTTCCGCCGTATCACCCTGCCGCTGATGCTGCCGGGTCTCTCCGGCGGCTGGCTGCTGTCTTTCATCAACAGTTTCGATGAACTGACCATGTCGGTGTTCGTCACCGCACCTTCCACGGTAACGCTGCCGGTGCGGATGTACATGTATGCCACGGAATCGATCGATCCGATGATGGCCTCGGTCTCGGCACTGGTGATCGCGGTGACAGCCGCCGCCATGCTGTTACTCGACCGCATCTACGGCCTTGACCGCGTTCTGGTCGGCCAGCGCTGAAGCGGAGGCAAGCATGGCCCTGTTGCAACGCGTTACCGAAACCCATCGTCAGACGGTCGACTTCATCCTTGACGGCCAGCCCTGCCAGGCGCTGATCGGCGATACCGTTCTGACGGCCGTTCTGACCCAGCGCAACCGGCTGCGCATTGAGGAATTCAACGGCACCCCACGCGCGGGCTTTTGCCTGATGGGTGCTTGCCAGGATTGCTGGATGCGGACGGAAGATGGCGCGCGGCTGCGGGCCTGCTCCACCTTCATCACGCCCGGCATGCGGCTCGTTTCGGTGTGATGATGAACAGCCTGAGCCCCGTTATTGTCGGTGCCGGGCCGGCCGGCATCCGTGCTGCGGCTACGCTGGTCGCGGCGGGGCTAAAGCCCGTGGTGGTCGACGAGGCGATCAAGGCCGGCGGCCAGATTTACCGCCAGCCGCCGGACGGCTTCACCCGGCCGAAATCAAGCCTCTATGGCTTCGAGAGCCGCAAGGCCGACCGGCTGCATCGCCTGTTTGAGGCAATCCAGCCGCAGATCGACTATCGCCCCGGCACGCTGGTGTGGAACGCTGGTGCCAATCATCTTGATCTGATGGCGCCTGATGGCACGGCCTCGTCTCTGGGCTTCAGCCATCTCCTGCTGGCCACCGGCGCCACCGACCGCATCCAACCTTTCGCCGGCTGGCTGACCCCCGGCGTCTTCACGCTCGGTGCGGCGCAGATCGCGCTGAAATTCCAGGGCAGCATCCTGGGGCCGCGCGTCGCTTTCGCCGGCACCGGACCGCTGCTCTATCTCGTTGCCTACCAGTATGCCAAGGCCGGGGCCGATGTGGTCGGCGTCTTCGACACCGCGCGGTTTGCCGACAAGCTGGCGGCGCTACCCGGCCTGCTGCACGGCGTCGGGCATCTGGCCAAGGGGATGTATTATGTGGCCTGGCTGCGCGCCCATGGTGTCCCGCTGCATGGCGGCATCGTGCCGCTGCGCGTCGAAGGCGAGGGCCGTGTGCAGGGCTTTGCCTGGCAGGGCAGTGGTAGAGCCAGGCGCGTCGACTGCGATGCTGTTGCTTTTGGTCTTGGCCTGCGTTCAGAAACCCAGCTGGCCGATCTGCTTGGCTGTCGCTTTGCCTATGACGATCTCAATCGTGCCTGGCTGCCTGAGCGCAACCTGAGTGGCCGCAGTTCGCTGCCACATGTCTTTCTGGCCGGCGACGGCGCCGGTATTGCCGGTGCGGATGCTGCCGAGCTGGCTGGCGAACGCGCCGCATTGGCGCTGCTGGAGGACGCGGGCCATTTGGTGGACCGGCGCCGCATTGCGTTGCTGGAACGCCGCCTGCAGCGCATCGCGAAATTCCGCCATGGCCTGGAACGCGCCTTTCCGCTGCCGCTGGCCGACTGGGGCGGCGCAGCCCTGGCCGACGATCTGGTGCTCTGCCGCTGCGAGGCGATCACGGTGGGCAGCCTGCGCCAGGCGGCGTGCGATCTGGGCGTCACCGAGCTCAATCGTCTGAAAGCTCTCACCCGCATCGGCATGGGGCGCTGCCAGGGCCGCATCTGCGGTGCAGCCGCCAGTGCCATCCTGGCTGCCGAACTGGGACAGCAACCTGGAACGGTCGGTCGCCTGCGCGGCCAGGCGCCGGTAAAGCCTCTACCTGTCGTTACCGTCAGCCATGAGGATGCGGCATGAGCGCCAGGCGGTATGACGCGGCAATTCTGGGCGGCGGCATTGTCGGCGCTTCTGCAGCGCTGGAACTGGCACGCAGCGGCCTCAGCGTCGTTCTGCTGGAACGCGGCGTCTGTGGCGCTGGTGCCAGCGGCGTGAATTATGGCGGCGTGCGCCGCCAGGGCCGGCCACCGGAACAGCTTCCGCTCAGCCTGCGCGCTCATGCGATCTGGGCGAGGCTGCGGGATCACATCGGCATCGATGGCGAATATACCCGCTCCGGCCATCTGAAGCTGGCGCGCAGTGAAACCGAGATGGCCGCGCTGCTGGCCTACCGTCACCGTATAGCCGGCCTCGGCCTCGATCTGGATATCCTCAGCGGCAACATGCTGCACGACCGCTTTCCGATGCTGGGCAAGGATGTGGTCGGCGCGTCCTATTGCACAGATGACGGTCATGCCAATCCGCGGCTGGTTTCGCCGGCTTTCGCCTATGCCGCCGCCAAGGCCGGCGCCGAGGTCCGCGAGCGGACCGAGGTTACTGATGTCGAGCGCGACGGCAGCGGCTTCGTGCTGCAGGCGGGCGGCGATGAAATCCGTGCGGATTATCTGCTCAACTGCGCCGGTCCAGGCGCGGGGCTGGCGACGCGGGCCTTTGGCGAAACAGTGCCGCTGAGTTCAGGCTACCCCTGCCTGGGCGTGACCGAGCCGTTGCCGCCATTGTTTGCATTCAATCTCGGGGTCGAGGGTGGCGGTTTCTACGCCAGGCAGGTGGCGCGTGGCAATGTGGTCTTCGGTGGCGGCAAGGGCTATGCGCTGGATGACCGCAGCTGTCGCCCCGACATGAAGGTGCTGATGCAGACCCTCCGGGCCGGTACCGCGGTGCTGCCGGCTTTGCGCCAGACCCATGTCATTCGGTTCTGGAGCGGCGTGGAGGCCTATATGCCTGATCGCAATCCGGTACTGGGGCCGAGCGCCACCACGCCGGGCCTGTTGCATGGCTTCGGCTTCTCCGGGGCCGGCTTCCAGATCGGGCCGGCGGCCGGCGCCGTGCTGGCCGACCTTGTACGCGATGGCCGCACGGCAACGCCAATCGAGGCTTTTTCCATTCAGCGGTTTACCCAGGCCGGTCAGACGGTCCCGGCCGTCGCACATTCGTGATTATCGCATCAACAGGTATCAACAGGAGGGTAGAGGAATGAAAAACGCAAAACTGCTCAAATCGGTTCTCGCAGGTACGGGTCTGTTGTTCGCGCTGACGGCTGCCACGCAGGCAGTCGCGCAGGGCAAGACGCTTTACATCGGCATGAATGGCGGACCGATGGAAAAAACCTTTGCCGAATTCGTTTTTCCGGATTTCGAGAAGGAAACTGGCGCCAAGGTCGTCGTGGTGCCCGGCACCTCGTCCGACATCCTGGCCAAGGCTGTGGCCCAGAAGGACAAGCCGCAGATGCATGTCATCTTCCTGGATGACGGCGTGATGTATCGCGCCATCAATATGGGGCTGTGTCAGCCGCTGCAGAAATCGGCCGCTTTTGACGAGCTTTATCCGGTAGCGCGCCTGAAGGGCAACATGGCGTCCGGTGTCACGATGGGCATGACCGGCCTCGCCTATAACAAGAAGATGTTCGACGAGAAGGGCTGGAAGGCGCCGACCTCCTGGGCCGATCTCGCCGACCCGAAATACAAGGGCAAGGTGGTGTTTCAGTCGCTGCCGAGCAGTACCTTCGGTCTGCACGCCTTCCTGATGTTCAACCGCGTGCAGGGCGGCACGGATGCCAATGTCGAGCCGGGCTTCAGCGCCTGGTCGAAAATGGTGGGGCCGAATGTCATCGAATATATCGCCAGCTCGGCCAAGATCAGCGAAATGGTGCAGACCAACGAGGCGGGCCTGTTTCCGCTGACGCCAACCCAGGTGGCGCTGCTGAAAGCCAAGGGTATCGCCATCGACTATGCCCAGCCCAAGGAGGGGTCGGTGGTTCTGATGGTGGCGCAGTGCGTGACCGCCAACAACAGCGAGCCGGAACTGGCGCAGAAGCTGGCGGCTTACCTGATGACGGCGGCAGCGCAGGAGAAATTCCTGCGTGGCGGTTCGTATATTCCGTCAAACCCGAAGGCCAAGGCGGATAATGCGGCCAACGAAGCAGAAGTGGCCCAGATCAAGACCTACATGAATACCGCCGTGGTGGTCGACTGGGATGCCATCAACGAGAAGCGTCCGGAATGGAATACGCGCTGGAACAAGCAGATCGAGCGCTAAGTCGGGATTAGTACAGGCCGGGAGTCGTCAGGCTCCCGGCCGTTCTTTTTTGGAAGTGGTCGATGACGCGCAATGTCTTGTTGGTGAAATCGGGCGGCGAGGCCGCGTTGCCGGAATGGCGCTCGCTGTTCCAGGCTGCCGCACCGCAATGGGATATCCGCTGGTGGGATGATGCCACCGTAGACCCTGCCGATGTGGTTTATGCCCTGGTCTGGCAGCCGGAATCAGGGCGCTTGGCGCGCTACCCCAATCTGCGGGCCATCTTCAGTTCGGCGGCCGGTGTTGACCACATTGTCAATGACCCCATGCTGCCGCGCCATATACCGGTCTATCGCATGGTGGTCGAACAGACGGCGCAGACGGTTGCCGAATATGTCTGTTTGCATGCCCTGGCCTGGCTGCGCGACTTTGCGCGGATGCGTCATGCGCAAGCCGAGCGGCGTTGGGATCCTTATGAGGCACCGCGCCTCGCACCCCAGACCCGCGTCGGCATCATGGGGTTGGGCACGATCGGTCAGCTTTGCGGCAGCATGCTACTGGCTCTAGGCTTTCAGGTGCATGGCTGGGCGCGGACGCCGAAAAGCGTCCCCGGCATTTCATGCCACGTAGGACTGGATGGATTGCAGCCGTTTCTGGAACAGAGCGATCTGCTGGTCGGTCTGGTGCCTGATACGCCGCAGACCCGTGGCCTGGTGAATGCGGACACGATACGGCATCTGCCGAAGGGCGCGGCAATCATCAACGTTGCACGCGGGCCGCTGGTGGTGCTGGACGATCTGATCGAGGCTCTGAATAACGGCCATCTGTCGGCCGCGGTCCTGGATGTTTTTGAGGTCGAGCCGCTGCCGTCCGATCATGCGATCTGGGGTCATCCGAAAGTGACGGTCACGGCGCATATCGCAGGCTTTGCCGGCCGCCAGGCCCGGGTTCAAAAAGTCATCGAGATCGTGGATGCTATGGAGCGTGGTGAAACGCGTACGGCCTATGACGGGGTTCGCGGCTACTGACGCGCAGGTATATGCGCCGTATCTATACTCGACTTGAATCAGCTGTTTTTTGCCCAGCAAGCAGACGAAAGGCCGCTGCCGCCGGCGAAAGCTCATAGCCTTTCTTGCTGAAAAACTGGAAGCTGCGCAACACCACCGGGTTGGCGATGTCGATAAAGGCTGCGCCGAAGAGGCGACCGAAGGGCGCGGCGTAAGCCGGCGCGGCGGTCACGCCCATGCCATGGCCGACCAGGGCAAGTGCGGTTGGCAGATAACGCACCTGAGTGGTGCGGCGCAGCTGGACGGATAGTCCAGACCAGACCGTGCGCTCAAGATGTCCGCTGAAGGCATCGGAATACAGAATCCATTCAGCGTCGGCGACGTCTTTCCAATCCAGACGCTTGCGTTTCGCAAGCGGGCTTCCGGCGGCGCAGACACATTGCATCTTCTCCTGCCATAACAGATCTGCCTGAACATCCTCTGGTGTTGGGCGCTCCGGCCCGATGCCAATCTCGGCTTCGCCCTGCTGTACCGTTTCGATGACGCGGTCAGCCGTCGTATCGATCATCTTCAGCGCGACATCGGGATACAGGGCGCGATAGCGCGACATCACCGGCGGCAGCCACGAGCAGGCTAGCATCTGTGGTACTGCCAGCCTGAGCGTACCACGCCGGAGGGCGCGCAATTCGGCCGCGCCTTCGATCACTTCGCGCAACTCGCCCAGGATTCGTTCGGCCGTGGGCAGCAACTGCCGCCCTGTTTCGGTCAACTGCACCTTGCGCTTGACCCGATCAAACAGGGCGAGACCGATATCGGTCTCCAGCTGCCGCACCAGCATGCTGACCGCCGACTGGGTCAGGTTCATGCGGCGGGCGGCCTGGGTGAAGCTGCCGGTCTGGGCCACATCGCAGAAGGCTCGCAACTGCCGCAGGGTGATGTTCATCAGTTTTCCTTATGGAAATAGCAGTATAATTCATTTGTATGATGAGTGGCGCGCGCTGACAATCCCATCCGGCGGTGTCGTGTCCAAACGACATCCTGCGGGGGACTGGCATGCATATTGCGGTTATCGGTACCGGTGTTGTCGGGGCGTGCTCGGCAGCGTGGTTGCAGCGCGA
>NZ_CALRUC010000115.1:0-13991 GCF_943371255.1 Ferrovibrio terrae | reverse complement strand
CGCCAAGCATCCCAATGTGCGTTTCACCATCCTCTCGCGCACCTCGATCGAGGTGCTGTCAATGCTGGAGAATCTCGAAGTCGATGCGGGTCTGAGCTACATCGACAACGAACCGCTGGGCAAGGTACGCACGGTGCCGCTCTACGCCGAGCAGTATCGCCTGCTGACCTCGGCCGACAGTCCGCTGGGTGATCGTACGACGGTGACCTGGGCGGAAGTCGGCAAAATCCCGCTCTGCCTGCTGACGCCCGACATGCAGAACCGGCGCATCATCAACCAGCTGCTGAGCGCGGCCGGAACCGAACCGCAGCCGACGCTGGAATCGAATTCGATGATCGTGCTGTTCTCTCATGTGCGCACCGGCCGCTGGGCCAGCGTGATGCCGGAAAAGCTGGCGGATACGCTGGGGCTGACCGAACACCTGCGCTCGATCCCCATCGTCGAACCCGATGCGGTGCATTCGATCGGCCTGATCGTGCCCAATCGCGAACCGATGACACCACTGACGGCAGCCCTGGTGGCGGAAGCCAAGTTGCTGGCGGCGTCTGGCTGAAACGGCGCTACCCCGGCTTCGGTGCGGCTTTCCACCTGCCTTAATGCTTTTGCGGTGCCTGCTTGCGGATTCCGGCCATCTTGCGCCGGGTCTCGTCGCCGGCCTTGGCCAGGCGTTTATCGGCCTTCTGCGGAATTGCCGTGGCCGGTTGGGCGATTGAGATCGGATCGCTGGCCGGGAAACTGTCGCGCAGCGCACGGTCCAGTTCGGCGTCTTCCCTGCGTTTTTGGGCGGACTTGGCGTCGGTCAGGCGGGGACTGGATTTCATGCATGTTTCTCCTGGTGTATTCACATAGACAACATCCGGTGAATAACGCCCGGTCGGCCGGTTGGTTGCTGCGACGATTGGCGCTATATGGTGCCTTTCCCAGTGTCGCTTCGCTGTTTCGCCATTTATCTGCGTTTTCATGCCCCCTTCTCCGGTCCCACGCCTGCCTTCGGTTTTCATCCTGGTCGCCATCACGGCGCTCGGGCCGCTGGCGCTCAACATCTTCATGCCGTCGATGCCGGGGCTGGCAAAACATTTCAACGTCGATTACGGCCTGGTGCAGCTGACACTCACCTTCTATCTGGTTGGGCTGGGCTTTGCGCAGTTGATTTACGGCCCGATCAGTGACCGTTACGGCCGCCGCCCCGTGCTGCTCTGGGGCATGGCGATTTACTGCATTGGCAGCATTGCCTGCGTGCTGGCACCGACGATCACCTGGCTGATGCTGGGGCGGGCGCTGCAGGCGCTGGGTGGTTGCGCCGGCCTGGTGCTGGGCCGCGCCATCATCCGCGACCTGTATGACCGCGACCGCTCGGCGGCGATGATCGGCTATGTCACCATGGCCATGTCACTGGCGCCGATGCTGTCGCCGGCACTGGGCGGCTATCTCGATGGCCTGTTCGGCTGGCGTGCCAGTTTCGTGTTCTGCAGCGTGGCCGGCCTTGCGGTTTATGCCTGGGTCATTCTCACATTGCCGGAAACCCTGGCCGAGCGCGGCCAGGGCGAAGGGGTGCGGGCGTTGTTGCATGGCTATGGTCAGCTGCTGCGTTCGCCGGCTTTCTGCGGCTACGTACTGCAGACGGCCTTCACATCAGGGGTGTTTTTCGCCTTCATCGCCGGTGCGCCCTTTGTGGTGGTGACGGTGATGGGCCTGCCGGCCTCGGCCTATGGCCTGTGGTTCATCGTCGTCTCGATCGGCTATTTGACCGGCAATTTCTTCACCGGTCGCTATGCCGTGCGTCTGGGCGTCGACCGCATGATCATGTTCGGCGCCATGGCACAGCTGATCGGGATTCTGGCGCTGGGACTGTCGAGCTGGCTGGGTCCGCTCAGCCTGCCGGGTATCTTCCTGCCGATGGCCGTGGTCGCGATGTCGAATGGTCTGACCCTGCCCAACGGAATCGCCGGCGCGATCTCGGTCAATCCGCGCGCGGCCGGCGCGGCCGCCGGCCTGTCCGGTGCCCTGCAGATGCTGACCGGCGCCATCGCCGCCGTGCTGGTTGGCTACGGCCAGGACCATGACCCGAGCCAGTATCCGATGCTCTGGACCATGTCGGCTTGCGGAATTCTGGCGGTAGCGAGCTTTGTCATAGCCGCGAAATTCCGCGCCAGACGCCCCTAAAACGCGATTCAGTCCGGCCCCGGATGCAACAAACCCGCATGATATGCGGCTCCGATTCGCACCAGTGGCCAAAAATCCGCATGTCTAGCGGATTTTTATGCATTGCCGGATGGGCAAAACCCAGGCGCGGTGCTATGCAGGATTCGGGAATCAACCCCCGATTCGTTCAAAAACAACATCTGACGCATCATTTCTGAGGAGAGAGACCATGGCTAAAGCAGCCGCCGCCACCAAGACGGTTACCGTCACTGCGAAGCAGATCGCCACGATGCTGGCCGAGAAGAATGAGCTGCAGAAGAAGTCGACCATTGCTCTGTTCGACGATTTCTTCGCCGCCATCACCAAGTCCCTGAAGAAGGGCGAGCGCGTCCGCATGGGCGATATCGGCATCCTCCAGGTCCGCAAGCGCGCCGCCCGCATGGGCCGCAACCCGCAGACCGGCGAGCCGATCAAGATCAAGGCCTCCAAGAAGGTTGCTTTCCGCGCCTCCAAGGTGCTGAAGGAAGCCGTCTGATCCGTTCCGCAAGGACGACAGGATTCAGGGCCTGCCTCGCGGCAGGCCCTTTTTCTTTGCCCGCGACCTTGCGCCTACCTGTCGCGATGTCATCAATCCGTCATACAGGTCATGGAAAATTCACGGGACACAATGATTTAGGCGATTCATCTTCCCGGCCAACGATTTGCACCTTCCCGCGATTCGTTGAGCAGGTGACCGATGAACATGGCCCTGATGCCGGCCCGATACCGCACCATCTGGATCTCGGATATCCATCTGGGGACGCGTGGCTGTAAAGCCGATCTGCTACTGGAATTCCTCCGGTATACCGAGTCCGATACGCTGTATCTGGTCGGCGATATCGTCGATGGCTGGCGGCTCAAGCGCTCCTGGTACTGGAACCAGAGCCATAACGATGTGGTGCAGAAACTGCTGCGCAAGGCCCGCAAAGGCACCAACGTGATCTATGTGCCGGGCAATCATGATGAGGCCCTGCGCGATTTCATCGAAGGCGCGGCCCTGCAGTTCGGCGGCATCACCGTCCTGATGGAGGCGATCCACGAAACCGCCGATGGCCGCCGGCTGCTGGTTACCCATGGCGACCATTTCGATGGCATCGTCACCTGCGCCAAGTGGCTGGCCCTGCTGGGCGATGCCGCCTATGGCTTCGCCCTTGGCCTGAACACCTGGTTCAACCACCTGCGCCGCCGCATGGGCCTGCCCTACTGGTCGCTGTCAGCCTATCTCAAGCACAAGGTCAAGAACGCGGTCGAGTTCATCTCCGACTATGAGCAGGCCATTGCCGAGGAAGCCCGCCGCCGCCATGTCGATGGGGTGGTCTGCGGCCATATCCACCATGCCGAAATCCGCGAGATCGATGGTATTCAGTATTGCAACGATGGCGACTGGGTGGAGAGTTGCACCGCTCTGGTCGAGCATTTCGACGGCCGGCTTGAAATCCTGCATTGGGCAGCCCTGCGCGAGGATCTTGGGCGGTTCTTGCCGCACGGCACGGATAATCCGGATACAGATTATATCTCGGCCAGCGCGAGCCCGCTGCCAGTCAGCGTCGATAAATAGCCGCGCTGATTACGCGGCTGGCGGGTCCAGGCCCTCAATTTCACATAAAATAATGTTATTTCACGTCCGAGTCGCTCCCGCTTAGTCCATCGACAACTCTGGGCAGGGACAAATTTGCTTGATATTCTCTGGGCATGGGAGTGTTGGATTCATTGCTGGGGGCCATCGGCCTCGGGGGCAAGCAGGAGGCCTTAAACCTGCGTCAGACGCCATCTGGTATGCGCGTCGGAGATATTGCTTTGGGTTCTGGCACAAAGGCCGAACCCGGCAAGACGGTTTCTGTGCATTACGCCGGCTGGCTCTGGGAAAACAACAAGCCGACCCGGATGTTCGACAGCTCCTACAAGCGTGGCCAGCCGTTCGAGTTCGCACTCGGGCAGGGCAAGGTGATCAAGGGTTGGGACGAAGGCGTGGCCTATATGAAGGTAGGCGGCAAGCGTGCGCTGCTGATTCCGTCCTACCTCGGCTATGGCGCACGCGGCAACGGCCGCATCATCCCGCCGAACGCCACGCTGTTTTTTGAAATCGAGCTGGTCAACGTCCGCTGACGGATTTTCCGTCGACGGCGAATGCCATGCTGCTGCCGCATTGCGGCGACACTTTTCCCACTCCATCCTGAATCATCATGATCCGTAACAGGGAGTTTGTTTCGATGTCGCTGTCCCGTCGCGCTTTCGCCGGTGTTGGTCTCGCCCTTGGCCTGCTGGCCGCCATGCCTGCCCAGAACGATGCCCTGGCGCAGGAAAAGATCACCGCGTCCGGTCTGCGCTATACCGATACCAAGCTTGGCAATGGCGCCACCGCTCAGCCCGGCCAGACCGCCCTGGTGCATTATACCGGCTGGCTCTATATCGCCGGCGAGAAAGGCCGCCAGTTCGACTCATCGCGCACCCGTGGCCAGCCTTTCGCCTTTCCGCTTGGCGGCGGCCGGGTCATCAAGGGCTGGGATGAAGGTGTGGTCGGCATGAAGGTCGGCGGCCAGCGCAGCCTGATCATTCCGCCGCAGCTGGCCTATGGTGCCCAGGGCACCGGCGGCGGCGCGATCCCGCCGAATGCCACGCTGATCTTCGATGTCGAGTTGCTCGAACTGAAGTAAGCGATCCGCTTCAGGCAATAAAAAACGGCCGGGGAAACCCGGCCGTTTTCGCTTTCCTCAGTTTATTCTACCAGAAGGCCCAGTCCCCGGAGTGTGAAGGTCAGACTGCTTACCAGCAATTCCTTGGTCTTCGTCTCCAGCAGCGATCGGTGCTCCTGCATGATCGCGGGCAGGGTACGCGGCCATGAATCGCCTTCGGGAATTTGAACCAGCGGTGTAGCCCGGCCACTGCTGCCGTCAGGTGGCGTAATCCAGGCGGGGCGTTGCGCAATCAGCTTTCCACTGCGGCCATCCACGAGATAGGCCCGGTAGACGGTATATATATTGTACTGGCTATACTTTGCCCATGGCATGCGCATAGCGATGGAACGTCGCTGTAGGCCGACATTCTGCACCCCGCTGTTGCGGTTGACCTCAAGATCCCAATCCTTTTCCCGAATCAGAAACAGATACGCGTCCACCTGCGGGTCTTTATGTTTAAGAGCCGCATAGGCGCGTTCACCATGTGATGCCGCATCGTCGGTAAAGCGATTGGCGGCGAGGGCCGCGGCACGATCAATCTCGCCACCCGGCACCACCTTGTAGCGCGGTGTGAGGAGTTCGCGCGCCTTCTGACCGAGAAATTCGTTCAGTTTCCAGTCGGCGACGTCAGCTGTTTCATGCTGGTTGTCCAAAATGGTAAGGCCGTAGAAATACAAATGGAACTCATCATCAAGCACTGGCACAACGGCAAGAGACTTGATCTCGTTCAGCTTCTCCGCTGGAACGGTGAGGTTCGTACAAGCCGCTGTCAGGGCGGCCACAGCGATGATCGCCAGCCGCATTACGTTATGCATGTATGCTTCCCCCGAAACGCCGTGATTCCAGTCCGGGATATCGAACTGGAATAGCCTATGCAATAAAAAAACGGCCGGGTTTCCCCGGCCGTTTTCGTTTCTGCGGATTGCAGCGTTGTGCTCAGGCTGTGCCTTAGGCGGCCTTGGCCAGGTTGCGCAGCACGTAATGCAGGATGCCGCCGTTCTTGTAGTAGTCGATCTCGTCCAGCGTATCGATTCGGCACAGCACCTCGATGGTCTGGGTCGAGCCGTCGGCGCGGCTGATGGTCACCGGCAGCTTCATGCGGGGCTTCAGGCCCACGGCAATCCCGGAGATGTCGAATTTCTCCGAACCGTCGAGTTTGAGATCGAAGCGTGTGGTGCCGTTGAGGAACTGCAGCGGCAGCACGCCCATGCCGACCAGGTTCGAGCGATGGATGCGCTCGTAGCTTTCGGCGATCACGGCCTTCACACCCAGCAGGATGGTGCCCTTGGCCGCCCAGTCGCGCGAGGAACCGTTGCCGTATTCCTTGCCGGCCACGATCACCAGCGGCGTGGCCGAGGCCTTGTACTTCATCGCCGCATCATAGATGGACATCACATCGCCAGCCGGCATGTGTTTGGTGATGCCGCCCTCGGTGCCCGGCACCATCTCGTTCTTGATGCGGATATTGGCAAACGTGCCGCGCATCATGATCTCATGGTTGCCGCGACGGGCGCCATAGGAGTTGAAGTCGGCATAATTGACCTTGTGGTCGGTCAGGTATTTGCCGGCCGGGCCGTCCTTCTTGATCGAACCGGCGGGCGAGATGTGGTCGGTGGTGATCTTGTCGCCCAGGATCGCCAGCAGACGGGCGCCCTTGACGTCCGTGATCGCCGACGGCGCGGCAGGCATGCCCTCGAAATATGGCGGATGCTGCACATAGGTCGAGCTGTTGTCCCACTTGTAGGTCTGGCCGCCATCGACCTTGATCTTGCGCCAGTTCACATCGCCCTTGAACACATCGGCGTAGCGCTTCTTGAACATCGCCGGTGTCACGTACTTGCGCACGGTGGCGGCGATTTCCTTGTTCGACGGCCAGATGTCCTTCAGGTAGACCGGCTTGCCCTTTTTGTCATGGCCGATCGGTTCGTTGGCGACATCCATGTTCAGGTTGCCGGCCAGCGCATAGGCCACCACCAGCATCGGCGAGGCGAGGTAGTTCGCCTTGGTCAGCGGATGGACGCGGCCTTCGAAATTGCGGTTGCCCGACAGCACGGCACCGACGACGAAGTCGTTGTCGGTGATCGCCTTCGAGATGTTGTCCGGCAGCGGGCCGGAGTTGCCGATACAGGTGGTGCAGCCATAGCCGACAACCTGGAAGCCCAGGGCATCGAGATCCTTCTGCACGCCCGACTGGGCCAGATAGTCGGTGACCACCTGGCTACCCGGCGCCAGCGAGGTCTTGACCCAGGGCTTGGTGGTCAGGCCTTTCTTGAGCGCATTGCGTGCCAGCAGGCCGGCACCCAGCAGCACGCTGGGGTTCGAGGTGTTGGTGCAGGAGGTGATGGCGGCGATCACCACATCGCCATGGCCAAGGTCGAAGTTCGAGCCTTCCACCTTGGCGCGGAAGTCCACGGCGGTCTTCTTGCCGTAGAAGTTGGTCATCGCATCCTTGAACTCGGCACCGGCGCGGCTCAGCGGCACGCGGCCTTCAGGCCGGGTCGGGCCGGCCAGTGAGGGCTCGACCGTCGAGAGGTCGAGTTCCAGCGTGTCGGTGAAGATCGGATCGACCGCCTTCGGACCACGCCAGAAACCCTGCGCCTTGGCATAGGCTTCCACCAGCTTGACGCGTTCCGGATCGCGGCCCGAAGCCTTCAGATAGGCAATGGTTTCGCCATCGACCGGGAAGAAGCCGCAGGTGGCGCCGTATTCCGGGGCCATGTTGGCAACCGTGCAGCGGTCAGCGATCGACAGCTCGTCCAGGCCGGGGCCGTAGAATTCGACGAACTTGTTGACCACGCCCTTCTTGCGCAGCATCTGCGTCACGGTCAGCACCAGGTCGGTGGCCGTGGTGCCTTCCTTCGGCTTGCCCGAGAGGCGGAAGCCGACGACTTCCGGCAGCAGCATGGAGATCGGCTGGCCCAGCATCGCGGCCTCGGCCTCGATGCCGCCCACGCCCCAGCCCAGCACAGCCAGGCCATTCACCATGGTGGTGTGGCTGTCGGTGCCGACCAGCGTGTCCGGGTAGGCCACCTCGGTCTTGCCATCCATGCCGGTCCACACGGTCTGCGCCAGGTATTCGACGTTCACCTGGTGGCAGATGCCGGTGCCCGGCGGCACGACGCGGAAGTTGTCGAACGCGGTCTGGCCCCAGCGCAGGAAGGCATAGCGTTCGCCATTGCGCTCGTATTCCAGGTCGACATTCTTCTGGAAAGCGTTCTTCGCCGCCGAATAGTCCACCATCACCGAATGGTCGATCACAAGGTCGACCGGCGACAGCGGATTGATCTTCTTGGTGTCGCCGCCCAGATGAGTCATGGCATCGCGCATGGCGGCCAGATCGACCACGGCGGGCACGCCGGTGAAGTCCTGCATCAGCACGCGGGCCGGGCGATAGGCGATCTCGCGGTCCGAGCGCTTGTCCTTCAGCCACTGGGCCACGGCCTTGAGGTCATCCACCGTGACGCTGCGGCCGTCTTCGTAGCGCAGCAGGTTTTCCAGCAGAACCTTCATCGAATAGGGCAGGCGGGACAGGTCGCCCAGGCCGGCCTTTTCGGCGGCCTTGATGCTGTAATAGGCGTAAGACTTGTTGCCCACCTTCAGCATGCGGCGGGTTTTCATGGTGTCCTGGCCTACCGCGATGGCGACGGCACGGGCGGCACCGGAGCTTTTGAAGGCCGGAGCCTTCTTGGGCGCGGGCTTCACCTTCTTGGCGGGGCTGCGCAGGGCCTGCTTCTTGGCGACCGCTTTCTTGGCAATCTTGCGGGCGACGGCCTTCTTGGCTGCCTTCACCGCCTTTTTCACCTTGACCGCCTTCTTGGCGCTCTTCTTGACCGCCTTTTTGGCTTTGACGGCCTTCTTTGCCGGCTTGGCGACCTTCTTGGCCTTCACAATCTTCTTGGTGGCTTTCTTGGCTTTCGCCGGGCGTTTCGCCTTCGCGGCCTTCTTGGTCTTCTTGGCGGCTTTCACGGGGCAATCCTTTCGTAGCGGAAACGTAAAATATTGAAAGGCTGGTCAGGCGGGGGCTGAGCCCGCGTGGGATCGGCAAATAGGTGCCGTAAAACCAAGCATTTGCCAAGCAGTTTCGGCTGGAAGAAAGTTCAACGGGGGTAGAAATTTAGGCAATGCGAGGGGGTCGCAGGGGCGGAATCTGCGGCCCCCTTGACGGGTAAAGGTCCGGACCTTTATCAACGGTCAATAACGACGGCGTCGGCTACGGCTGCGTCGCGGATGAGGAGGCGAATACATGTCCGAGACGTCGGCTCGACCCGATGGGCGTGACCCGTTGGGCCGCGACACCATTCCGAAATTCTTCGCTTACAACGCGCAGCACCGCCGCGACCGGCCGGCCATGCGCGAAAAGGACCTCGGCATCTGGCAGACCTGGACCTGGGGTGAGGTGGACATCAAGGTCCGCGATATGGTCGGCGGCCTGGCGGCCATGGGCTTTCGCCGTGGCGACAAGCTGACCATCATCGGCGACAACCGGCCTGAACTCTACTGGGCGATGGCGGCGACGCAGGCGCTGGGCGGCATTCCGGTGCCGGTCTACCAGGACAGCGTGGCCGACGAGATCCAGTATGTCATCGACCATGCCGAGGCCCGTTTCGCCATCGTCGAGAACCAGGAGCAGGTCGACAAACTGCTGTCGATCCGCGACCGCCTGCCGGGCCTGGAGACCATTATATACAGCGATCCGCGCGGTCTGCGGCATTATACCGAACCCTTCCTGCGCAGCCTGAGCGACCTGACCGCCCAGGGCGCCGCCTATAACCAGGCGCATCCGGGCTTCGTCGAAGCCGAGATCGCCAAGGGCACCGGCAGCGATATCTCGATCATCTGCTACACCTCCGGCACCACCGGCCGGCCCAAGGGCGTGATGTTGAGTCACGACAACGTGGTGCGTTCGGCCAATCTGGCGATTGCCTTCGACAAGCTGAACGAAAATGACCAGATTCTGGCCTACCTGCCGATGGCCTGGGTGGGTGACAACTTCCTGTCCTATGTCGAGGGCGCGGTGGCCGGCTTCTGCATGAACTGCCCGGAATCGGCGGATACCGTGCTGCAGGATCTGCGCGAGGTGGGGCCGACCTATTTCTTCGCGCCGCCGCGCATCTGGGAAAACCTGCTGACCACCGTGATGATCCGGATGGAGGATGCCAGCGCGATCAAGCGCCGCATGTTCCTGTACTTCATCGCCCTGGCGCGCCGGGTCGGCCGCCGTATCCTGGAAGGCAAGCCGGTGTCGCTGGTCGACCGCCTGCAATATGCACTGGGCGACCTGCTGGTCTATGGCCCGCTGAAAAATGTACTGGGGGTCAGCCGCCTGCGGCTCGCCTATACCGCCGGCGAGGCGATCGGTCCGGATATCTTCGACTTCTTTCGCGCGCTCGGCATCAATCTCAAGCAGCTTTACGGCCAGACCGAGTGCACGGTGTATCTGTGCATGCATACCGATACCGATGTCGATCCCGATACGGTCGGTCCGCCGGCGCCCGGCGTCGAGCTGAAGATCGACGCGGCCACGGGAGAGGTGCTGTTCCGCAGTCCCGGCGTCTTCGTCGGCTATTACAAGAATGACGCAGCCACGGCGGAAACCAAGACGCCCGATGGCTGGGTGCATACCGGCGATGCCGGCGTGTTCACCGACAGCGGCCATCTGCGCATCATCGATCGCGCCAAGGATGTCGGCCGTCTCACCGACGGCTCGCTGTTCGCGCCGAAATACATCGAGAACAAGCTGAAGTTCTTTCCCCATATCAAGGAAGCGGTCGCCTTCGGTCATGGCCGCGACCATGTCGCCGTCTTCATCAATATCGACCTTGCTGCGGTCGGTTCCTGGGCCGAGCGCAATGGCCTCTCCTACACCTCCTATGCCGATCTGGCTGGCCGGCCCGAGGTCTACAACCTGGTCAAGGGCTGCATCGAGCAGGTCAATCGCGACCTGTCGTCAGACAGCAGCATGACGGCAAGCCAGATCAAGCGTTTCCTGATCCTGCACAAGGAACTGGATGCCGATGACGGTGAGCTGACCCGCACCCGCAAGGTGCGCCGCAGCACCATCACCGAACGCTATGGCACCCTGATCGAGGCGCTGTATTCCGGCCAATCGTCCATTGCGGTGGAAGCCAAGATCACGTTTGAGGACGGCCGCACCGGCAGCTTCAAGGCCAACCTGCCGATTGCCGAGGCCACCACCTATTCGACGATGCGCAAGGCGGGCTGACCGGTATGAGTGTGGCAGAAAAGAAGATTGGCGACGTCCTGCTCAAGGTCGAAAATATCAGCCTGTCGTTTGGCGGCGTGAAGGCGCTGACCGATATCAGCTTCGAGATCCGTGAGCATGAGGTGCTGGCCATCATCGGGCCGAACGGCGCCGGCAAATCCTCGATGCTGAACTGCATCAACGGCTTCTATCACCCGCAGCAGGGCACCATCACCTACCGCGGTGAAAAACGTAAACAGATGAAGCCGCATGAGGCCGCCAGCCACGGTATCGCGCGTACCTTCCAGAATATCGCGCTGTTCAAGGGCATGTCGACGCTGGACAACATCATGACCGGCCGCCTGCTCAAGATGAAGGCCGGTCTGCTGGCTTCGGCCTTCTACAAGGGGCCGGCGGAGCGCGAGCAGATCGTCCATCGCGAATTCTGCGAGCGCATCATCGACTTCCTGGAAATCCAGGCGATCCGCAAGGTGCCGGTCGGCCGGTTACCCTATGGCCTGCAGAAGCGCGTTGAGCTGGCGCGTGCGCTGGCCGCCGAGCCGACACTGCTGCTGCTCGACGAGCCGATGGCCGGTATGAATCTGGAGGAGAAGCAGGACATGTGCCGCTTCATTCTCGACGTCAACGACGAATTCGGCACCACGATCTGCCTGATCGAACACGACATGGGCGTGGTGATGGATATTTCCGACCGTGTCGTGGTGCTCGATTACGGCCGCAAGATCGGTGACGGCGTGCCGTCGGAAGTGAAAAACAACCAAGCCGTGATCGACGCCTATCTCGGCGTGCAGCACTGAAGGGGGATTCGGGGTGGCATTTTTCTTCGAAGTCCTGATCGGCGGCCTGATGGCCGGCGTGATGTATTCCCTCGTGGCACTCGGCTTCGTGCTGATCTTCAAGGCATCCGGCGTGTTCAATTTCGCGCAAGGTGCGATGGTCCTGTTTGCCGGCCTGTTCTTTGTCGGCTTCACCGAAATCGGCGTGCCGATGTGGCTGTCGCTGATTCTCACCATCGGCGTGATGGTGCTGCTGGCCGGCGTGATCGAGCGGCTGGTGCTACGCCATCTGGTCAATCAGGAAGGTATCATTCTGTTCATGGCCACCATCGGCGTCTCCTTCTTTCTCGATGGCTTCGGCCAGTTGATCTGGGGCAGCAATGTGCGCCAGCTTGATGTCGGCATCCCCACCGATCCGATCTTCCTGATGGATGGTGATATCCTGATCCAGTCCTTCGATCTGTGGGCCGCGCTGGTCGCCGGCACCCTGCTGGCCGCGCTGGTGGTGTTCCAGAAAACCCGGACCGGCAGGGCGCTGCGTGCGGTGGCTGACGATCACCAGGCGGCGCAGTCGGTTGGCATTCCGCTCAACGTGATCTGGATCATCGTCTGGGCCATTGCCGGCCTGGTCGCACTGGTTGCCGGCATCATGTGGGGCTCCAAGCTCGGCGTGCAGCCGGCCATCGTCAGCCTGGCGCTGAAGGCGCTGCCGGTGCTGATCCTCGGCGGGTTCACCTCCATTCCCGGCGCCATCATCGGCGGGCTTATCATTGGCGCCGGTGAAAAACTGGCCGAGGTCTATATCGGGCCGCTATTCGGCGGCGGCATCGAGAACTGGTTCGCCTATGTGCTGGCGCTCGGCTTCCTGCTGATCCGGCCGCAGGGCCTGTTCGGCGAAAAACTCATCGAACGCGTGTAGCGCAAGCGAAGGATCACACACATGCTCTACCGCGAATCCGGCCAGTACAAGACCACCTATAGCGACGACCAGGCGATCTTCACCATCCCGCAGGACCGCGTGTTCTTCGTGCTGCTGATGCTCGTCGCCTTCGGCGGTATCCCGCTGGTGGCGACAAACTACGTCTACACCGCACTGCTGATCCCTTTCCTCTGCCTGGCCCTTGCCGCGCTGGGGCTTAACATCCTGACCGGCTATTGCGGTCAGCTCTCACTCGGCACTGGCGCCTTCATGGGCGTCGGGGCGGTGGCAGCCTGGAACCTGGCCACCCGCGTGCCCGATCTCAACCTGCTGGTGGTGTTTGCCCTGGCCGGCCTGGTCACAGCGGCGGTCGGCATGTTCTTTGGCCTGCCGTCGCTCCGCATCAAGGGCTTCTACCTCGCCGTGGCCACGCTGGCGGCGCAGTTCTTCCTGCCCTGGCTGTTCGTCAAGTGGGGCTGGCTCACCAACCATGCCGCCTCTGGCGTTATTACCGTTCCGCCGCTCACCCTGCTGGGCTGGAGCATCGACACGCCGATGGAGAAATATCTCTTCGCGCTGGGCGTCGTTTCGGTTCTCGCACTGGCAGCCAAGAACATGATCCGCAGCAATCCGGGCCGCCAGTGGATGGCGATCCGTGACATGGACATCGCCGCCGAGATCATTGGCATCCGCCCGGTGGTGGCCAAGCTGACCGCCTTTGCGGTGTCGTCCTTCTATGTCGGCGTCGCCGGCGCGCTGTATCTCTTCGTATATCTGGGTTCGGCCGAGCCTGATGGCTTCGGCATCAACCTGTCGTTCCAGGCGCTGTTCATGATTATCATCGGCGGTCTGGGCTCGATCCTGGGCAGTTTCCTCGGGGCTTTCTTCATCCTGCTGTTGCCCATTTTCCTGACCCGGGTGCCACCGATGCTGGGCTTCGACCTGTCGACCGCCCTGGTCTCGCATCTGGAATTCATGGTGTTCGGCGCCCTGATCGTGTTCTTCCTGATCGTCGAACCGCATGGGCTGGCGCGGTTATGGCAGATCACCAAGGAGAAGCTGCGGATCTGGCCGTTCCCCTATTGAGAAACGTGTAGCGCCGCGTCCATGGCGTAAAAACCGAGTTTGTACTGTGTTTTTGGCATGCTAGGCTAACACCAATTCCCGCCGGATAAGGCGGGTACAACCGGGAGGAAAAAATGAAAGCATCCAAATGG
>NZ_CALRUC010000114.1:0-14032 GCF_943371255.1 Ferrovibrio terrae | reverse complement strand
TCGGGCGAGCAGAGCCCGATTGCCTATGTGCTGGCCGCCGATACCGAGCGCGAGGCGCTGCTGATCGAGGCCGACGAGCTGGAGAATTCCACCAGCATGGAGGATGCCGAGCGCATCGCCGCCGTGCATATGCGGCTGGCCGAGATCGATGCCCATACCGCGCCAGCGCGTGCCGCCGTCATCCTCGCCGGTCTGGGTTTCGATGAAGCGGCGCAGAACCGCCCGCTGGAAAGCTTCTCCGGCGGCTGGCGCATGCGCGTGGCCTTGGCCGGTTGCCTGTTCTCCGAGCCCGACCTTTTGCTGCTCGACGAGCCGACCAACCATCTCGATCTCGAAGCCTCGCTCTGGCTCGAAGGTTATCTGAAGACCTATCCGCGCACGTTTTTGCTGATCAGCCACGACCGCCATTTCCTGAACAGCGCCATCGAGCACATCCTGCATATCGACAACACCAAGCTCGTGCTCTACCGCGGCAACTACGACACGTTTGAGACCGAGCGTCGGCTACGCATGGAACAGCAGACCGCCTTTGCCACGCGCCAGGCCGAACAGCGCAAGCATATGGAAGAGTTCGTCGCCCGCTTCCGCGCCTCGGCCTCGAAAGCACGCCAGGCGCAGAGCCGGTTGAAGATGCTGGCCAAGATGCAGCCGATCACGGCGGCCATCGAAGATCCCACCGTGATCTTCCGCCTGCCCGATCCGGAAGAACTGCCGCCGCCGCTGATCGTGCTCGACCATCTCACCGCCGGCTACACGGCCGACAAGCCGGTGCTGCGCAATCTCGACCTGCGCATCGACATGGAAGACCGCATCGCCATGCTGGGCGCCAATGGCAACGGCAAGTCGACGCTGGCCAAGATCCTCGCCGGCACGCTGAAACCGCAAGCAGGCCGCATCCAGCGCTCAGGCAAGCTGCGCATCGGCTATTTCGCCCAGGACCAGGACGAGGTGCTGGACGAAGACCGCACGCCGGTCGAGCATCTGGCCGACCTGATGCCGAAATGGACCATCGAGCAGCTGCGCACGCGGCTCGGCAGCTTCGGCCTGACGCGCGAAAAGGCGCAGACGGTGGCCGGCAAGCTCTCGGGCGGCGAACGCGCGCGCCTGCTGTTTGCCATGGTGACCTACCATGCGCCGCATCTGCTGATTCTCGACGAACCGACCAACCATCTCGACATGGATACGCGCGATGCGCTGGTGCAGGCGGTCAACGAGTTCAAGGGCGCCGTGATTCTCGTCAGCCATGATCGCCATATGGCGGAAGCCTGCGCGGATCGCTTCTGGCTGGTCGGCGACGGCACGGTGCAGGATTTCGACGGCGATCTCGACGATTATGCCAAACTGCTGGCCGACCGCCGCCGCACGGCAGCGAGCACGGTGAAGCTGAAAGGTGGCGGCAAGGCCGTCGATGCCTCCGCCGACCGCAAGGCCGACCGCAAGGCCGCGGCGGCCGCGCGCCAGGCGCTGGCGCCGCTGCGCATCGCCGTGCAGACCGCCGAGAAGGCGATGGCGAAGCTCAATGCCGAGAAGATGCGGCTCGATGCCACGCTCGCCGATCCCGACACCTATACGAAACTGGCGCCGGCGAAGCAGGCCGAGCTGCAGAAGCAGCATGGCGATCTGGTGAAGCAGCTGGAAGCAGCCGAGGAAGCCTGGCTCGACGCCCAGGCGAAACTGGAAGAAGCCCAGGCGGAAGCGGCGTGACACCCTCACCCTCCCACCGCTTCGCGGCGGGGCCCTCCCTCTCCCGCTTGCGGGAGAGGGTTGGGGTGAGGGCCTTACTTACCCTTCCGCTTTCTTGACCCAGCCGCCGGTGTCCTCAGACTGCTGCCAGTAGGTCAGTTTGTGGCCGGCGTCTTTCGCGCGTTTCCAGCGCTGGCGCGCGGCATCGACGGCGGCATCGTCGTTGCCGTCGAACAGGTCGCAGACGCGGGTGTAGGGCGAAACATCCGCCGCATCGGCGCCATCGACCAGGAACAGCACATCGGCCTGGTTCGGCCGCTCATCCTCGATGGTGAGATAGATCGGCTGCCGGTCGGGGAAGCCGTCGGCCTTGAGGCCATGCGGCAGGAAGCTGTTGCTGCCATAGCTCCACAGCTCGCCGTTCAGCGCCTCGATGCGTTCGGCGCTGCCGCCTTTCACCACCGCCTTCCAGCCGCGCTGCAGGGTCTTTTCCAAAAGCTCCGGCAGCACCTGGTCCAGGCGCCGCCGGGTCAGATGGTAGAACAGCAGCTCGGTCACTTACCGATCTTCGTAGTGATCGGCGACCAGCCGGTTGAGCAGCCGCACGCCGAAGCCGGTGGCGCCCTTGGGCACGGTGGGCTTGTCCTTCTTGCTCCAGGCCACGCCGGCGATGTCGAGATGCGCCCAGGGCGTCTTGTCGACGACAAAACGCTGCAGGAACTGCGCCGCGGTGATCGAACCGGCGCCGGCGCCGGGGCCGGCGATATTCTGCATGTCGGCGATCGGCGATTTCAGGGCTTCGTCATAGGCTTCCGCCAGCGGCAGGCGCCACAGCAGCTCGTCCTCGACCTTGCCGGATGCGCTGAGCTGCTCCGACAGGCGGTCGCTGTTGGAGAACAGGCCGGCATGCTCATGGCCGAGCGCGATGATGATCGCGCCGGTCAGGGTGGCGAGATCGACCATGAACTGCGGCTTGAAGCGCTGCTGCGTGTACCACATGGCATCGCACAGGATCAGGCGGCCTTCGGCATCGGTGTTCAGAACTTCAATGGTCTGGCCCGACATCGAGGTGACCACATCGCCCGGCCGCTGCGCGGTGCCCGACGGCATGTTTTCCACCAGCGCCACGACGCCGACGGCATTGACCTTGGCCTTGCGGCCGGCGAGGGCTGCCATGGTGCCGATCACCGCGCCGGCGCCGGCCATGTCCCATTTCATCTCTTCCATGCCACCGGCCGGCTTGATCGAGATGCCGCCAGTGTCGAAGCAGACGCCCTTGCCGACGAAGGAGACCGGCTTGCCGCCCTTCTTGCCGCCAGTCCACTGCATGATGACGAGCTTGGACTCGCGCTCCGAGCCCTGGCCGACGCCGAGCAGCGCGCCCATGCCAAGCTTTTTCATTTCGCGCTCGCCCAGCACCTCGACCTTGACGCCGAGCTTGGCCAGCTTGCGGCATTCCGCCGCCAGGCTTTCCGGGTAAATCACATTGGCCGGCTCGGTCACCAGGTTGCGGGTGATGGTCACGCCATCGGCCAGCTTGTCGAGCGGCTGGTACATCTTCTTGGCCACCGGAGCGACCGCCGAGAGCACCGACACCGCCTTGAGCGAAGGCTTGTCCTTGTCCTTCAGCTTGGTGCGGTATTTATCGAACCGGTAGCTGCCCAGCCGGACGCCCAGGGCGGCGCGGGCGGCGGCCTCGGCGGCCGGCAGCAGGGTGCCCTTCAGCACCTCGGCGGCAATCGCCAGATTGTCCTCACCCGCGGTCATCAGCCGTTTGACGCCATCGGCGCCCAGCGCCTCATAGGCGGCCGGCTTGACCTCGGTGGTCTTGCCCAGGCCAGCCAGCAGGACGCGGCCGAGGCCGGCACCGGGCGCCAGCACCTCCAGCCACTGCCCCTTGCCCCCGGTAAAGCGCGCCGCAGCGGCCATCGCCTTACCCAGCGCGCCACCACAGGCCTTGTCCACCTGCTGGCCGAGCGGGCCGAGCTGGCGGCCATCGCCGACCACCAGAATCAGGCTGCCGCGTTTCGGGGGTTTGGCGTCGACGATCTCGATTTTCATGATGCTCCAATCCGGGCAAAAAGCTGTGGTGGACCGGTCGGGGACTATAGCGGTCCCGGCCTTGCCCGATCAATCGGCCCGGGCCGCCGAATCGCCGATTTTGCCTTATGGACCAAGTCGTTCTTTTCAGGCCGAGGCTGTGGCGAGCGGGGGCGGAATCGCTATACTGCGCGGCATGCGCGGGGTCGTCACTTACATCATGCGCCAGATCGCCTGGCCACTGGGATTTGCCACTCTCACCCTGACCGGGGTGATCTGGCTGACCCAGTCGTTGCGGTTCATCGACCGCATCGTCAACAACAACCTCGCCTTCAACGATTTCTTCTATCTGACCCTGCTGGTTCTTCCCAGCATCGTGGCCATCATCCTGCCGGTCGCCGGCTTCTGCGCCGCGCTCTACGCCTTCCACCGCCTGGCCAGCGATTCCGAAGTGGTGGTGCTATCCGCAGCGGGCTTCAGCCGGCTCAGCCTCGCCCGCCCCGCCATGATCATCTCGGCCGGTGTCATGGTGGTGATGTATGCCATCCTGCTGTACCTCATGCCGCTGGGCTCACGCACCTTGCGCGCCACGCAATATGAATTCCGCAATGATCTTGCCGGCATGGCCATTCTGGAAGGCGTGTTCAACACACCCACCACCAACCTGACCGTCTATGTGCGTGAACGCGACAGCAATGGCGACATGCTGGGCGTGCTGGTGCATGACAACCGCAATTCAGCCAGTCCGATTACCATGCTGGCCGAGCGCGCCACTTTGCTGCGTACGCCGCAAGGCCCTCGCCTTTACATGGTCAGAGGCAACAGGCAGCAGATCGATGGCGAGCATAAATCGCTATCGCTGCTGTATTTCGACAATTACAGCCTCGATCTCGATTCCTATGCCCAAAAGGAAGGCCAAGCCTGGCGTGAGCCATCCGAGCGCTATCTGCATGAATTGTTCAAGCCGGATATGAAAAATCCGGACGATGTGCAGCACTATGCCAAGCTGATCGTTGAAGGCCATCGCCGCCTGGTGACACCGCTCTATGCACCGGCCCTGATCCTGATTGCGATCGCCAGCGTGATCGGCGGCGAGTTCAACCGCCGCGGCCAGGGCCAGCGCCTGGTGCTCGGTGCCGCCTTTGCCATCCTGCTGCAGGTGCTCAGCCTGAGCGTGACCCAACTTGCGGTCAAAACCCTTGCGCTGATTCCATTGATGTATGCAGTCCCCGTGCTTGCCATTGCGGCGGCAGCCCTCGCCCTGCGCGAACCGATCCTGCGCACCGCGCCGCGGCCTGCCTGATGCGCCAGTCCACAACCCTTTCGCTCTATTTCGGCCGCCACTTCCTGGTGGCAATCCTGACCGTGCTGGTGGTGCTGGCCGTACTGGCGTTCAGCTTCGACGCGGTCGAGATGCTGCGTCGCGCCAGCGGCCGGGCTGATGCGACCCTGGATCTGGTCTTCGAGATGTCGCTGCTCAAGCTGCCATCTCTGATGACCAAGCTGTTTCCGTTTGCCGTACTGTTCGGTGGCATGCTGGCGCTGAGTCGCCTGACGCGGTCGCAGGAACTGACCGTCAGTCGCGCCGCCGGTGTCTCGGTCTGGCAGTTCCTCTTCCCCGGCATAGCGCTGGCCCTGTTGCTCGGCATTTTCCTCGTCACCGTCTATAACCCGCTCAGCGCAGCAATGCTGGCCCGCTATGAGAATATCGACGCCAAGGTGATGCGCGGTCGCACCAGCATGCTGGCGGTATCATCCAGCGGCCTGTGGCTGCGCGAGGCCGATGCTTCCGGCCAGGTCGTGGTACATGCCCTGCGCGTGGCGCAGCAGGGTGTGGAACTGCGCGATGCCATCCTGTTTTACTACGAGGGCCGCGACACCTTCGTGAAGCGCATCGATGCCTCCGTTGCCTATCTGGATCAGGGTCACTGGCGCCTGCAGAATGCCATCGTCAGCTATCCGAACCGGGCTGCCGAGCGCTATGAGAATCTAACGGTGCCGACAACGCTGACCTATGACCGTATCCAGGAAAGCTTCGCCTCGCCGGCAACCATCTCCTTCTGGGAACTTCCGTCGTTCATTGCCACTCTGGAATCCGCCGGCTTTTCCGCGATGCGGCACCGGCTGCACTTCTACACGCTGCTGGCCTCACCGGTGCTGCTCTGCGCCATGCTGCTGATCGCCGCCAGCTTCAGCCTGCGCCTGACGCGGCGCGGTGGCATCGGCACCATGCTGGCCGGCGGCGTCGCGGCCGGCTTCCTGCTCTATTTCACCGTCGAACTGATGCAGCCCTTTGGCCTCAATGGCACACTGCCGGTTCCGCTCGCCGCATGGGCGCCCACTGCGGTCTTTGTCATGCTCGGGATTTCGCTGCTGTTTCATCTGGAGGACGGATGAGCGCGCGGCGCAGCGGCTTACTGCATGCAGCAATCCTTGCCTTGCTGCTGTCCTATTCCGCGCAAACCCAGGCACAACCGAACGAAGCGACGGCAACCGGCACGAATGCGCCGGTTTTGCTGACGGCTGATCGGCTCAACTACAACCAGTCACTCGGCATTGTCACCGCCGAGGGCAAGGTGGAGTTGTCGCAGGGCAGCCGCACGCTGCTGGCCGATATGGTCAGCTACAACGAACGCGATGACAAGGTGACGGCCACCGGCAATGTCTCGCTGATGGAATCCAGCGGCAACGTGCTGTTCGCCGAATATATGGAACTGACCGGCGGCATGCGGAACGGGTTCATCCGCGATGTCTCCTTCCTGCTCACCGATATGTCGCGCGGCGCCGCGGTCCAGGCCGAACGCAAGGACGGCAACCGCACGATCATGAAAAAAGCGGTCTACACGACCTGCTCCCTGTGCGAGAGCGACCCGACCCGGGCGCCGCTGTGGCAGGTCAAGGGCCGTGAGGTTGAGCACAACGAAGCCGAGCAGGACATCACATATCGCGATGCGATCTTTGAAATGTTCGGCATTCCAATTCTGTATTCACCGTATTTCAGCCACCCGGACCCGACGGTAAACCGCCGCAGCGGCTTCCTGCCATTCCGTTATAGTAACAATCCATTCTTCCAGCAGGCGATTCAGACCCCCTATTTCTATGTAATCGATGACTACAGCGACCTGACGGTAACGCCACAGTATTCGACCCGCCAGGGCCCCTTCCTGGCCACCGACTACCGTCAGCGTACGGCACGGGGCGAATTCCAGGTTGATGGCAGCGTGGCCGATGAAGATGTCAGCGGCGATGTGCGCGGCCATATCCGTGCCAACGCTGCCTTCCGTGCCACGGACGATATTACCTACGGCGCAAATATCCTGCGCTCGACCGACGACACCTATATGAGCCGATATACCATCCAGGATCGCCCGGCCGGCAATACCCTGGTCAGTCGGGTTTATGGCGAAGCGATCAATAACCGTCATTTCGCCAGCCTGAATGCCTTCTCCTTCCAGAATCAGCTGGCCCGCGTGCGCAACAGTACGGTGCCGGTGGCCGTGCCGGTCATGGATTATTCGGCGGTCTTCGAGCCCGGCGATTACGGCGGTCGCTGGGGCCTGGATGCGAATATGGTGTCATTGATGCGGGATCAGGGCACGGATATGCGGCGCCTGTCATCTACCGTATCCTGGGCACAACCCTACTATTCACCAGGCGGCGAAGTCATCACTGCGACGGCAATGGTGCGTGCCGACGGCTATTGGTCGGATGATGTCAACCAGAGCCTTGTGCCTGGCTCTACCGGCGATTCCGTCGCGACCGGCCGCGTCCTGCCGGTCGTCGCGCTAGACTGGCGCTATCCGATGATCCGCGATGAAGGCCGCATGCGTCAGCTGATCGAGCCGATCGTCATGGGCGTGGTCAGCCCCTATGGCGGCAACCGGAGCGATATTCCGAATGAAGATTCCGTGAGTTTCGAATTCGATGAAACCAACCTGTTCTCACTCAGCCGTTTCCCGGGCTACGACCGCTGGGATGGCGGACCGAAGCTGAATTACGGCATGCGCATGGCGGCTTATGGCGAGAATGCCGGCTATGTGGAATTCCTCGCCGGCCAGTCCCTGCGCGCCAAGACCGACGACACATTCACCGCCGCATCTGGCCTCGGTGATCAGTTCTCTGACTATGTCGGCCGCCTCACCGTCTCGCCGGGCCGCTACATCCAGCTGGTCGATCGGGTTCGCTTGGCACAGAACAGCAGCTTTGAGGTCCGGCGCCACGAGCTGGGCACAACCCTTGGTTCCACTGCGAACAATATCAGCGTTTCCTATGCCGATCTCACCAATACCGATTTTCTGCGGCAAACCGGGCGACAGGAAGCCATTGCTGCCACCATGCGGTTGCAGCTGACGAAGTACTGGGCGACGGAAATTCGCCATACCCGCGATTTGAAGGATGATGGCTCTTTGCTGAACTTCGGCGGCTTGCGCTATACTGATGAATGTTTTGACATCATCCTGTTCGCCGAGCGCGCTTTCACAGTGAATCGAGACATTCAACCTTCGACAACCATTGGCGTCCGCTTCAGGATCGCTTCGTTCAACTGAGCCCGCCCATGCACCGCCTGATCGCTCTTGTCGTTTTCATCCTGGCCAGCGCCGTTGCAATCCCGCTTCACGCGCAGGACCAACAACGGATCGTTGCCCTGGTGAATGATGAAGTCATTTCGCTCCGCGACCTCAACGAGCGGATGCGGATCATCATGGCGACAACCCGCCTGCCCGATAATAACCCCGAGATTTTGCGGGCCGTGCGCGAACAGGCCCTCCGCTCGCTGATCGACGAGCGCCTGCAGCTGCAGGAGTCGAAGCGGCGCAATCTTGCCGCGACCCAGCAGGATGTGGACAGCGCCGTCGCCATGGTCGAACGCCAGATGAATATCCCGTCCGGCCGGTTTGAAGAATACATCCGGCGCTCCGGTGTCGACCCTACGGCTGCCGTCACGCAGATCCGCACGGAGCTGACCTGGAACCGCATGGTGCGCGCCCGCGTCGGCGCCCAGGTTACCATCACCGAACAGGAGATCGACGAGGCAATTGCCCGACTGAAAGCCACCGTCGGGCAGACCGAAGACCTGTTGTCGGAAATCCTCGTTCCAGTCGACAGCCCCGATCAGGAAGAGCCGCAGCGTCAGCTGGCGCTGCGCGTTGCCGAACAGATTCGGGGCGGTGCGAATTTTCCGGCCCTGGCGCGCCAGTTCAGCCGCGGCACCACCGCAGCCAATGGCGGCGATGTCGGCTGGGTGCAGCGCGGCACCCTGAATGAGGAAGTGGATGCTGTTGTCGCCAAAATGAACAAGGGCGAAATCTCCGAGCCGATTCGCACAGTTGGCGGCTGGCAGATCATCGCGCTGCGCGAGCGCCGCCGCATCTCCCTGCCCGGTGTCGAGGAAAACCGGGTCACGCTGAAGCAGATGCTGCTGCCCCTCTCAGCCAATGCTCCGGCGGCCGAGGTGGATGCAGCGGTCGCCAAGGCACGTGAGGCCCGTGGCGGCATCAAAAGCTGCGACGATGTGGAGGCCGTGGCGGCGAAATACGATGCACCCGGCTCAGGCAGCCTGGGCACGCTGCGCGTCGGCGACTTGCCGGAAAGCTTCCGGCAGGCGGTGATTCCATTGAATGTCAATGAGACCTCGCAGCCGGTACGCGCATCCCGCGCGGTCCACCTCTTCACGCTCTGCGCCAAGGAAGATGCCGGCGGCCTGAACCGGAATGAAGTGCGCAACACGATCTTCGGCCGCCGCGCCGAACTGATGGCCCAGCGCTATATCCGTGAACTGCGGCGCGATGCCACCATCGAATTCAGATAAGGTGGCGGATTCCGCAAAGCGGATTACTGTCCCGGCACTGTCGACCCCGCTTGCCCTGACCATGGGCGAGCCCGCCGGCATCGGTGGCGAGATTTCCTTGCAGGCCTGGCTGCGCCGTGGCGAAGCCGGCCTCAGCCCCTTCCTGCTGCTCGACGATCCGCACCGCCTGCAGGCCATCGCCACGCAGCATGGCTGGGCCGTGCCGCTGCAGGTCGTGGCCGAACCGGAAGACGCCATCGCGGTGTTCGACCACGCCCTGCCGGTTCTGTCCGTTCCCCTGCCTGCCATCCCGCAGCCCGGCATCCCCGACCGATTGAATGCGCCCGCCGTGCTGCATGCCATCGAATTAGCTGTGACGCTCTGCCGCAATGGCAGGGCTGCAGCACTGGTGACCAACCCGATCCACAAGGCCGCCCTCTATGATGCCGGCTTCAGCCATCCCGGCCATACCGAGTTCCTCGCCGCGCTGTGCGATGTGGCTCGGCCGGTGATGATGCTGGCCTCGGACCGCCTGCGCGTGGTCCCCGTCACCATTCACGTGGCCCTGCAACGCGCCATCGAGCTGCTGGATACCGACCTGATCGTGGAGACGGCACGGATCACGGCGCATGACCTGCGGGAGAAATTCGGCATCCGTCAGCCACGCCTGGCGATTGCCGGTCTCAATCCGCATGCCGGCGAGTCCGGCAGCATGGGCAAGGAAGACGCCGCCATCGTGGCGCCCGCTGTGGCGCGTCTGCGCGCCGAGGGTATCGATGCGCGCGGGCCCCTGCCGCCCGACACCATGTTCCATGCCGAGGCGCGTGCCAGCTACGATGCCGCGATCTGCATGTATCACGACCAGGCCCTGATCCCGATCAAGACGCTGGATTTCGATACCGGTGTCAATGTGACGCTGGGCCTGCCGGTGATCCGCACCTCGCCCGACCACGGCACCGCCTTCGACATCGCCGGCCAGGGCATCGCCAAGCCCGACAGCCTGATCGCCGCGCTGAGAATGGCCGCGGCCATGGCCGCGCACCGGACCCATGTCAGCCAGCGTTGAGGCGCTGCCGCCGCTCCGCGAGGTGATCGCGCAGCATGAACTGGCCGCGCGCAAGGCGCTGGGCCAGAATTTCCTGCTTGACCTCAACCTGACCCGCAAGATCGCCCGCGCCGCGATGCCCTGGACGGCCGCGCAGGCCGTGATCGAGATCGGCCCCGGTCCCGGCGGCCTGACCCGTGCCCTGCTGCTGGAAGGCGCCCCGCGCGTGATCGCGGTGGAGCGTGACGAACGCTGCCTGGCGGCCCTGCAGGCTGTGGTCGACGCCGCCGCCGGCCGCCTGACCCTGCATGCCGGCGACGCGCTGGAAACCGATTTCAACACATTGGCGCCGCCACCGTGGCAGGTGGTCGCCAACCTGCCCTACAACATCGCCACGCCGCTGCTGCTCGGCTGGCTGGCGCAGCCGCAGAATTTCACCCGCATCACCGTGCTGGTGCAAAAGGAAGTGGCCGAACGGATGGCGGCCAAGCCCGGCGGCAAAACCTATGGCCGCCTGGCCGTGGCATCGCAATGGCGCGCCGACGTGCGGCTGCTGTTCGATATCGGCCCGCAGGCCTTCGTGCCGGCGCCGAAGGTGACGTCCACCCTGGTGGAACTGACACCACGCGCGGCCCTGGCCGAGGCCGAGCCGGCCAAGCTCGAACGGGTGACGGCGGCGGCCTTCAACCAGCGCCGCAAGATGCTGCGCGCAGCCCTGCGGTCGCTATGGCCGGATGCGGATGCCAAGCTGGCACAGGCCGGCATCGATCCGACGCGGCGCGCGGAAACGCTGTCGATCGAGGAATTCTGCGCCTTGGCGCGCTTGCTGTAGTCAGTTGCTGCTGTAGTCAGCGGCCTTCGCGCAGCTGTTTGACAAAATCGACCAGGCCGACGCCGCGATGGCGTTTCAGCCGCTCGGCGCGCAGGATGGCATCCACTTCGGCCAGGCAGCGATCGACATCGTCGTTGATCACGACATAGTCGTATTCGGCCCAGTGGCTGATCTCGTCGGCCGCTTTCGACATGCGCTTGGCGACTGTCTCGGCCGAATCCTGCGCCCGCGTATGCAGGCGCTTTTCCAGGTCGCGGGTCGATGGCGGCAGGATGAACACGCTGACCAGATCGTCGCGCGCGCGCTGGCGCAGCTGCTGGGTACCCTGCCAGTCGATATCGAACAGGATGTCCTGTCCGGCCGAGAGGCGCTTCTCGACCTGCTCGCGCGGCGTGCCGTAATAGTAGTCGAACACCTTGGCATGCTCGAGCAGTTCCTGGCGATTCACCATCAGGCCGAAATCGTCGGAACCAATGAAATGGTAATGCGTACCGTCGATTTCGCCGGGCCGGCGCGGCCGCGTGGTCACCGACACCGAAAGATGCAGGTTGTCATCGCGCTCAAGCAGGCGGCGCGAGATCGTGGTCTTGCCCGCGCCCGAGGGCGAAGACAGCACCAGCATCAGGCCGCGGCGGGCCACAGTGATCGGGGCCGGCATGGCCTTACTCGACATGCGCTTTACTCGACATTCTGGGCCTGCTCACGCAAACGGTCGATGACCAGTTTGAGATCGAGGCCGATGGCAGTGAGCCCGGCATCGAAGGACTTGGAGCACAGCGTATTGGCCTCGCGATTGAATTCCTGCATCAGGAAATCCAGCTTGCGGCCGACGCCCTTGGCATCGCCGCCGCCGATCAGGCTGCGCGCCGCTTCGACATGGGCCTTGAGGCGGTCGAGTTCCTCGCGGATATCCAGCCGGGTGATCTGCAGCGCCAGCTCCTGCGCCAGACGCTCCTCGCTCACCGGCGGCTTCTGCGCCAGCAGATCGTCCAGCTGCATCCGCAGGCGACGACGCAGGGCTTCAGGACGCACCGCCTCCACGCCGGCAGCACGCGCCGTGAGGCTGGCGATGTCGTTGAATTGGCCACTCAGCACTTCGGCCAGCTTGGCGCCTTCGGCATTGCGGCTTTCCACCAGGCGATCCAGTGCAGCAGCAAAGCTCTGCTTGAGGGCGGCTTCAAGCGCCGCGCGCTCGGCTTCATCCTCGGTCACGCCGCCAACCGGCTCGACCACGCCACGCACGGCCAGCAGGCCATCCAGTCGCGGCGCGCCGACACCGCGCGCCTCCAGCCTGGTGGCGATGGTGAGCAGCTGCTCCAGCAGGGCCTCGTTCAGGCGATAGGCCGGGGCGGCTTCTGCGCTCTCGATGAAATTCAGGTTGAGATTGACGTTGCCGCGCACCAGCTTGGCCTGCGCCTGGCTGCGCAGTTCGGCCTCGATCGCGTCGAATCCCGGCGGCAGACGGAAGCGCAGCTCCAGCCCGCGGCCGTTGACCGACTTGAGTTCCCAGATCCAGGCCTTGTTGCCAACGCGTCCATCGACGCGGGCGAAGCCGGTCATGCTGACAAGCGACACGATTCCCCCGAAAGTGTTACGGTGCGCCGCACTATAGTGAAAAACCGCCGGGGGGTCGAGGCTAAGCCATGGAGCAAACACCGCTTTCAGGCATTATCATCACCGGGGCATCGAGTGGAATCGGCCAGGCGCTGGCCGAACTCTATGCCCGCCCTGGCGTATTGCTGGCACTGACCGGCCGCGATACAGACCGCCTGAATGCCGTGGCCGACACCTGCCGCAACCGCGGCGCCATCGTCGAGGCCGAGACGGTGGCCGTCACCGACCGCGCAGGCATGCAGTCTTTCATCGCGCGTATTGCATCGAGAAGCCGCCTCGATCTGGTGATCGCCAATGCCGGCGTCGGTGGCGGTTTCAAGACCTGGGACCAGTTCGATGGCCATGTGCGGGCCATCACCGATGTGAATATCGGCGGCGTGCTGAATACGGTAAATCCAGCCGTGCCGATCATGGTGCAGCAGGGTGGCGGCCAGATCGCCATCGTGTCGTCGATGGCGGGATTCTTAAGCATGCCGGGTGCCGCGCCCTATTCCGCGACCAAGCATTTCGCCCGCTCCTATGCCGAGGAGCTGCGCGGCATGCTGGCGCCGCAGGGCATCAGGGTATCGGCGATCTGTCCGGGCTTCGTGGTCAGCCGCATGACCGCGCGCAACAAATTCCCGATGCCTTTCCTGATGGACACCGAAAAGGCAGCCGACATCATCCTGCGCGGCCTGGCCGCCAATCGCGGGCGCATCGCCTTCCCCTGGCCGATGCTGGCGATCATCCGCGTCCTCGGCCTGTTGCCTTATCCACTGCTGGACTGGATCCTGCGCCGCAGTCCGGCGAAGGACTGATCCTGTTAGCGCCGCTGTGTGGCGCGATAGGCTGCCACATTCTTCAGGTGCTGGTCATAGGTGGCGGCGAAGACATGGCCGCCCTTCCCATCTGCCACGAAATACAGGAAGCCATGGCTTTCGGGCTGCAGCACGGCGGCGATGCTGGCGCGGCCGGGATGATTGATCGGCGTCGGCGGCAGGCCGTCGATGGTATAGGTGTTCCACGGGCTCGGCTGCGCCAGATCATTCAG
>NZ_CALRUC010000113.1:0-14723 GCF_943371255.1 Ferrovibrio terrae | reverse complement strand
TTGTTCAGCCTCCCACCTCTTTAAATTCCGCCCAGCGCACGGCATGGTACACGGATGAATCAGCCGGCGCCCTATCGCGTTCTCGCGCGCAAATATCGCCCCAGCAACTTCGCCGAGATGATCGGCCAGGATGCGCTGGTTCGCACCCTGACCAATGCCATCGCCACCGGGCGTATCGCCCAGGCCTTCATCCTCACCGGCGTGCGCGGCGTGGGCAAGACCACCACCGCCCGTATCATCGCGCGTGCGCTGAACTGCACCGGCGCGGATGGCAAGGGCGGCCCGACGATCTCGCCCTGTGGCGTCTGCGACAACTGCAAGGCCATCGCTGAAGACCGGCATCCCGATGTTTTTGAGATGGACGCCGCCTCGCGCACCGGCATCGGCGATATCCGCGAGATCATCGAGGCGGTGCGCTATGCGCCCTCGATGGCGCGCTACAAAATCTACATCATCGACGAAGTGCACATGCTCTCCACGGCGGCCTTCAACGGCCTGCTCAAGACGCTGGAAGAGCCGCCGCCGCATGTGAAATTCGTCTTCGCCACCACTGAAATCCGCAAAGTGCCGGTCACGGTGCTGTCGCGCTGCCAGCGTTTCGATCTGAAGCGCGTCGAGATCGCCGTGTTGAACGCGCATTTCAAGCGCATTGCCGAGGCCGAAAGCGCCCAGATCGACGAGGATGCGCTCACCCTGATCAGCCGTGCTGCCGAAGGCTCGGTGCGCGACGGTCTGTCGTTGCTCGACCAGGCGATCGCCCATGGCGCCGGCCAGGTGAATGCCGATCTGGTGCGCGACATGCTGGGCCTGGCCGATCGCGGCCAGGTTTTTGCGCTGCTCGACCAGTTGCTGCATGGGCAGTTGCCTGAAGCTCTCGAAAATCTGCAGGCGCAGTATCGTGTCGGCGCCGATCCCGCCGTGGTGCTGCAGGATCTGCTTGAACTGACCCACTGGCTGACACGGGTGAAGGTGGTTGGCGGCACGCCCGATGACGTCACCCTGCCGGAGACCCAGCGCAATCGCGGCCGCGATCTGGCCGCCAAGCTCGGCATGCCGGTGCTGGCGCGCAGCTGGCAGATGCTGCTGAAAGGTCTGCAGGAGGTGCGCGCCGCGCCGGTGCCGCTGGCGGCCGCCGAAATGGTGCTGGTGCGCTTTGCCTATGCCGCCGATCTGCCCAGCCCGGCCGATCTGGCGAAAGAATGGAAAGACAAGGGCGGCCCCGGCGTTGCCGCGCCGTCGTCGCGGCCCACGGGCGGCGGCAATGGTGGCGGTGCCAGTGCAGGCCTCGCGGTGGCGGCCCAGCCGCGTGCGATGGCAACTCCGCAGCCGCAGCCGGGCGAAACCGTGGCGCTCGCCGCCATGCCGGCGAATTTCTCTGCCGTGGTCGCCCTGTGCAAAGAGATGCGCGAAGGCATGCTGGCCGGCGAACTGGTCAATGATGTGCATCTGGTCAGCTTCGAGGCCGGCCGCATCGAACTGCGGCTCAATCCGGGCGCCCATCACGATCTGCCCAGCCGCCTGATCGAGAAACTGAAAGCCTGGACCGGCCAGCGCTGGATGGTTTCTCTCAGCAAGCTGCCGGGCGAGCCGACGCTGGCCGAGCAGGAGCAGGCGCAGGACAGCCAGCGCCGCGCCCATGCCCAGGCGCATCCGCTGGTGCAGGCCGTGCTCACCACCTTCCCCGGCGCCGCGCTGGACGACGTGCGCGAACTGGTGCCCGAGGTGGTCGAGGCCGAACCGGCTGCGGACGAGGCGGCAGATGGCTATGCCACCGACGATGTCGATCCGCTTGATGAACTCGATTGAGCGTTTAAGGAGTCCGCCATGAAGAATCTCGGCAACATGCTGAAACAGGCCCAGGCCATGCAGCAGAAGATGCAGGAGATGCAGGCCGAGCTGGAGGCGCGCGAGGTACAGGGCGCGGCCGGCGGCGGCATGGTCACGGTGACGCTGAACGGCAAGAGCGAGCTGAAAGCCATCAGGATCGATCCGGCGCTGATGAAGGAAGACGAGCGCGAAGTGCTGGAAGACCTGATCAAGGCCGCCCATGCCGATGCCAAGGGTCGCGTCGAGCGCGAAATGGCCGAGCAGATGCAGAAGCTCACCGCCGGCATGCCGCTGCCGCCGGGCATGAAACTGCCCTTCTGAGTCCCTGATCCATGGCCGGTCCGGAGATCGAGCGGCTGATCCAGCTGCTGGCGCGACTGCCCGGCCTTGGCCCGCGCTCGGCGCGGCGCGCCGTGCTGCATCTGCTGAAGAAAAAAGATGTGCTGCTGGTGCCGCTGGCCGCCACCCTGAAAGAGGTCGGCGAGAATGTGCATGCCTGCAGCACCTGCGGCAATCTCGACAGCCGCGACCCCTGCGCCATCTGCACCGATCCGCGCCGCGACGAAACCCTGCTCTGCGTGGTGGAAAGCGTGGCCGATCTCTGGGCGCTGGAACGCGCCAGCGTGTTCCGCGGCCGCTACCATGTTCTGGGCGGCACGCTTTCCGCTTTGGACGGCGTCGGCCCCGCCGATCTCAATGTCGATGGCCTGATCGGCCGTGTGCAGGGCGGGAAAGTCCGTGAAGTGATCATCGCCACCAATGCCACGGTGGAGGGCCAGACCACGGCGCATTACATCACCGACCGCCTAGCCGCCCTGAATGTGCAGATCAGCCGCCTGGCCCATGGCGTGCCGGTCGGCGGTGAATTGGATTATCTCGACGACGGTACCCTGGGCGCCGCGCTGAAGGCGCGTCGCCCGCTTTAGGCAAGCCCGCCCGCTGTAAAGGTCACTGTCCCGGATCGCCGCGCCGCGCTAGGCTGGCGGGTATGAAGGCAGTCTGCATTCTCGCCCTGTTAAGCTTCGTCGCCCTGGCTCCCGCTGCCCGGGCGGCCGATCTGCGGCTGGGCTATATCGATCTGGAACTGCGGCCTTTCCTGACCGGCGAGGGCGCCACCGTGCCGGCCCGGCCTGGCATGGCGGTCGAACTGCTGCAGCGCTGCATCAAGCGGGTCGGCGGCACGCTGCAACTCACCCGCATGCCGCTGCGCCGCCTGATCGAGGAGGTCAGGGCCGGCCGGCAGGATGGCATCCTGGGCTATCGCTACGCCGCTGATCGCGCCGTGGATCTGGTCTATCCGATGCGCGGCGGCGGCCTCGATTCCAGCCGCCATGTCGTACCGCTGGCCTATTCGATCTATCGCCGGCAGGGCGATGCGATCAGCTGGGATGGCCACAGTCTCACGGGCCTGAATAATCCGGTGGCGGTTACCGCATCGGCGCTGATCGCCGATACGCTGCAATCGCGCGGTGTGGATATCGTGCGCGTGGAAAACAACGCGCAGATGTTCGGCATGCTGGCGCTCGGCCGCGTCGATGCACTGGTGACGCTGGATATCGCGGGCGACCGCCTGCTGCGCGAGCAGGACAACCGGCAGGTCGAGAAACTGTCGCCACCGCTGGTGGCCGAGGAATTCTACGTTCCGGTGTCGCAGGCCTTCTATGCCGCCAATCGCGACTTCACAGAACGTTTGTGGCAGGTGCTGGGCGAGTCGCGCGATGCCACCTATGCCGAACTGACACCCGGCTACCTGTTCTAGCTCCGGCTGCCGTCCCTGGGCTACACTGGGTCGATGATACTGTCGATTCTAGCCATTGTGCTGGCCTTGCTGCTGCCGCCGGTGCCGGCGCATGCGCTGGAATTGCGGCTGGTTTATACCGACCAGGATACGCGGCCCTATCTGGCCGGCACCGGCACGGTTGTTCCCGCGCAGCCCGGCATCGCGGTCGAACTGGTGCAGCGCGCCGCCAGCCGACTCGGCGCCAGCCTGCGGCTTACGCGCCTGCCGGCGCGGCGCATGATGGAAGAGGTCAAGGCCGGGCGGCAGGATGGCATTCTCGGTTTCCGCTATTCCCAGGACCGGGCGCGCGACCTGGCCTTCCCGATGCGCAACGGCATGCCCGACACCGCCCGGCATGCGGCGCGGCTGGCGCATTCGCTCTACCGCCGGCAGGGCAGTGCGATCTCCTGGGACGGGCTGCATATTGGCGGCCTGCAGACGCCGGTGGCGGTCAGCGGCACCCAGCTGGTTTCCGAGACACTGCTGGCCCAGGGCATCGAGATCGTTCGCATCGAAAGCAGCGGACAGATGTTTGGCATGCTGGCGCTTGGCCGCGTCGACGCGGTGGTGATCCTCGATATCCTGGGGGATCGCCAGATGGCGGAGCAGGGCGGCGGCCGCATCGAGAAACTGTCACCGCCGGTGCTGGTCGAGGATTTCCACGTGCCGGTCTCGCAGCGTTTCTATGCCGCCAACCGGGATTTCACCGAACAACTGTGGCAGCGCATCGGCGCCCTGCGCGATGCCACCTACAACGAGCTGACGCCGGTTTACCTGGCTAGCCCCTGAAACTGTCCTTGCGCTTGCGCGTCTCGGCAAACACCGCCACATCGTCGGCGGCCTGCAGCCCCAGCGTGGCGCGCAGGTTCGCGCTCATCGGACGCAGGAAGGGGTTGGTCGCCTTTTCCTCACCCAGTGAGGAGGGCACCGTGGGCTTGCCGGCGGCGCGCAGGGCCTTGATGGTGTCATAGCGCGCCAGCAGCGCGGCATTGCCCGGTTCAACGGTGACGGCAAAGCGTGCATTTGATTCGGTATATTCATGGGCGCAGTAGACGCGGGTGTCGTCGGGCAGGGCGCGCAGCTTCGACAGGCTGGCCCACATCTGCGCCGGGGTGCCCTCGAACAGCCGGCCGCAGCCCAGCGCAAACAGCGTGTCGCCGCAGAACAACGCCTGGCTCTTGGCGAACCAGTAGGCGATATGGCCGCGCGTATGGCCCGGCACGTCGAACACCCGGGCCGTCTCCTGGCCCAGATTGATGCCCTCGTTGTCGGCCACGGCGATGTCGAGGCCCGGGATGCGTTCGGCATCGGCTTCCGGCCCGATGATCTTGCAGCCGGTGGCCTCCTTCAGCGCCATATTGCCGCCCACATGGTCGGGATGATGATGGGTGTTGAAGATATGGGTCAGCGTCCAGCCGCGCTTGTTCAGCTCGGCCAGCACCGGCTCATGCACGGCGGGATCGACCACGCCGACGGCACCCGATTGCGGTTCGCGCATCAGATAGACGTAATTGTCGTTCAAAACCGGAATCTGGACGATGTCGAGGGGCATGGTGCTCTCTACCAACAAACGCAGGAACAGGTAATATAGCGCGATGCTGCGACCCGACATCATCGATCTGCGCGAATTTTACGCTAACCCTCTGGGGCGGGCGGCGCGCCGCCTGCTGCGCCTGCGCCTGCGCGCGCTCTGGCCCGATGTGAAGGGCATGACGGTGCTGGGCCTGGGCTATGCCACGCCATATCTGCGGATTTTCGAGGGCGAGGCCGACCGCGTGCTGGCGGCCATGCCGGGCCCGCAGGGTGTGGTGCGCTGGCCGCGCGGCCTGCCCGGCCGCGTCATGCTGGTGGACGAGGACGACCTGCCGCTGCCCGATGCGAGCGTCGATCGCCTGCTGCTGCTGCATGCGCTTGAAAATTCCGAAAACGTGCGGGTGCTGCTGCGCGAGGTGTGGCGCGTGCTGACGCCGCAGGGCCGTCTGCTCGCCGTGGTGCCGAACCGCCGTGGCATCTGGGCCCATATCGATGCCACGCCGTTCGGCCAGGGGCATCCTTACACGCCGCCGCAGCTTACCCGCCTGATGCGCGACTCACTCTTCTCACCCACCGCGTCGCAGGCAGCACTCTGGCTGCCGCCATCCGACCGCGCCTTTGTCATCAAGGCGGTGAATGCCTGGGAGAAGGCGGGCGAGATGCTGTGGAACCGCTTCTCCGGCGTGCTGCTGGTCGAGGCCGAGAAGCAGGTCTATGCCGGCGTGCCGGCGCGTGCCGTGAAGGGCAGGCAGAAGCAGTTCGTGTTCAGGCCGGTGAATTCAATCGGCGCCCATCGCGCCGAGGACGACTAGGCGCCGCGCCGGCGCAGCAGGTACACAGCCTGGGCGCCAAACCAGTTGGCCGGCGCGTTCTGCAGCCGTTTGCCTTCGCCATTCACGGCGATGCGCTGTTCCACCACGAACCCGTCACGCGCGCACAGCTCGTCGAAATCGGCAATCGTGCACAGGTGGATGTTCTGCGTCTCGTACCACGGATCGTCCAGCGCCGCCGTCATCGGCATGCGGCCGCCCAGCAGCAGCTGCATGCGCACGCGCCAATAGGCGAAATTGGGAAACGACACGATGGCGCGCCGGCCGATGCGCAGCATTTCATGCAGCACCTTGCGCGGATTGCGGGTCGCCTGCAGCGTCAGGCTCAGCACCACGTAATCGAAGGCGGCATCGGGGTAGTCCGGCAGGTCGCTGTCGGCATCGCCCTGGATCACCGAAAGGCCACGCGCCACGCAGGCATTCACGCCGCTCTGGCGGATTTCGATGCCGCGGCCATCGACCTGTTTCTCGCTGGCCAGATATTCCAGCAGGCTGCCGTCGCCGCAGCCGACATCCAGCAGCCGGCTGCCCGGAGTCACCATCTCGGCGATCATCAGCAGGTCGCGGCGGATATCCTTGTGGCCGGCTGCAGCCGGTATGCGTGCTTCGGTCATGCGCGTGCCCCGTTGAGGCCGCGCTGTTCGGCGCAGCCGTCGATGAAGCCCTTCAGCGTGGCAAACATCACCGGTTCATCCAGCAGGAAGGCGTCGTGGCCCTTGTCGGTTTCGATTTCCACGAAGCTGACATTGGCCGCCGCCGCATTCAGCGCGCGCACGATTTCCTTGTTCTCCGAGGTGGGGAACAGCCAGTCGGAGGTGAAGGACACCACGCAGAATTTCGTCCGCGTGCCCTGGAATACATTGGCGAGGTTGCCGCCGGCCTGGCCGGCCAGGTCGAAATAGTCCATCGCGCGGGTGATGTAGAGATAGGAGTTGGCGTCAAAGCGTTCGACGAAGCTGGAGCCCTGGTGCAGCAGATAGCTCTCGACCTGGAATTCGGTCTCGAAGCCATAGGTGATGCGTTCGCGATTCTGCAGGTTGCGGCCGAACTTGCGGTGTAATGCGGCTTCCGACAGATAGGTGATATGGGCGGCCATGCGCGCCACGGCCAGGCCGGCGCGCGGGATGGTGGCCTGCGCGAAATAGTCGCCCTTGTGCCATTGCGGATCGGCATAGATCGCCTGGCGGCCCACTTCATGGAAGGCGATATTCTGTGCCGAATGCTTGGCGGCACAGGCAATCGGGATCGCCGCAAACACGCGCTCGGGATAGCTCGCCGCCCATTGCAGCACCTGCATGCCGCCCATTGAGCCGCCGATCACGCAGAACAGCTGGTGGATGCCCAGATGGTCCAGCAGCATGGCCTGGGCATTCACCATGTCGCGGATGGTGATGACCGGGAATTTCAGGCCATAGGGCTGGCCATCGGCGGGATCGGCATCCTTGGGGCCCGACGAGCCCATGCAGCCGCCCAGCACATTGGTGCAGATGACGAAAAAGCGGTCGGTATCGATCACCTTGCCGGGGCCGACCATGGTGACCCACCAGCCGGGCTTGCCGGTGATCGGGTTGATGTTGGCCACATGCTGGTCGCCGGTCAGCGCATGGCAGATCAGCACCGCATTCGACTTGTCGGCATTCAGTCGGCCATAGGTGGTGTAGGCGATCTGGAACGGGCCGAGATCGAGCCCGCAATCCAGCTTCAGCGGCAGGGTTTCACCCAGGGTCACCCGGTGTCCAGGGCCAATGGGATCGAGGCTATGCAAGGGGGGGTGCGCGGCACTCATAGGCAGCCGTAAATATCCTACAGGGCTTGGAGCGGGTGCTTTCCGGCGCACCAAACCGGGCGTCGGAACCCGGGCCGGGACCCTGTCCGGCGCGGGAACCCGTGCTTACGGACCCCCGGCCCCCCTGTCAACGGCTGAATTGCCCCTGTGATGGCCCGGTCGATCACGCCCGGGTGAGCCCTCGGCCTTGCGGGCCGGACCGGCTGACCCTATGACTATGCAGCATTTTTTGACCAGTCATCCCCATGAGTGACCATATTCCAAGCCTCGCCGACCTGCGGCGCGACATCGATGTGCTGGACGACCAGATCCTTGATCTGCTGCGTCGTCGTGCCGAAGCCGTGCAGCGTGTCGCCGGCGCCAAGGACCGCGAAGCGCAGCAGGGGCCTGCCGGTTTCCTGCGGCCGGGCCGCGAGGCCCAGATCCTGCGCCGGCTGACCGGGCGCCCGCACGGCGGCCTGCCGCTGGCGGCGCTGACCCGCATCTGGCGCGAACTGATTTCCTCGCTCTACCGCTTCCAGGCCCCGGTGAAGGTGGCGGTGCATGCGCCGAACAAGTCGGCCGCACGCTGGGATCTGGCCCGCGACTTCTACGGTTCGACCACGCCGATGCAGCTCTGCACCACGGCCAGCGCCGTGCTTCGCGCCCTGTCGCAGCCGGCGACGCTGGGCATCCTGGCGATGCCCGAAGAGGGCGAAAAGGAGGTGTGGTGGCCCCTGCTGGCCAGCCGCTCTCCCGACACCCCCCGCATTGTTGCCCGCCTGCCCTTCGTGCCCAACCCGCGCGGCCGCTTCGCCGAGCTGGGGGCCTATGTCGTCGCCGCTTCGCCGCCCGAGGAATCGGGTGACGACCGCACGCTGCTGGTGCTGCAGATGAACGAAGCCTCGCCCAGCGTGGCGCGGCTCTCCACCCTGCTGGGCCAGGTGGGGCTGGATGGCCAGGTGGTGGCGCAGTATCGTCGCGACGAAGGCGCCCGCGTCATGGTCGAGCTGCCCGGCTTCATCACCCAGGACGATGCCCGGCTGGCCGCATTGACCGCCGCCGATCCGTCCCAGATCGCCGATGCGGTGGTGGTGGGCGCCTATGCCGTGCCGCTGCCGGCCGAAACCGAGTAAGGTAACGCCGATTATTCGCTTCAAGGAGTGACTGCTGTGACTGCGCCCAAGCCGCAACCCGGAATTCTCGACATTGCCCCCTACAAGGGTGGCGAAGCAGCCGTGCCGGGCGTCACCAGGGTGCACAAGCTCTCCTCCAATGAAACGCCGATGGGCCCGAGCCCAAAGGCGATGGCGGTGTTCCAGAAGCTCGCCACCGAACTGCATCGCTATCCCGATGGCGGCGTCGAAACCCTGCGCGAGGCGCTGGCGGCGCAATACGGTATCCCGGTCGACAATATCGTCTGCTCGAATGGCTCGGACGAGATGATCTCGCTGATCTGCGCCGCCTATGTCGGGCCGGGCGACGAGGTGGTCTATTCGCAATACGGCTTCATGATGTATCCGATCGCCACGATGGCGCGCGGGGCGACGCCGGTGGTGGCGCCAGAAAAGAACTTCACCGCCGATGTCGATGCGCTGCTCGCCGCCGTCACGCCGAAGACCAAGGTGGTGTTCCTCACCAATCCGAACAATCCGACCGGCACCTACATTTCGGCTGCCGAGCTGCGCCGCCTGCGCGAGGGCCTGCCGGCCGGCGTGCTGCTGGTGGTCGATGCGGCCTATGCCGAATATGTCAGCCGCAACGACTATTCCAACGGCATGGAACTGGTGGCCGAGCGCGACGACACCATGGTGCTGCGCACGTTTTCCAAGATCTATGGCCTGGCCGCGCTGCGGCTGGGCTGGGCCTATGCGCCGGCCAATGTGGTGGCGGTGCTGAACCGCGTGCGCGGGCCTTTCAACGTCAATGCCGCGGCCCAGGCCGCTGGCGCGGCAGCGCTGGGCGATACCGAATGGCTCGACAAGAGCCGCGCCCATAACGATGCCGAACTGGTGCGCGTGCGCACTGCCCTGGAAAAACTCGGCATCAAAGTGGTGCCCAGCGTGGCGAATTTCCTGCTGATGCGTTTCCCTGGCGGCGCCGAGCAGGTCAAGGGCGCCGATGCGGCGCTGCGCAAAAAGGGCCTGATCCTGCGCGGCATGGGTGGCTACGGCCTGCCGGACTGCCTGCGCCTGTCGATCGGCACGGTGGAGGAAGACGACATGGTGATCGCCGCGCTCACTGCCTTCATGCAGGGCTGAGCCATATCATGGCGAAGCCGCTCTTCGACCGTATTGCCATCATCGGCATCGGCCTGATCGGTTCCTCCATTGCGCATGCGGTGCGTGCGCAGGGCCTGGCCCGGCATATCGCCATCGCCGATGCCTCCGAGGCCCATCGCAGCGAAGCCGCCGCGCTCAAGCTGGGCGACAGCGTGCATGGCGATGCCGCCGAGGCCGCCCAAGACGCCGATCTGGTGATGCTCTGCGTGCCGCTCGGCGCCAATGCCGCGGTGGCCCGGCATATCGCCCCGGCGCTGAAGGCCGGCGCCATCGTCTCCGATGTCGGGTCGTGCAAGCAGGCGGTGATCCGCGATGTGGCGCCGCATCTGCCCAAGGGCGTGCATCTGGTGCCTGGTCATCCGGTGGCCGGTACCGAACATTCCGGGCCGAAGGCCGGCTTTGCCGCGCTGTTCCAGAACCGCTGGTGCATCCTGACGCCGGAAGCCGGCACCGATGCGGCGGCGGTCGAGAAGATGAAGGCGCTTTGGGGCGCGTTCGGCAGCAAGGTCGAACTGATGGAGCCGCGCCACCATGATCTGGTGCTGGCGATCACCAGCCATGTGCCGCATCTGATCGCCTACAATATCGTCGGCACCGCCGATGACCTGGAAGCCGTCACTGAATCGGAAGTGATCAAGTATTCTGCCGGCGGCTTCCGCGATTTCACCCGCATCGCCGCCTCCGACCCCACCATGTGGCGCGACGTCTTCCTCAACAACAAGGAAGCCGTGCTCGAGATGCTGGGGCGTTTCACCGAGGATCTGATCGCGCTGCAGCGCTCGATCCGCTGGGGCGAGGGCGAGCAGCTGTTCAACCTGTTCACCCGCACCCGCACGATCCGTCGCGCCATCATCGATGCCGGCCAGGAAACCGCGGCGCCCGATTTCGGCCGCAGCGCCCAGACGGGGACAGCGGCAGTTACTGACCCGGCAAAACCGAAGGCAGGCTGAACAGCGCCGCCGGGCCGAGGAACAGCTTGCCGTCCTGTGCCGTCACCGGCACCGGCAGATAGGCAACACCCTTCTCGTCGCGCTGCGACAACAGGGCGATGGCGGCCTTGGTGGGCGCCGCATCCTGGCTGCGCATTTTGCCGGCGGCGACCAGCGCGTCGATGGCGGCATCGGCATTGCGCATCTTGCCGCCCATGGCGCCCAGCGGGCGGAACTGCTTGTCCAGGCTCAGCGAACCATCGCCATCCAGATGCAGGTTGCTCCATTCCAGTGCGATGGTGCTGAGATCAACGATGCCGCCGGAATCGCGCCATGAGCCGAGCATTTCCTCCAGGCTGCGGCCATAGAGGCTGCCGCGCGCATTGCCGACCAGCCGCAGATGCGCGATCTCGCGGCCGAGCGGCCCGTCGGCGGCGGGCGGCAGCACCAGGTCGTCGGCCTGCACGGCGAGATCCAGGCTGGGCGGCACATTGCCGGCGCGGCGGACATGCAGCAGCAGCTTGTCGGCCGACCACGCGTTCAGCGCGCCGCTGAACTCCGGTTTGAGCAGGTCGGCGGCGATGCGCAGCCAGTTGCCGGCGCCATCGGCCACCAGGCTGGCGCGGAACCGTTCGGTGACGATGCTCGCCTGCCGCTCGGCGCCGCCCTCGCGCCAGCCGATGCGCTGGCTGCCGGGCAGGTCGAAAATCACATGATGCAGGTCCCAGAGCTGCAGATGGGCGGTGATCTCGTCGGCCTCCAGGCGCCAGCCGGCGGGATTTTGCGCATCGATCCAGCGCGGCTTGGTCAGGGTCAGCGACAGGCGATAGGGGAAGCCCCACAGCCGCTGGTGTTCGTAGCTGACGTCGCGGCCCTGGCGGCGCTGGCCCTCGATCCAGGCATTGGCCTGCACCGACACCTGATCGATCATATGCGACCACAGCACGTAGTAGCCGAGCAGGCCACCGACAATCAGACCGACCAGAACCAGATAGCGCATGCGCCTTCATATAGCAGGCAGGCCTGCACTTGTCAGGGGGCTTGGCTTGCCATAGCTGGTCATCCAGTGAATAGTGATCGAAACGCGTCTTTCCGCTCGCCGATGTCATCACCCGCCATGCCTGATTCCGTTTCGCGCTCCACCCCTCTCAGCAGTTGGGCCATCGCCGCCATGCCCGGCGTCTTCGTGCTGCTGTGGTCGACCGGCTTCATCGGCGCCAAATTCGGCCTGCCCTATGCCGAGCCGATGACCTTTCTGGTGCTGCGTTTTGCCATTGTCACCGTGCTGCTCTGTGTCTTCGCCGGGCTGACGTCGGCGCCCTGGCCGAAAAGCTGGCGCGAGGCCGGCCATATCGCCATGGCGGGGCTTTTGCTGCAGGCCGTCTATCTCGGTGGCGTCTTCGCCTCGATCTATCATGGCGTACCGGCGGGCATCTCGGCGCTGATCGTCGGCATCCAGCCGCTGCTGGTGGCCGCCGCCGCCGGCCCCGTGCTGGGCGAGACGGTGACCAGGCGCCAGTGGCTCGGTCTGGTGCTGGGTCTGGGCGGTGTCATCCTGGTGGTCTGGACCAAGCTCGGCATCGGCATCGGCACGCCCTGGGGCTATGCGCTGTCGGTGATCGCGCTGGTCGGCATCACGCTCGGCACGCTGTACCAGAAACGCTATTGCCCCGGCATCGATTTGCGCAGCGGCACGGCGATCCAGTTCGCCGCCACCACCGTGGTGCTGGTGCCCTTCGCCTTGCTGTTCGAGACCCGGCAGGTGCAGTGGACCGGCGAATTCCTCTTTGCACTCGGCTGGCTTTGCATCGTGCTGTCGCTCGGCGCCATCACCTTGCTGTTCCTGCTGATCCGCCGTGGCGCCGCCTCGAAAGTCTCCAGCCTGTTCTTCCTGGTGCCGCCCTGCACCGCGCTGGTGGCCTGGCCGCTGTTCGGCGAACAGCTCAGCCTGCTGGCGCTTATCGGCATGGCCGCCACCATGCTGGGTGTCGCGCTGGTCAACATCGCCCCGAAGAAAGCGGCATGACGAAACGGCGGCATATTCCCTTCGATCACGAAGAGCCGCTACCCGGCGAGACAGCGCCTGCCTTCCCGCAGATCCGGCCCGAACGCGGGCAGCCCTTGTGGGTCTTCGGCTACGGTTCGCTGATGTGGGATCCGGGCTTTCCGCATACCAGGGCGATGTCGGCGCGGCTCTGGGGCTTCCATCGCGGCTTCTGCGTCTGGTCGCACCGCTATCGCGGCACGCCGCAGAAACCCGGCCTGGTGCTGGGCCTGATGCCCGGCGGCTCCTGCACCGGGCGGGCCTTCCGGGTGAAGCGCGGTGATGAAACCGCCGTGATCGATTACCTCTATCGCCGCGAGATGGTCACCGGCGTCTATCGCCCGGGCTTTCATCTGGCGGCGATGGAAAACGGCGAACGTGTGCCGGTGCTGGCCTTCGTCGCCGATCCGCATCACAAGCAGTATGCGGGCTATCTGAGCGAGAGACAGGTGATCGACACGATTGCCACCTGCTGCGGTGCGCGCGGCCCCAATGCGGTCTATCTGGCCAATACGGTGCGGCATCTGGATGACCTGGGGATCGGCGACGGGCCCCTGCACCGCCTGCTCAAGGCCGTGAAGAAACGCTGCCCGGATATTTAAAGGAGATCGTCATGGATATGGTTCGGCTCGGACAGACCGGCGTGAAGGTTTCGAAACTCTGCCTTGGCTGCATGACCTATGGCGACCCGAAATGGCGCAGCTGGGTGCTGCCGGAGCCCGAGTCCGAGCCGTTCTTCCGCCGCGCGGTGGAAGCCGGGATCAATTTCTTCGACACGGCGGATGTCTATTCCATCGGCGTGAGCGAGGAGATCACCGGGCGCATGCTGAAAAAGTATGCGAAGCGCGACGAGATCGTGGTCGCCACCAAGGTGTTCAACCCGATGGGGCCGCATGCGAACCAGCGCGGCCTGTCGCGCAAGCATATCCTGCAGGCGATCGACGACAGCCTGCGCCGGCTCGGCATGGATCATGTCGATCTCTACCAGATCCACCGCTACGACCCGGAAACCCCGATTGAGGAAACCCTGGAGGCGCTCAGCGATGTGGTGAAGGCCGGCAAGGCGCGCTATATCGGCGCCTCCTCGATGTTTGCCTGGCAGTTCATGGATGCGCTGCATCGCCAGTCACAGAACGGCTGGGCGAAATTCGTCACCATGCAGAATCACTATAACCTGGTCTATCGCGAGGAAGAGCGCGAGATGCTGCCGCTCTGCGCGAAGATGGGCATTGGCGTGATCCCGTGGTCGCCGCTGGCGCGTGGTTTTCTCGCCGGCGGCCGGGTCAAGCAGGGCTGGGGCGAGACCGAGCGCGCCAAGACCGACGACATCGCCCAGCGCATGTATTACCAGCCCGGTGATTTCACCATCGCCGAACGCGTGTCTTCACTGGCAGAAGCGCGCGGCATCAAGCCGGCGCAGATGGCGCTGGCCTGGATTCTCTCAAAGCCGGTGGTGACCGCGCCGATCATCGGCGCCAGCAAGATGTATCAGCTCGACGATGCGCTCGGTGCGCTGGCGGTGACGCTGACGGCCGAGGAGATCAATGCGCTGGAAGAGCCCTACCAGCCGCATCCGGTGCTGGGGCATTCGTAAGGTCACCCGGCGTGGTCTCAAACAGACCGTCACCCTCGGGCTTGTCCCGAGGGTCCATCCCAACCATCCGCGCAGCGGAACGCGCAGATGGATGCTCGGGACAAGCCCGAGCATGACGTCTTTTCAGTTTGAAGCCGCC
>NZ_CALRUC010000112.1:0-15032 GCF_943371255.1 Ferrovibrio terrae | reverse complement strand
CCATGTGATCCACACCGTCGGCCCGGTCTGGCATGGCGGCAGCCGCAACGAAGCGGAGCTGTTGGCGCGCTGCTACCGCAACAGCCTGGCGCTGGCCCGCGACCATGATCTGGACAGCATCGCCTTCCCGGCGATCTCGACCGGCATCTATGGCTATCCGCTGGCGCCGGCCACCGCGATTGCGCTGCGTGAAGTGCAGGCCTGGCTGACAACGCAGCCGGCGCCGCGCCGCGTGGTGTTCTGCTGCTTCTCGGCCGAGGTGGCGACGGTTTATTCCGCCGCTCTTGCCGCCGGATCCTGATCCAGCCGGAAGAAGGTGATCGAGGCTGCCAGCTCCTTGGCCTGATCGGCCAGCGACTGCGCCGACGCGGTGGTCTGCTCGACCAGGGCGCCGTTGCGCTGGGTCATCTCGTCCATCTGGGTGACGGAGTCATTGATCTCATCCAGGCCTGACGCCTGTTCCTGACTGGCGATCGAGATTTCCTCGATGATGCCGGCCACGCGTTTCACCGCATCGACGATCTCGGTCAGGCTGCCGCCGGCTTCATTCACCAGCTTGGCGCCATCGCGCACCTGGCTGTTCGATGCCGAGATCAGCGCCTTGATCTCCTTGCTGGCATCGGCCGAGCGCTGGGCAAGCCCGCGCACCTCCTGCGCCACCACGGCAAAGCCCTTGCCGGCCTCGCCCGCGCGCGCCGCTTCCACCGAGGCATTGAGTGCCAGCAGGTTGGTCTGGAAGGCGATCTCGTCGATCAGGCCGACGATATCGACGATCTTGCGCGCACTGCCTTCGATCTCGCCCATCGCCGACACGGCACGACCGACCACGCCGCCGCCCTTGTCGGCGGTTTCGCGTGCCGTCGCCGCCAGATTGCTGGCCTGCCGGGCATTATCCGCATTGTGCCGCACGGTGGCGGTGATCTCTTCCATCGACGCGGCCGTGCGCTGCAGGCTGGCGGCCTGCTGCTCGGTGCGCTGCGCCAGATCGTTGCTGCCGACGGAAATCTCCGAGGCCGCGTCGCGCACATTGCCCGCCGTCAGGCTGAGGCGGCCGACGATATCGGCCAGCTTCTCGGCCAGCGTGTTGGCATCATTGGCAAGCTGCTGGAACAGACCGCGATGGCCGCCACCGATGCGATGGGTGAGATCACCCTGCGCCAGCGCGCCCAGCATGCTGCCCAGATCGTTGAGCGCCTTCTCCACCGTGCCGAGCAGATCATTGACGCCGCCGCCCAGCCGCTGCATCACGCCCTGCAAGGCATTGGCGTCGATACGACGCGTCAGGTCGCCGGCCGTGGCCGCCGACACGATCTGGCCGATCGCCTGTTCCAGCAGGGCTTCCTGCGCCTTGCGCTCGCGCTCGAAGGTTTCGCGATCGGTTTCGACCTGGCGCTGCAGCGCCTCGTTTTCCTGGCCGTTGGTTTTCAGCACCTCGACGGCGCGCGCCATTTCGCCGATCTCGTCGCTGCGGCTGGTTTCCGCCAGCTCCACCGACCAGTCGCGCTCGGCGAGCCGGCGGGTGGCGGCGGTCATGCGGGTGATCGGCGCTGAAATCTGCGGCCCGACGAACAGCAGGCCGATCAGGCCGGCAATCACAAGGCAGAACACGGTGATCGCCACCAGCACGACCTGCGCGGTGGTGGCTTGGCCACCGGCCTGGGCCGCGGCCTTGTCGGCGGCTTCGGTCGCGGCCGAAACCAGCGCATCCACCTTGGTGGACAATTCGGCCGACGCATTGCGCGCCTGGGTGAGCGCCAGGCCGGCCGTGGTCACGGTGCGAATCTCGCCGCGACGGACGCCGAACATGCTTTCGGAACCCTGGCCATAGCCCAGCAGTTTGCCGGCCGTGCTTTTCAGCTCGCTGATGTCGAAATGCTTGCTGGCCCAGTCGAGTTCTTCCAGCGCCGTGCTGTTCAGCTTGGTGAATTCGGCGAACAGCTTGTCGAGTTCGGCATTGTTCGGCGCCTGCGCCGCCACTGACAGCGTGGCGACCAGCTGGTTGAGCGCATTGCCCGCCGCGATCAGGGCATTGGCCGCATCAGCGGTCTCAGGTTTCGCATTCGGCTGGCGCAGCTCGTAGATGGCGCGATCCAGCGACGGCTGCATGAGCGCCTGGAACGCAATGTAGTCGGCACTCAGCCGGCCCTGCATTTCCTCGCGCTGCTGCGCATAGCCCAAGCGCGCATTCACCGAGCGGTTGATCTGCGCCACCATCGTATTGAGCATGCCGACCGATTTTTCGATTTCGGCGATCTGTTGTGCTTCGCTCTCGCCCGAGGCCGCCTTCACGGTCTCGACCGACTGCGTCAGCCGCTCCTGCTTGGCCTTGAGGTCGGCCAGCGCCTTCTCGCGCTCCGCATCGCTGGCCGCGCTGGCCAGCACCGGGGCACCGGCGGTGAGTTCGGAACTAAGCGAAGACAGATTGAGGGCGGTGATCACCGCTGGCAGGTTGGTGGTGGTGATGCCGGCGTAACTGCCCTGCACCCGGCCGAAGAACAGGCCGCCGATCACATTCGAAAGCAATGTCAGTGCGGCCAGCACACCGATGGCAAGATTCAGCTTCTGCCGGATGCCCATAATGTCCTCCCCTGTCCGGCCGTTCTCGGCCGATTGCCACTGCTTGCCGATCCGGGGCAGCGTGGCTTGTCATTGTATCTCATATATTTACCGGCACCGGCGGCAGCGTAAAGGGGGATAGGATGACGGTTTATGCCCCGGTAAGGCGACTTTGGCAGTTCGCGCACCTCTACTAATGGGAGGCTGGGTTCGTTCTACCTACAAGGTATATGACTCAGCCTGTGGAAAAATACTTGACCCGTATCGGGAACCTCATTAGAACATTTGCAGGTTTCTTGTTCGTTCCCTGCTGCGCTTCTCTGTTTCGCCCGACTCACCTGGGCTGCGCAGCGCCCCTGACCCGAGGAGGCTTGCCATGTTGACCCGCAAGCAGCACGACCTGCTGATCTTCATCCACGAAAAGCTGGAGAATTCTGGCGTTTCGCCTTCGTTTGAGGAAATGAAGGAGGCGATGAAGCTGAAATCCAAGTCCGGCATCCACCGTCTGGTGACCGGCCTGGAGGAACGCGGTTTCATCCGCCGGCTCGCCCATCGCGCCCGTGCGCTGGAAGTGCTGCGCCTGCCCGACTCGGCGGTGCCGATCCGCGGCGGCGCCATCGGCGCCTCGGCCAACCGGCCGTCCGCCCCGCGCAACCGCCTGATGCCGCGCGTGGTCGAAGGCAACCCGAATGCACCGATGCCCGGCACGCCAGTCAGCGTCAGCCCCTATAACGCCCGCGACATCGTCACCCTGCCGCTCTATGGCCGCATCGCCGCCGGTACGCCGATCGAGGCCCTGCGCGACATGAGCACGCAGATCGACGTGCCGATCGGCCTGCTCGGCAATGGCGAGCATTATGCGCTCGAAGTCGCCGGCGATTCGATGGTCGATGCCGGCATCATGGATGGCGACACCGTCATCATCCAGCGCAGCGAGAATGCCGAAAACGGCACCATCGTGGTGGCGCTGGTGGACGAGCAGGAAGTGACGCTGAAGCGCCTGCGCCGCAAGGGCAACTCGGTGGCACTGGAAGCCGCCAACCCGGCCTACGAGACACGCATCTTCGGCCCGGACCGGGTCAAGGTGCAGGGCCGTCTGGTCGGCCTGCTGCGCCGCTACTGAGAGCGCGCGCTGAATACCGGCGGGACGCAGCGATGCGTCCCGCCTTTTTTGTGCCCTGCGCTCAGGCGACGATGTTGCCGGCCATGGCGAACATCATGAACAGCACGATCACCACCGCGATCATGCAGCCGGGCAGCAGGCTCCAGCGGCGGCTGTAAGGCCAGATCGGCAGTGCAAGAACCAGCAGCACCAGCATCGTTGCAAGGATGGTCAGCATCGCGGACTCCGCATTGGCGTGACTGCCGCTCGGGCAGCGCGAATCCAACGGCATTCGCATCGCTGCGTTCCGCAGGCGGTGCATTATTTTAATCGGGCGCCATGCCGGAAGATGCACCGGGAGATACGGCGGCACGCGCATCCAGCGCAGCTTCACTATGGCCCTTCACAATCACCCAGGGCCGCTGGCCGCGTGTCTGCGCCACGCTGATGCTGCGGATGCCGTGCGCGGCATCTAGATACAGCGCATGGGTGCCGCTGCGCCGCAGGTCGTTGCGGTCGATCACCACTTTCGCCGCCGGGCAGCGATAGCGCACCGGCATCTGGGCCGCGATCACCACATCGGCATGACGGCAATCTTCCGTGATGGCTTTCGGCTGGCGCGGCAGCGCGACCAGAAAGCCCTGGCTGCGCCAGGAACAGCCGTCAGGATCGCAGCGCAGGCTGCCATCGGCGCCGGCGCGGCCTTCCGTGTCGTTGCGGCGCAGGGCCGGCCAGGGATAGAGCGGCGGCGAGCCGAGCCGCTCCCACCAGGTTTCCGCCATGAAGCCGGTCGGTCTGGCCGATGAAAAATAGAAGCGCCCGCCCTCACTGGCGCGCGCCGCCAGCAGCCGGCCGTCGGCGCTGACCAGGAAATCCGGCTGCGTCACCAGCCAGGGCGAAGCGGTGCCCAGCATGAGTCCGATCACGCCGAGCCAGCGCCAGCGTCGCTGCCACAGACAGAGCCACAAGCCACCGAGCGTGATGCCCGCGATGCCCCAGAGCGGCATGGCCGGCACCGTGCCGACCGCATCGGGCCAGCCGGCGACCCAGACCGCCAACGCGATCAGCAGATCGACCGCCCAGACCATCGGCGTGAGTGCCAGCGCCTCCAGCCCGAGCGGCATGAGCAGAAAGGCCAGAACGGCAAACGGCATGATGATGAAATCGACCAGCGGTGCCGCCAGCAGATTGGCGATCAGCGCATAATCGGCCACACGATTGAAATGATAGGCGGCGAACAGCGACGAGCCGAGGCCGGCGACGAAGCTCGCCGCCATGGTGCCGCCGAACCAGAGCAGTGCGATCTGCAGCGGGCCGGCCTGGCTGCGCCAGCGCGTGAGTTTCGGCGCCAGATGCTCGAAGGCGGCGACCAGCGCCGTGACGGCGGCGAACGACATCTGGAAACCGGGATCGAGCAGGCTTTCCGGCCACAGCACCAAAAGCAGCAGGGCGGCCCAGGCCACCGCACGCAAAGTGATGGCGCGGCGATCCAGCATCACGGCCAGCAACGCGAGTGCAATCATCGCCAGCGCGCGCAGCGTGGGCAGCGCCGCGCCCGACAGCAGCGTATAGGCGATGGCACCGAGCAGCGCGGCCAGCGCCGCCCATTTCTTGATCGGATACCGCAAAGCCAGCTGCGGATGCAGCGCCAGTAGCGCCCGCACCAGGAAAAACAGCAGGCCGGCCACGATGGTGAGATGCAGGCCGGAGATCGAGAGGATATGCGCCAGCCCTGAATCGCGAAAAGCGGCATCCACGCTGTCGGGGATCGGGCCGCGCACGCCGGTCATCAGCGCGGCCGCAATCGCGCCGCCCGCCCCCTCGGTCTGTGCGGTGATGCGCCGCGTCCAGTCCTGCCGCAACGCGCTGAGCCACAGTGTGGCCGCCTCTTTCCAGTCGCGCACCTCGTCGGCAGGCAGCGCTTCCGCCGTCGAGATCGCATAGCCCACGGCACCGATCTGGCGGAACCAGGCATGGCGCGCGAAATCGAAGGCGCCGGGCATCGCCGGTTCCGGTGGCGGCAGCAGCATGACGCGTACACGCAGCCGCTCGCCCGGCCACAGATCGGCCCCATCGCGCGGCAGGCTGATGCGGATGCGCTTTGGCGTTTCCGGTTCCTGCAGGCCGCCGAGCCTCAGATCATCCAGCAGCAGGCGATGGCCCTTGTCGCGCGGCTCGACCTCCAGGATGCGGCCCTCGACCCAGATGGCACCGCTTGGCCTTGAGAGCACCGGCGCCAAAACCGCCGCGCTGCGTTCGGCGCCCAGCCACACGCCGCCCAGCACCGCCAGCAGCATCAGCAACGGCATGCGCGACGTGGCCGCACGCCCGAACAGCAGCAGGGCCAGAACAGCCGCCACCATGCCGAGCCGCAATGGCAACAGCGGCGGCTCGGACGGCAGCAGGAAATACACCGCTATGCCGCCACCCAGCAACGCCGGCAGCCAGAGGAACCAGCGCTCGCGTTCGGCCAGCAGGGTGGCGATGGCGTCGAAACCGCGCAGGTCGCGCCAGCCGGCCGCCACACCGGCCGCGACCCGCTGCCGGAGCATGTGCCAGTCAAGCGATGAACCCGGCGCCGCCATGGCGGAAATCTCTGCATGGCAGCCCTGCAGCCGCCAATCCGTGCAAAACGGGAACGCGGCTTGCCCGCCTGCGCCCGTATGCTAAAACCCTGCTTCCATTGTCCCCCGGATTGCCAGATGACCAAGATTGTCACCCGCTTCGCCCCCTCGCCGACCGGCTACCTGCATATCGGCGGCGCCCGCACGGCGCTGTTCAACTGGCTGTTCGCTCGCCGCCATGGCGGCACCTTCCTGCTGCGCATCGAGGATACCGACCGCGAGCGTTCCACCGAGGATGCCGTGCAAAAGATCTTCCAGGGCCTGACATGGCTCGGGCTCGACTGGGACGGCGAACCGGTGATGCAGTTCGCGCGTATGAACCGGCATGCCGAGGTGGCGCACAAGCTGCTGGCCGAGGGCAAGGCCTATCACTGCTACTGCTCGCCCGAAGAGCTGGAAGAGATGCGCAACACGGCCAAGGCCGCCGGCAAGCCGATGCGCTATGACGGCCGCTGGCGCGACCGCGATGCGAAGGATGCGCCGGCCGGCGTGAAGCCTGTCGTGCGCTTCAAGGCGCCGCAGACCGGCAGCACCGTGATCAAGGATCATGTGCAGGGCGACGTGACGTTCCAGAACGAGCAGCTGGACGACCTGATCATCCTGCGCTCGGATGGCACGCCGACCTACAATCTCTCGGTCGTGGTGGACGATCACGACATGGGCGTGACCCATATCATCCGCGGCGATGATCATCTGACCAATGCGGCGCGGCAGACCCAGCTGTATCTCGCCGCCGGTTTCGCCGTGCCCGACTTTGCGCATATCCCGCTCATTCATGGCCCGGACGGCGCCAAGCTGTCGAAGCGCCATGGCGCGCTGGGCACCGAAGCCTATGCCGATATGGGCTATCTGCCGGCCGCCATGCGCAATTACCTGCTGCGTCTGGGCTGGAGCCATGGCGATGACGAAATCATCTCGACCCAGCAGGCGCTGGAATGGTTCGATCTCGATCATGTCGGCCGCTCGCCGGCGCGCTTCGACTTCGCCAAGCTGAACAACGTGAACGGCCATTATATCCGCCACAGCAGCGACGATGAGCTGCTGCAGGCGGTGCTGCCCTTCATCGCGAAAAAGCTCGGCCGCGATGCGAACCAGGCCGAACAGGCGCAGATCAAGGCGATCCTGCCGGCGGTGAAGGAACGCGCCAAGGATCTGAACGAGATCACCGAGGCGCTGCAGTTCCTTTTCGTCGCGCGACCTGTGCAAGCCGATGTCGCCGCGCAGAAGCATCTGGATGATGCAGCAAAAGCGCGGCTGAAGACGATGATCGAAACGCTGGGCACGGTGTCCAGCTGGACCGCCACCGATACCGAAGCGGCGATCCGGAGTTTAAGCGAGGCGCAGCAGGTCAAGCTCGGCCAGCTGGCACAGCCGCTGCGCGCGGCGCTGACCGGCCGCACGGTGTCGCCGCCGATCTTCGATGTGCTGGCCGTGCTGGGCCGCGAGGAAACGCTGGCCCGCCTGGGCGACGCGGCCGGCTGATGCAGCCGCTGCGACCACCGGTTCTGATCGTGCCGGGCCTGGGCAATTCCGGGCCCGCGCACTGGCAGAGCGCATGGCAGCGCAAACATCCCGACTTCACCCGCGTCGAGCAGGCCGACTGGGATCATCCCGATTTTGCTGACTGGCTAGCGCGGCTCGATGCCGCCATCAATGCCTGTCCGTCGCCGCCGCTGCTGGTGGCCCACAGCCTGGCCTGTGCCCTGGTGGCGCATTGGGTCGAGCGGCATGAGCGCGCGTTGCATGGCGCATTGCTGGTGGCACCCGCCGATGTCGATTCCGAGAGCCACACGCCGCCGGAGACGCGCGGCTTCCGGCCGATGCCGCTGGCGCGCTTTGCCTGCCCCACCATCGTAGTGGCAAGCAGCAACGATCCGTTTGTCGATGTCGCACGCGCCCGGCATTTCGCCACGCGCTGGCATGCGCGCTTTGTCGATGCCGGCGCGCTGGGCCATATCAACGCGGCGTCCAATCTGGGCGACTGGCCGTTCGGCTATACCTTGCTGAATGAATTGCTGGAGACGGCTGGCTAGATCAGAGCCGGCGGCGCAGCTCGGTCTGCTGCGACAGTCGCGCCTGGTCCATCATGAACTGCTGCAGCTTTTCCATTGCCGGGCGCGGCATCGGATCCTGGCCGCTGAGCATCAGCGTCAGCGCCACGCGGGTGACGCCGATGCGGGTGGCAAGCTGGTCGAGCGACATCGCCGCCATCTTGCAGGCTTGCGACACGGCAACGATCGAACCCTTCTCGACAAAGAAGCGGCCCCACTGTTCCTTGACGTTCAGCTTGGCCGGCAGGCTCGGCAGCAGCGAATTGTGCGCTGCCGCGCGCTGTGCCATCGCAAGATCGGGGACAGCCGGCTGTGCCGGCACGGTGATCGGTGACGATCCACTGCTGCCAGACAAGGCGCCCGACGGCGTCGCCGAGCGCTTGGGCGCGGTCGTCGCCTGGAATTCCTCCAGCCGCGGCGCGGATTCGATACCCTGCTCAAGCAGCTTGCGCACAGCCTCGATCAACTCGTCGCTGACCGGCGGCGCCAGTTCGTATTCCTCGCCGAAGCGATCGTAGTACTGCGCGATCTCGCTCAGGCGATCCAGCCGGCGCATGAGGAATTCGCGGCTGCCCAGCGGCAGGCGGCGGCCCGAGCGCGTGATGTTGATCAGGTAGATGCGCGTGGTGTCGAGTTCGAGGACGGTGATCTTCCAGCGGATCTTCGACAGATGCTTGCGCAGTGGCTTCTGCTTGCTCTCATCGAATTCCGGGATGCGGCCATCGACCAGATCGACGAAGACGTAGAAATGCTCCATCTTTTCGACGAAGCGCTTGTAGTCGGAAAAGTTGGCTGAGAGATTCTGCTCGTTCTGGCAAAAGGCAAGCAGCTCACGGCTCTGGCTCTCGACCACGCCGACCAGTTTCAGGGTTTCCTGAACAACCGGTTTGAGTACTTGATTCACCGCGTTTCTCGCGCCGTCCTGTTTCTGGAATTCACTGTCTGGGGTTCAGGGAATCTACGTCACTGAATCTGACCTAATTTTGGCAGAAAATAGTGAATCCAACAATAAGACCCACAACTGCAGGTCACATTGGTCACAAAAATATAACTGGTGCGGATATTTGGTTAACGCGTCAGCCCGCCGGCAAGTCGTGCGGAGCACAATACAGCGCAGTGCCGCGCAGGCTGCGGCAGTAAGCCAAGGCCTCTGCCCGCTCCGGGAAGCCGCCCACCAGCAGGCGCACGACCTTGCCGCGCTGGCCGCCAAGATCGACCTCGACATAGCGGCGATTGGCGGTTTTCAGGACGGGAAAACGCTCGGCAAGGCGCGGCCAGGCCGCTTCCGCCTCAGCCAGCGACTTGTAGCTGGCGACATGGCCGGCAAAGCGCAGCACCGGCGGAGGCGGCGCCACAGGCGCAGGCGGCGGTGCCTCCACAACGACGGGCGGTGCGACATAAATGACCGGCTCAGGCGCGGCGGTCACCGGCGGCGGCGCATCGGCGCAGGCGGCCAGGGTGGCCAGCAGCACCAGTGACAGCCAGGCCGGCCGCATCATCATTTTTCGACCAGCTTGAACAGGTTGCGGTCCATCAGGGCGCTGAACGACACGGTCTTGGTGCTGCTGGAATCGCGCTCGTTGATCAGCTGCACATGCATCGCGTCTTCGCCCGGGAAATGGATCAGCCGGGCGACGCGCCAGATAAAACCCTGCCGTTGCTCGAAACGCTGGCCCGGCACGATGTCCTGAGCGGTAAACTTTGCCATTTTGAAAACACCTTGAATCGCTGGCCTGAGGCTAGCGCATTCGCCGGACAGCGCCAACTGCCCGTTGTAAATGACAGAATTTGGACGGGTGCGGCTTTAAGCCGCCTGCCGGATCTCGAACACAAACACACCGTCCCGCTCCTGGGCCGACACCAGCGCAAAACCAGAGGCTTCGCACAGCGCCACCATGTCGCGCATGGTGTTGGGATCGGTGGCCTCGACAGTCAGCACATCGCCCTTGGGCACGGCTTTCATCGCCTTCTTGGTCTTCAGCACCGGCAACGGGCAGTTCAGGCCTTTGACATCCAGGGTCTGGGTCATGGGAATTCCGCAAATTCAACAAATATAATCGTTAATTAATATAATACTTCACTTCGGAAATGTAAATCCTATACTCCCCTGCAATCGCACCATAAACGCATAAAATCGTCCGCCATGACCGCACTTCCCCTGCCTTACCTTGTCAATCTTGCCGGCCTGATCCTGGGTGTCGTGTTCGGCGCCATGGTTCAGCGCAGCAACTTCTGCACCATGGGCGCGATCAGCGACATGGTGCTGATGAACGACGCCAACCGCCTGCGCAGCTGGGTGCTGGCGATTGCGGTTGCCATGCTGGGCAGCCAGCTGCTGCAGCTGGCCGGGCTGATCGATCTCAACAGCTCGATCTATGCCGGCACAAATCTCGGCTGGCTCGGCGCCGCCATCGGCGGGCTGCTGTTCGGCTTTGGTATGGTGCAGGCCGGTGGCTGCGGCAGCCGCACGCTGGTGCGGCTGGGCGCCGGCAACCTGAAATCCCTGTTGGTGGTCCTGATGATCGGCATTGCCGGCTATGCCACGCTGCGCGGCCTGATCGGCCCGGCGCGGCTGTGGCTGGAAGGCTGGTCGGTGATCGACCTGAAATCGCGCGGCTTCGCCACCCAGACGCTGCCCGACCTGCTCGGGCTGGGCTTCGGCCTCGATGTGCGCAGCCTGCGCTGGGGGCTGGGTCTGGCGATTCCCGCCCTGTTGCTGCTCTGGGTGTTCCGGGATGCGCGCTTCCGCCGGCATCCGGTCCTGATTGCCGCCGGCATTGTGATCGGCCTCGTGATCGTCGGCGGCTGGGCCGCCACCGGTATCCTCGGCGCCGACGAGTTCGAGCCGACACCGCTGGTGTCGATGACCTTCGTGGCGCCGATCGGCTATGCGCTGCAGTATCTGATGACCTTTACCGGCGCGACACTGGATTTCGGCGTCAGCACCGTGGGCGGCGTGATCCTCGGCGCCTTCCTGATGGCAAAGGCAGATGGCAGCTTCCGCATCGAAAGCTTCGCCAATGCACAGGATGTGGTCTCGCATCTGCTCGGCGGCGTGCTGATGGGCATCGGCGGCGTCACCGCGCTGGGCTGCACCGTCGGCCAGGGCCTCACCGGTGTCAGCACGCTGGCGCTGGGCAGCTTTGTCGCACTGGGCGGCATCGTGATTGGCGGCATCCTGGGGGTCCGCTATCTTGAGGAAGGCAATTTGCCTGATGCCATCCGCGCGCTGTTCGCCCGCGGCTGATCTCCTCTCGCCGGAGTAACGTTCACATCATGGGCGGCCTCGATATTTCCTATGCCGGCGCGGCCGGCGCCGGGCTGCTGAGTTTCCTCAGTCCCTGCGTGCTGCCGCTGGTACCCGCCTATCTGTGCTTCGTGGCCGGCACCACGCTGGACCGGCTGGTGAATGAAGACGGCGTCGATCCGGCACTGACGCGGCGCGTCTTCGTTTCGGCGCTGGCTTTCGTGATCGGCTTTTCCACCGTCTTCATCGCCATGGGCGCCAGCGCCTCCGCGCTGAACCGCCTGATCGTCGAAAATATCGACATCATCGGCAAGGTGGCCGGCGCGGTGATCGTGGTCTTCGGCCTGCATTACATGGGCCTGCTGAAAATCCCGCTGCTGTATCGCGAGGCGCGGATCAACACCACCGAACGCCCGACCAGCATCGTCGGCGCCTATGTCATCGGCCTGGCCTTTGCCTTTGGCTGGACGCCCTGCGTCGGCCCGATCCTCGCCACCATCCTTACCGTAGCCGCCAGCCGCGAACAGCTCGGCTATGGCATTTCGCTGCTGGCGGTCTATGCGCTGGGGCTCGGTATCCCGTTCCTGCTGGCCGCCCTGGCGGTGAAGCCCTTCATGCGCTTCATGCAGAAATTCCGCCGCCACATCCACAAGGTCGAGATGGTGGCCGGCGGCCTGCTGGTGATCACCGGCATCCTGATCTTCACCAACAGCCTCGGCCAGTTCAGCTACTACCTGCTGGAGGTTTTCCCCTGGCTCGCCGCCATCGGCTGAGTCCTTGAGTTTGCGTTTTGGCGACAAACTTTTTTGTCGCCAAAACAACCTGTGCACATAAGCACTTAGCCCTTTGCCCGCCTGCCGCGTTGCGCTAATTCGGTTGCGTGAACACGATCTCCGAAGCCTTTCTGCTGTCGCTGCAGATGATGGTGCAGTTCGATCCCGAACTGGTCCGCATCGTCGGCCTGTCGCTGCGTGTCAGCCTCACCGCCGTGCTGATCGGCAGCGCCATCGGCCTGCCCTTCGGCGCGCTCCTCGCGCTGACCAGTTTCCCCGGCCGCCATGCCTGCATCGTTGTGCTGAATGCCTGCATGGGCCTGCCACCGGTGGTGGTCGGCCTCGTCGTCTACCTGATCCTGTCGCGCTCGGGGCCGCTCGGCGCACTCGGCTGGCTGTTCACGCCCGTCGGCATGGTGGTGGCGCAGGTGGTGCTGATCACGCCGATCGTGGCCGCCCTGTCGCGCCAGACTGTCGCCGACCTGTGGAGCGAATACGAAGAGCAACTGCGCTCGCTCGGCCTCACGCCGCTGAAAGCCATCGCCACCCTGCTGTGGGATGGCCGCTTCTCGCTCAGCACGGCGGTATTTGCCGGCTTCGGCCGCGCGATTGCCGAAGTGGGCGCCATCATCATCGTCGGCGGCAACATTGCCGGCGTCACCCGCACCATGACCACGGCGATCTCGCTGGAAACCAGCCGTGGTGATCTCGCGCTCGCCATGGCGCTCGGCATCGTGCTGCTGGCGATTGCCATCGGCATCAATGCGGCCGCCACAGCCTTTGGCAATGCCGCACGCCAGCGACAGGGCGCATGACCATGCAGATGGCGCCATTGCATGCCCGCCCCGTGCTGCTGCCGCTGCAGCTGCAGGATGTCGGCTATGGCATCAACGGCCAGACCCTGATCAGTCACATCACGCTGAGCTTCGAGGCGGGCGCACCGACCCTGGTGCTCGGCCCCAATGGCGCCGGCAAGAGCCTGCTGCTGCGGCTGTGCCACGGGCTGATCCAGCCGACCCAAGGCCAGGTGATCTGGCAGGGCGCGGCGGCGCAGAATTCGCAAAGCCTGCGCTTCGACCAGGCCATGGTGTTCCAGAAGCCGGTGCTGCTGCGCCGTTCGGTGCTGGCTAATATCGAATTCCCCCTCAAGCTGCGCGGCATCGATACAACAGCACGGCGCAGCAAAGCGATGACGGTGCTGGAGCGCGTCGGCCTTGCCGCTCTGGCCGAACGGCCGGCGCGCGTGCTGTCGGGCGGCGAACAGCAGCGGCTGGCACTGGCGCGCGCCTGGGCGCTGGAACCGCAGATCCTGTTCCTCGACGAGCCCTCGGCGGCGCTTGATCCCGGTGCCACGCGGCAGGTGGAAGGCATCATCGAAAGCATTGCTGCCACCGGCACCAAGATCGTGATGACCACCCATGATCTGGGCCAGGCGCGCCGGCTGGCCGGCGATGTGATTTTCCTGCATCGCGGCAGCGTGGCTGAACGCACGCCGGCCTCTGAATTTTTCAACATGCCGCGCAGCGATGCGGCACGCGCCTTCCTGCAGGGCGACCTGACCTGGTGATATTCAAAACGGAGGAAACCATGAACCACATTCTCAATCGCCGGCATCTTCTCGGCCTTGCCACCGGTATCGCCCTGACTCTGAGCAGCGGCCTTTCGCTTGCGCAGGACAAGTTCATCATCGTCGCCAGCACCACCTCCACCGAACAGTCCGGCCTGTTCGGCCATATCCTGCCTGCCTTCACCAAGAAGACCGGCATCCAGGTGCGTGTGGTGGCGCAAGGCACCGGCCAGGCGCTCAAGACCGGCGAAAAGGGCGATGCCGATGTGGTCTTCGTGCATGACCCGGTGGCCGAGCAGAAATTCGTCGATGCCGGCTTCGGCGTCGACCGCCGGCTGGTGATGTACAACGACTTCGTCATCGTCGGCCCCAAGAGCGACCCGGCCAAGGTGGGCGGCAGCAAGGACGTGATCGCCGCCTACAAAAAGATCGCGACGTCCAAGGCACCGTTCGCCTCGCGCGGCGACAGCTCGGGCACGCATGCGGCCGAACTGCGCATCTGGAAGGAAGCCGATATCGACGTGAAAACTGCCGGCACCGGCTGGTATCGCGAAACCGGTTCGGGCATGGGTCCGACGCTGAATACCGCGGCGGCGATGAATGCCTATGCCTTCACCGACCGCGGCACCTGGCTCAGCTTCAAGAACCGCGGCGATCTGGTGATCAGCGTTCAGGGCGACGTGAAGCTGTTCAACCAGTACGGCGTCATGCTGGTCAATCCGGCCAAGCACGCGCATGTGAAGGTGGCCGAGGGCAAGGCCTTCGTCGACTGGATCACCTCGAAGGAAGGCCAGGATGCCATCGCCGCCTACAAGATCGAGGGCGAGCAGCTGTTCTTCCCGAACTACAAGCCGGGTGTGAACAGCTGAGCGGCATTTACCGCGGCATGGTTTCCTTCTAGCATTCTAAAAAATGCTGGAGGAAACCATGGATACCCAGATGCTGCTGCACCGCTTTGCCGAAGCGGTACAGACCCGCGACGGCAAGGGCTTTGCCGCGCTGTTCACCGAAGACGCCGTCTATCACGATGTCTTCTACGGGGCCTTCCATGGCCGGCAGAAGATCGCCGAACTGGTGGACGACTGGTTCTACCGCACGGCGGAAGAGTTCCG
>NZ_CALRUC010000111.1:0-15124 GCF_943371255.1 Ferrovibrio terrae | reverse complement strand
ACATCGGGGCGCGAATCCCTATGCTGCGCCGCCAATCCCAGCCGCACGCATTTTTGGAACCGAGTCATGGCAAAGCCGACTACCCTCAAGATCAAGCTTCTGAGCACCGCCGATACCGGCTTCTTCTACGTGACCAAGAAGAACCCGCGTACCAAGACCGAGAAGCTGTCGTTCAAGAAGTACGACCCGGTGGCCCGCAAGCATGTCGAATTCAAGGAAACCAAGATCAAGTAAGGTTTCCCGCGCCGGCGTGTCACACCGCCAGGCTGCCTGAACTCAAAAGCCCCGCCTTCCGGCGGGGCTTTTCGTTTTGGGTCTCGGCGCAGGATCAGGAGGCCGTCCGGTAGATGATCCGGTTGCGACCGCCATTCTTGGCCTCATACAGCGCATCGTCGGCGCGCTTGAGCAGGCTGTCGGCGCTGTCCCCGGCCTGAGACGAGGTGCAGCCGATCGAGCAGGTCACCGTCAGGTCGCCGGCACGTGTAGCCACCGGCTTGCCACCGATCGCCTGCAGCAGGCGGCTAGCCACCACCTCCGACGACTCCAGATCGGTATCGGGCATCAGCACGACGAATTCCTCGCCGCCATAACGGCAGGCCATGTCGATGCCGCGGATGTTGCGCACGATGCGGTTGCCGATCTCGCGCAGCACTTCATCGCCCACCGGATGGCCGTGGGTGTCGTTCACTTTCTTGAAGTAGTCGAGATCGAGGATCGCCACGGCCGTGCCATGCTGGCTCGCGCTCTGCGCCAGCAGGGTGGCCAGATGCGAAGCCATGTAGCGGCGATTGTAGAGGCCGGTGAGCGGATCGGTGACCGCCATCTCCATGCTCTGCTGGTAATGCAGGCGCAGGCGGTCCTGATAGCGCTTGCGGCGCACCTGGGCGCGCAGGCGGGCGATGAATTCGTTGCGGTCGATCGGCCGCACCACATAGTCGGTGACGCCGATCTCCAGGCCCTTCACCAGCTGCTTCTGGTCGTCCGGCCCCACCAGCAGCAGGATCGGCACATTGCGGGTTTCCTCGGTGGTGCGGAACTGCGAGCAGAGCCGCAGGCCATCGGGATTCTGCAGGCTGAGGCTGACCACGACGGAATCATATTCGACCTGGCGCGCACGATGCAGCGCATCCAGGCCATCGGCGGTCATTTCGGTGCGGAACTGGCCTTCGATCATGCGCTGCAGGCGCACCTGGTCGCGCGGATTGTCTTCCACCAGCAGGATCTGCGCCATCGCGTAATCCTCATCCAGGCTTGGCACCGGCGGCGAGATCACACCTAGCGAGGCCGAGGTGCGCTCGCGCATGCGCAGCTCATCGAGCATCAGCTTGACGCGCAGCAGCGAACGCACGCGCGCGAACATCGCGATGTCGTCGACCGGCTTGGTGAGGAAATCGTCGGCGCCGGCACTCAGGCCCTGCACGCGGTCTTCCGGATCGCCCAGCGCGGTGACCATGATCACCGGGATATGGGCGGTATCGGGATCGCCCTTCAGCCGCCGGCAGACCTCGAAGCCGTCCATGCCCGGCATCATCACATCGAGCAGGATCAGGTCGGGCTTCAGGCCAGCCGCGGCTTCCAGCGCTTCCGGCCCGCTGCTCGCGGCGATCACTTCGTAATATTCACTGGTCAGCTTGGCTTCCAGCACCTTCACGTTGGTGCGGATGTCGTCGACGACCAGAATGCGCGCGGTCATCGCATCACTCGGGCGCTAAGGCTTAAGCCTTGGGGTCAAGGAATTGCTTCACCGTCTCGATGAACTTGCCCACCGAGATTGGCTTGGCGATATAGGCGTCGCAGCCGCCTTCGCGCATCTTTTCCTCATCGCCCTTCATGGCGAACGCGGTCACGGCGACCACCGGGATGCTGCGCAGGTTGTCGTCTTCCTTGATCCACTTGATCACTTCCAGGCCCGAAACCTCGGGCAGCTGGATGTCCATCAGGATCAGGTCAGGCCGGTGCTTGCGCACCATGGCCAAGGCCTCCATGCCATCCTTGGTCTGCAGGGTCTGGTAGCCATGGGCGTCCAGCAGGTCGTGGAACAACTTCATGTTGAGTTCGTTGTCCTCGACGATCAATACAGTCTTGCTCATCAGGCCCCATCCCCGGATAGTATCTACTGCCGCACGCGCCGTTTTCCCTGCGTATCCAGTATTTTGTAGCACCCCCCACCGGCTGGGCCAAGCCGTTTACCGTGACATTCAGGCGCCAGATGAGCCTCAAATCCCCTGATCCGACTATGCTTCCCGCCCCGGTAGCCGAGCAACTGGCCGCCCTGGCCCTTACGCGAGGCAGGCCGCTGCTGATCGTCGATGCAGACGAGGTGCTGTTCTATTTCATGCGCGGCCTGGAGCGCTTCCTGGACGGCCGCGATCTCTATTTCGACTGGGCCTCCTATGCGTTGCACGGCAACATCCGCCAGCGCGGGGACAATGCCCCGGTTGCGGCGGAAATCCTGCACCCGCTGCTGCAGCGGTTCTTTGCCGAGGCCACGGAGGAACTGGAGCCCGTGGATGGCGCCGCCCAGGCGCTGGCTGCCTTGAGCGAAACAGCCCAAATCGTCGTGCTGAGCAATGTGCCGATGCCGGCGCGCGAGGCCCGCATCCGCGCCCTGGCCCGCCACGGCATGGCCTATCCGCTGATCGCCAATACCGGTCCCAAAGGGCCCGCGGTCGCCACCCTGCTGCGGCAGGTCATGGCACCGGCCGCCTTCGTGGACGATATCCCCCACAATCACACATCCGTGGCCCAGATGGCCCCCGCCACCCATCGCCTGCATTATATCGCCGACCAGCGGCTGGCCGCCCTGCTCGGCCCGGCGCCGGACTGCCATCATCGTGCCGACACCTGGCCGGATCTGCAGACGCATATCCACAGCCTGCTGACGCAAACGTGACCGGCTTCAAGGAGAGCGGCATGCGGATCGGGATCGACCTCGGCGGCACCAAAATCGAGGCCATCGCCCTGGCCGGCGATGGCAGCATCCGGGCCCGCCGTCGCGTGCCGGCGCCGCGCGACGACTATGCGGCCACCGTGACGGCCCTGCGCGATCTGGCACAGGCGGTAGCCAGCGAAGCCGGCGCGACCGGGCCGATCGGCGTCGGCATTCCCGGCACCATCTCGCCGGCCACCGGCCTGATCAAGAATGCCAACTCGGTGTGGTTGATCGGTCATCCGCTCGACCGCGACCTGGCCGAGGCCACCGGCCGCCCGGTGCGCCTGGCCAATGATGCCAACTGCTTTGCCTTGTCGGAAGCCAGCGATGGTGCCGGCGCCGGCCACGGCGTGGTGTTCGGCGTCATTCTCGGCACCGGCTGCGGCTCTGGGATCGTCGTCGATGGCCGCGTGCTGGTCGGCCCCAATGCCATTGCCGGCGAATGGGGGCACAATCCCCTGCCCTGGCCGCAGCCCGATGAACTGCCCGGACCAAAATGCTATTGCGGCAAGCGCGGCTGCCAGGAAACCTTCCTGTCCGGCACCGGTCTGGAGCGTGATTTCCGCGCGCAGACCGGACGCGACATGAAGGCGGCCGCCATCGTCACGGCTGCCGAAGCCGGCGATGTGCAGGCCGAAGCGGCGCTGCAGCGCTACGAGCACCGGCTGGCACGCGGCCTTGCCGCCATCCTCAACGTGGTCGATCCCGATATCGTCGTGCTGGGCGGCGGCCTGTCGAATCTCGACCGGCTGTATCGCAATGTGCCGAAGCTGTGGGGGGCCTTCGTGTTCTCCGACACGGTCAATACGCCGCTGGCGAAGAACCGCCATGGCGACAGTTCCGGCGTGCGCGGCGCCGCCTGGCTGTGGCCGCCGGAATAAAATTCAGCAGGCGTCGCGCGGTTTCAGCTCGAGCAGTTTCAGCGTGGCGCGGATCGCGTAATCGCCGTAATCGAACACGATGTCATCGGCCACGCCGTTCTCGTAGAGGCGATAGGCGATTTCATAATCCGGTGTGTCCTGCGCCTTGTCCGATGTGAAATAGGCCAGCCGGATGCGCCACGACCGCTGGCCTTTCAGCGGCTCCAGCACCGGATTTGTACCGCTTTCAGGCGGCAGCTCGCCGCCGATGAAACCGCCGACTTCGCTGTAAGCGTCCGATGATGCGCCGTCGTAGACACTGGCCTGCAGCCAGTTGCCGCCACTGCGCGCCAGAGCCAGCAGGCGCACCGTATGATCGGTGGGAAACAGCGTCATCGGCGGCAGGGCCAGAGCGGTATCTTCCGGCAGGGTGAAGCGCACGCTGCCACCGCTGCGGCTGTTGACCCGGGCTTCGCCATTCAGTTCCTGCTCAATGTCGCCGTTGACCTCGTCCTTCATCTTGAAACGGAAGCTCTGGCCGTCCAGCGCCTCCCACGAATTCAGCACCATGTTGTTGAGGATGGTGCCGTCATCGGTGGTGGTCTCGATGACAAACCGCTGGTTCAGCACATAGCCGTCGCAGGCATGCACGAATTCCAGACTGAGGCCGCCGGCAATGCCGCTGCGGTAGTTGCGCGGATCGAGGCGGGCGACGGACAGCGTATACAGCGCGCGATGGCTGACCAGGTTGCGGGCAATGGCCTGCATCTCGGCGCTGTCCTGCGCATGGATGGCCGTCGCCGGCACGGCCATGAGGCCAAGCAGGAGGCAAACAACCAGCACCGTGCGATACAGCGCAACTGTCATCGGGTGCAGAACTGCAATCCGGGCCATCATCCTGCGGCCATACCTGTCACACCCTTGGGGTGGGGCGAAAATCGTGCCCCAGAATAGCGTTAGCCGGAATGGAAAGGAACCGGCCGTGCCATATAAGATGGAATCGGCTTCTGCTGGAGGTTTGCATGGCCCGGCCCGTTGTTCTCGTTACCCGCAAACTGCCGCCGGCGGTAGAGGCGCGCGCAACCCGCGATTACGACGCACGGCTTAATCCGGACGACCGGATTTACACGGCAGACGCGTTGCTGGCCGCTGCCGCCGGCGCCGATGCCATGCTGATCTGCACCTCGGAGAAGATCACCGCCGATCTGGTCAGCCGCCTGCCCGCCAGCATCAAGGCGATCTCGACCTTCTCGGTCGGCTACGAGCATATCGACGTCGCCGCCTGCCGGGCGCGGGGCATCGTCGTCGCCAACACACCCGGCGCAATGACCGAGGCGACCGCCAATATCGCCATGCTGCTGATGCTGGGCGCCGCCCGCAGGGGTTATGAAGCGCAGCAGATGGTGCGCCGGGGCGAATGGACGGGCTGGACCTCCACCATGCTGCTGGGCGTCGATTTCAGCGGCAAACGGCTCGGCATCTTCGGCATGGGCCGGATCGGCCAGGCGGTGGCCCAGCGCGCCCGCGGCTTCGGCCTGACCATCCATTACCATAATCGCCGCCGCCTGCCCGCCGGCGAGGAACAGGGCGCGGTGTTCCATGCCAGCCTGGACAGCCTGCTGGCGGTGAGCGACATCCTGTCGATCAATGCGCCTTCCTCGCCGGAGACCCGCCATATCCTGAATACCGCCGCCATCGCCCGGCTGCCCGATGGCGCCATCGTGGTGAACACGGCGCGCGGCGACATGATTGAGGATGCCACCCTGATTGCCGCGCTGACCACCGGCAAACTGCGGGCGGCCGGACTGGATGTGTTTGCCGGCGAGCCGAACCTCAACCCGGCCTACCTCGCCCTGCCGAATACCTATCTGCTGCCGCATCTGGGCAGCGCCACCATCGAAACCCGCGACCGCATGGGCTTCATGGCGCTGGACAACATCGATGCCGTGCTGGCCGGCCGACCGGCGCCGTATCCGCTCTAGGACCCGGCGCCACGATTCGGCCATCCTGGTAACCCTGTGGACCCCGGGAGACCGGCAAATTCTGCCTCAGGCCTCTCGGAAATATTGTTAGTTTTCCGCAATTTCCGCTCTGGCATATGCCTTGCTTTGTTAAAAGCGAGGAATGATTGCCATGATGCCCGCAAACGATTCACAGCTGCCCACCTGGACCCTCGCCACCACCGGCGAGACCAGCGCACCCACGTCTGCCGGCTTTGCCAGCCTGGTGCTGCGGCTGCGGCTGGCGCTGCGCCGCGATCCCGACCCGATCAAGCGGAACCTGGTGGAACAGATCCTGACAGCGGCGGCCGAAAGCGAGCAGCAGCTGATCGACCAGGCCGGCCGCATCGCCGAGCTGGAGGCCCTGTCCACCACCGACGAGCTGACCGGCCTGCCCAACCGCCGTGCCTTCGAGAGCTTCATGGCCAACGACCTGGCCCGCGCACGCCGCGATGGCCATGGTGGGACGCTGGCCTTCCTCGACCTCGACCGGTTCAAGGCCATCAACGACCGCTACGGCCATGCCGCCGGCGACGCCGTGCTGTGCCAGATTGCCCTGCGCCTGGGCCCGATTGCGCGCGCCACCGACTGCCTCGCCCGCCTGCATGGCGACGAATTCGTGCTGGCGATGCCCGGCGCCACCCGCGACCAGGCGGAAACCCGCCTGACCGAACTGGCGGTGCGCATCGAACGCCAGCCGCTGCGCTTTGGTGACAGCCTGATCCCGGTGGGCATCAGCTATGGTCTGGCCGGTTACGACGGCCAGGCCGATCTGCAGGGCCTGCTGCGCGAGGGCGACCGCGCCATGTATGTCCGCAAGCAGGATCGCCGCGGCAGCTGACGGCCACTCGCCCGCCCCCACCCAACAGACCGCCGCGCGTTGCCATCCGCGCGCCATCCGGGCTAGACAGTATCATCCATACTGCCCATCCCCAGGATAGCGCCCAAGGACTGCAACCATGAGCCATGACGCCCGCCTCGCCGCCCTCAAGATCGAGCTGCCCGCCCCCGCCGCGCCGGCCGCCAATTACGTGCCGACCGTGATCGCCGGCAACCTGCTGTTCGTCGCCGGCCAGATCACCATTTTCAACGGCGAAGTGCGCTATCTCGGCAAGCTCGGCGCCGGCATCGACATCGAGACCGGCAAGCAGGCGGCGCGCCTGTGCGGCCTCAACATCATCTCGCAGGCCCGCAACGCCCTGGGCGGCAGCCTCGACCGCATCAAGCGCTGCGCCAAGGTTGGCGGCTTCGTCAATTGCACGCCCGATTTCATCGATCATCCGCAGGTGATCAACGGCGCCTCCGACCTGATGGTGGATGTGTTCGGCGAGGCCGGCAAGCATGCCCGCTTCGCTGTCGGCGCCGTGTCGCTGCCGCGCGGCGTGGCTGTCGAAGTCGACGCCATTTTCGAGATCGCCTGAGCCGATGAGTGGTCTCGTTGCCGCCCGCCTGCATGCCAGCGGGCTGCACCTGCCACCGCCACCAACGCCCGTGGCCAGCTATGTCGGCTTCGTCACCGTCGGCAAGCTGGTGCATGTCGCCGGCGTCGGTCCCACCTGGGGCCCCGAGATCCGCTATCGCGGCAAGGTCGGCGGCACGCTGAGCTTCGAGGACGGCTATGCTGCCGCAGCCCTTACCGCGCTGAACCTGCTGGCGCATATGGAAGTGGCCTGCGATGGCGACCTTGACCGCATTGCCTGCTGCGTCAAACTGCTGTGCCTGGTCAATGCGGTGCCGGATTTCGTCGATGCGCAGAAGGTCGCCAATGGCGCCACCGACCTGCTCACCGATCTGTTCGGCGTCGAGAACCGCCCGGCCCGCACCACGACGGCGTCGCCTTCGCTTCCCTTCGACATCGCCTTCGAGGCCGATGCCGTCTTTCTGCTGCACTGAGAGTTCCGCATGGCCCGCACCGACATTCCGAAATGGCTGACCAAGACACCGGTGGCGCATCGCGGCCTGCATGACATCGCCAAGGGCGTGCCGGAAAACTCCCTGCTCGCCTTCCGCAAGGCGATGGAAGCCGGCTTTGCCATCGAGACCGATGTGCGCATCACCGGCGACCAGCAGGTCGTGGTGTTCCACGATCCCGACCTCACACGGCTCTGCGGCCGCGAAGGGGTCGTCAGCCGGATGCCGCTGGCCGAGCTGAAGCCGCTCAAGCTGCTCGGCACCGCGGAAACCGTGCCCAGTTTCCGCGACCTGCTCGACCTGGTGCAGGGTGCCGTGCCGCTGGTGGTCGAGATCAAGAAGGACAAGGGCGAGCCGGTCGGCACGCTGGAAACCAGCGTGGCCCGCATGCTGCAGCATTATCCCGGTCCCTTCGTGGTGCAATCGTTCAATCCGCGCACCGTGAAATGGTTCGAGAAGAACGCGCCGCAGATCGTGCGCGGCCAGATCGCGACCGACCTTGTCAATATGACCAAGGGCCTTAGCTGGTTTACCCGGCTGCAGCTGAAACGCGCCCTGATGAACGGTTACGGCAACCCCGATTTCCTCGCCTACGACGTGCGCGACCTGCCGTCGGAAATCACCGCGGCGGCACGGCGGCGCGGCCTGCCGCTGCTGAGCTGGACCGTGCGCACACCGTCGGAACGGGCGCGCGCGGCGGCCCATGCCGACAATGTGATCTTCGAGGATCTGTCGACCCAGGCATGATTGTATTGGCATGACAGGCGGCACCGCCGGGGCAGCAAGCAAAATCACCATCCGTGCGCTGGCACGGATCGCCGAGCTGCCGGCCACGGCCTGGGATGCCTGCGCCGGCGGCGATAATCCTTTCGTCTGCCATGCCTTTCTCGATGCCCTGGAGCAATCGGGCTGCGTCACGCCGCGCACCGGCTGGCAGCCGACCCATCTGGTGGCCGAGGATGACTGCGGCCGCGTGATCGGGGCCATGCCGCTCTACATCAAGGGCCACAGCCAGGGCGAATACATCTTCGATCACGGCTGGGCCGAGGGCTATGCCCGTGCCGGCGGCCAGTATTATCCCAAGCTGCTGGCCGCTGTGCCCTTCTCGCCCGTCACCGGGCCGCGCTTCCTGGTGGCGCCCGGCGAGGATTTCCCCACCGTGGCCGGTGCGCTGCTGCAGGGCGCCCGCGAGATCGTGAAACGCTACGGCCTCTCGTCCTTCCATGTGAATTTCCTCACCGAGGCTGAAGCCGGCTGGGCCGAGGGCAACGGCCTGCTGCTGCGCATCGGCGAGCAGTTCCACTGGCAGAATGACGGCTACAGCGATTTCGATGCCTTCCTGGCGCAGCTTGCCTCGCGCAAGCGCAAGGCGATCCGCAAGGAACGCCGCGATGCCGTCGAGGCCGGGATCGAGATCCAGACGCTGCAGGGTGCCGCCCTGACGGATGAACACTGGGATGCCTTTTTCGACTTCTACATGGATACCGGCAGCCGCAAATGGGGCCGGCCCTATCTGAACCGCGATTTCTTCCGCCGCCTGCAGGCCACCATGGCCGACCGTATCATGCTGGTGATGGCGCAGCGCGCGGGCCGCTGGATCGCCGGAGCCTGGAACATGCTGGGCGGCGACACGCTGTATGGCCGCAACTGGGGCTGCATCGAGTATCACCCCTGCCTGCATTTCGAATGCTGCTATTACCAGGCCATCGACTATGCCATCCGGCATGGCCTGGGCCGCGTCGAGGCCGGCGCCCAGGGCGAGCACAAGCTGGCGCGCGGCTACCTGCCCGTGCCGATCCATTCGGTGCACTGGATGGCCGAGCCGGCCTTCCAGACTGCCGTGGCCCGCTTCCTCAAGGAGGAACGGGCCTATATGACCGGCATGATCGCCGCCATGGACCAGCACTCACCCTTTCGTCAGGTGACGGCGCCCGAGGAAAGCGAATAGTCTGTCTGCCAGACCCGGGATAACATCGGGGTACAGGCAGGGAGGACGATGACATGGCGGGCATACCGCATGACGGCGGCTGCATATTCTGCAAGATCGTGAAGGGCGAGGCGCCAAGCTTCAAACTTTATGAAGACGACCTCACCTTCGCCATCATGGATATCAATCCCTTCAACCACGGCCATGCGCTGGTGCTGAGCAAGGGCCATTTCCCCAACCTGTTCGAGGCGAGCGATGACAGCATCGCCGCTGTCGCCCGCACCGCCAAGAAGATCGCGGTGGCCGTCGCCGATGCCGTGACCAATGACGGCATCAATATCGTGCAGGCCAACGGGCCGGGCGCGGCGCAGTCGGTGCAGCATTATCACGTGCATGTGCTGCCGCGCCGGCTGGGCGACAATGCCAAGCTGAACTGGAGCCTGTCGCCGGGCGACCACGAAGCCATCGCGAAACTGGCTGCCGATATCAAGGCAAGACTGTAAGCTCTGACCATGCGAGTCAGATCGTGAAGTCCTGGCATCTGTTGTTGCCGCTCCTGCTGCTGGCCGGCGCCCTGCTGCTGGCCAGTGCGCCGGCCACGGCCGAGGATTATGCCGCGCAATGCCAGGAGCAGGCACAGCGCGGTCTGACCAAGGCCTGCGAGAAGGCGATTGCCGCCAATCCCAAGGAACCCGAACTGCATGCCCTGCTCGGCCATGCGCATTTCGCCAGCGGCGCCTATGCCGAGGGGCTGCAGGCCCTGCGGGCCGCCATCGCCGCCTCGGGCGGTGCCGCCGCCTATCGCTATCGCTTTGCCGGTTTTGCCGCGCTGATCAACGAATACGCCCAGGCGGCAGACGAGCTGGAACTGGCCGTCATCGCCGCACCCAATGACGTGAAGATCTGGACCCTGCTGGCCGACTGCTACCGCTACATGAAGAATGCCGAGCAGGCCCTGCGCGCCGGCCGGCAGGCCGCCGAACTGGGCGATGCCGCCGAGGCCTATATCCTGGCCTCGCGCTACAACAGCGGCGATGGTGTCGTGGTCGACCCCAAGGAAGAACTGCGCTGGCTGGAGCGCTCGGCCAGGGCCGGCTATGTCGCCGCCATGCTGGACCTGGCGCAGCTCTATGCCGATGGCCGCCCCGGCATTCCCGCCGATCCGGCGAAGCGCAAATACTGGAAAGACAAGGTGCGCAGCAAACTCAACTAGCGGCGTTCAGCGCAGCTTGGGGTTCAGCGCGTCGCGCAGCCAGTCGCCCAGCACATTCACCGCCAGAACCAGCAGCACCAGCGTCATCGCCGGAAAGAAGGTGATCCACCATTCGCCGCTGAACAGGAAGCTCTGGCCGACGCGGATCAGCGTACCCAGTGAGGGCTGCGTCGGCGGCACGCCGACACCGAGGAAGCTGAGCGTTGCCTCCGACAGCACCGCAAGCGCCAGGCCGACGGTCGCCAGCACCAGCACCGGGCCCAGCGTGTTGGGCAGCACATGGCGCAGCACGATCACCCATGAGGGCTGGCCGATCACCCGGGCGGCCGAGACATAATCCTTGTGGCGCTCCACCAGCGCCGCCGAGCGGGCGACGCGGGCAAATTGCGGCCAGTCGGCGATGCCGATGGCGAAGATCAGGACGAAAATCGCGATCTCGTTATGCAGCTCGCGCGGCAGTGCCGTGCGGGTGACGCCGTCGATGGTCAGCGCGATGAGGATGCTGGGGATGGTCAGCTGCACATCGGCGGTACGCATGACGGCAACATCCAGCCAGCCGCCGCGATAACCGCAGAGCACGCCGATCAGGGTGCCGAATACGGCGGCGAAGGCAATTGCGGCAAAGCCGACCAGCAGCGAGATGCGGCTGCCATACAGGATGGTGGACAGCAGGTCGCGGCCCTGATCGTCGGTGCCGAGCAGATAGGGCATCTTGCCCTCATCGGTCCAGGCCGGCGCGGTGAAGGCGTCCATCAGTTTCAGGGCGCCCGGATCGAAGGGATTGAATGGCGCCACCAGCGGGGCAAACACCGCGGCCATGATGATGACCACGGCCACCACGGCGGCGATTACCACCGATGGCGAGCTGCGGAAGCTGAAGGCCAGGTCGCTGTCATACCAGCGCCGCAGCAGGGCGAGGGGCGTATTCATGAGGGGGGCGCTCATGTTGCCTTCCCCGCCGCCTTGGCACGATCCACCCGCAGGCGCGGATCAATCACGAAATAGGCCAGATCGACCATCAGGTTGAGCACCACGAACATGGCACCGACCAGCACCAGATAGGCCGCCATCACCGGGATATCGGCGAAGCCGACCGCCTGGATGAACAAAAGCCCCATGCCCGGCCACTGGAAGACAGTCTCGGTGACGATGGAAAAGGCGATCAGGCCGCCGATCTGCAGCCCGACGATGGTGACCACCGGCATCATGGTGTTTTTCAGCGCATGGCGGAAATGCACGACGCGGTTACTCAGGCCGCGGGCCCGGGCGAATTTGATATAGTCGGTGCGCAGCACTTCCATCATCTCGGTGCGCACCAGGCGCAGCACCAGCGTGAGCTGGTAGAGGCTGAGCGTGATTGCCGGCATGACGATGGCGGCCCAGCCCGATTTGGTGAGGAAGCCGGTGGTCCACCAGCCGAGCGACACCACCTGCCCGCGCCCGAAGCTGGGCAGCAGGTCGAACTGCACCGACAGCAGGTAGATCAGGCCGATGCCGATGACGAAGGTGGGCAGCGAAACGCCGACCAGGCTGGTGGTCAGCACCACGCGGCTGAACCAGCTGTCGCGCCGCAGCGCCGTATAGACGCCCAGCGGCAGGCCAACCACCAGCGAGGCCAGCGCCGAGAGGAAAACCAGCTCCAGGGTGGCCGGCAGTCGTTCCTGGATCAGCGCCGCCACCGGGCGCTTCATACGGTAGGACAGGCCGAAATTGCCCTGGATCGCATTGCCAAGGAAACGGGCGAACTGCACCGGCGCTGGGTCGTCGAGGCCCAGCTGGTCGCGCAGCTCCTGACGATCCATCGTCGTGGCTTCCTGCCCGACCATGTTGTTGATCGGGTCGCCGACATAATTGAATAAAAGGAAAGCGACCAGAGCGACAGCCAGCATGACCGCCAGCGCCTGCGCCAGTCGTCCGACAATGTAACCGAGCATGGGGCCTGTACTTGCAATAAGACTCCGCCGCCCCGATGTGACCCGGGGCGGCGGCGCGTGTTACTTCATCTTGGCGAAGTGGAAGCGCGGCACGTTGTCCGCGATGATCGGCATATCCAGCTTGTCGCTCATCGCCCAGTTCAGCACCTGGTGATGCAGCGGCAGGTAGATCACCTCGTCGTTGATGATGTTCCAGGCATCGGCGATCAGCTTGTCACGCTTGCCCTGGTCCAGCTCGCTGAGCATGCCGTTGAACATGGCATCCAGCTTGGGGTTCGAGTAGTTGGTGAAGTTCCAGCTGCCGTTCTTGCCATCCGGGGTCTGCACCAGATACGAGAAGACATAGTGGCTGTCGAAGGTCGGCACGCCCCAGCCGAGCAGGAAGAAGCTGGTATCCTTCTTCTGCAGCTTGGGGAAATGCAGGGTCTTCGACTGCGCCGCCAGATCGACCTTGATGCCGGCCTGGGCCAGCATGCCGACCACGGCCTGGCAGACGCCCTCGTCGTTCACATAGCGGTCGTTCGAGCAGTCGAGCTTGACGCCGAAGCCGTTCGGATAACCCGCATCCTTCAGCAGGGCCTTGGCCTTGTTGACGTCATACGGCAGGCGCTTGTCGATAGCGGTGTTGTAGCCATGCACGCCCGGCGAGGTGATCATGCCAGCCACCACGGCATCGCCGCGCATCACCTTCTGGGCAATCGCCTGCATGTCGATGGCATGGTACATAGCCTGGCGCACGCGCTTGTCGGCGAAGGGATTCTTACCCTTCACATCGGAATACTTCAGCTCCGCACTGCCGACATCGAGACCGAGGAAGATCGAGCGGATCTCGTTGGTCTTCTTCACCTGCAGACCCGGCGAACGCTTGACGCGTTCCACGTCCTGCACCGGCACATCGAGCACGAAATCGAGCTGGCTCGACAGCAGCGCGGCGACGCGGGTGGCCGGCGTGGTGACCGGGGTGTAGACGATCTCGTCGATGTTATGCGGGTTGTCCTTGAGGCCCCACCAGGTCGGATTGCGCACCATCACCGTGCGCACATCCTGCTCGCGCTGCTTCAGCATGAAGGGGCCGGTGCCGTTGGTGTTGCGCACGGCGAAGGTCTCTTCCTTGTCCTTGTAGGACTGCGGATTGACCACGTTGTTCTTTTCCGCCCAGGCCTTGGACAGGATGAAGATATTGGCGATCTGGTTCGGCAGGATCGGATTGGCGCCGTTGGTCTCGACATGCACGGTGTGCGAGTCGATCTTCTTCACCTCCTTCACCGAGGCGATGTAGGTCTTGAAGTCGGACGCCGGATGTTGCGCGCGCTTGACCGAGAAGACCACGTCATCGGCGGTGAAATCGGCGCCGTCATGGAATTTCACGCCCTGGCGCAGCTTGAATTCCCAGGTGGTGTCGTTGACGGCCTTCCACGATGTGGCCAGTGCAGGCACGAATTTCAGGTCGGCGCTGTAGCCCACCAGACCCTCATAGGTCTGGAAGCTGCCGGTGCGGGTCAGGCCCTCGTTCTGGCTATGCGGGTCCATGGTGAGGTAATCGCCCTGGCTAGCCCAGCGCAGCACCTTGCCCTGTGCCAGCGCCGGGGCGGCAGCCAGCGGCAGGGTCAGCGCAAGCGCGCCCGCCAGCAAGGCGGTCTTCAGTCGGAATGCGGCCATCGAAAGCCTCCTGTTTATCGTTTTTTCAATCGGGCACAGACCGTGCCGGTTCGCCGGGATGCGGGCTGGAAATCCAGCCCGCATCCGCATGCGAACACTGTAGTTTTATGGGAATTTTATGTCTACGGACACGCGGCCTGTGACGTAACGTCAAAGACTAATGCGCGTATTCCGGTACCTTGCCGTCCGGGGCCCCGTCGGCGGGGCCGCCCTTGGCGCCCTTTTCAGCGGTGAATTCGAAGGCCAGCTTGTCGTCCTCGACCTTCACAAGCACGTGACCGCCCTTCACCAGCGACCCGAATAGCAGCTCGTCGGCCAGCGGCTTCTTGATGTGCTCCTGGATCACCCGGCCGAGCGGACGGGCGCCATAGAGCTTGTCGTAACCGCGCTCGGCCAGCCAGGCACGGGCCTCGTCGGTCAGGGCGACGGTGACATTGCGGTCGGCCAGCTGGCCTTCCAGCTGGGCGACGAACTTGTCGACCACCTTGTAGATGACATCGGGCGACAGGGACGCAAACGGGATCACCGCATCCAGACGATTGCGGAATTCCGGCGTGAACATCTTCTTGATCGCCTCTTCGTCCTCGCCTTCCTTCATGTCGCGGCCAAAGCCGATGGCATTCTTCGACATTTCAGACGCGCCGGCATTGGTGGTCATGATCAGCACGACGTTGCGGAAATCGACATG
>NZ_CALRUC010000110.1:0-15250 GCF_943371255.1 Ferrovibrio terrae | reverse complement strand
GGCGGCGACAGGTTGAGGATATGCGGATTCTCCGCCTTCATCAGATGCGGCAGGCATTTCTGGCTGCACAGATAGGTGCCGCGCGTGTTGATCTGGTGCATCAGGTCATAGCGCTTCATCGGCGTTTCCAGCGTGCCGGTCAGCGAAATGGCCGAGGCATTGTTGACCAGGATGTCGATGCCGCCGAAAGCTTCCACGGCCTGGGCAACGGCGGCGTCCACCACCGCCTCGTCGCGCACATCCACCACCAGCGGCAACGCCTTGCCGCCGGCCTTTTCAATTGCTTCGGCGGCGGTGTAGATCGTGCCGGCCAGTTTGGGATGCGGTTCGGTGGTCTTGGCGGCGATAACGATGTTGGCGCCGTCTTTCGCTGCCCGCAGGCCGATGGCCAGGCCGATGCCACGGCTGGCACCCGTGATGAATAGCGTCTTGCCTTTGAGCGACCCGGTCTTGATCACCTCGGTCATGCGTCCCTCCCCGGTTCTTTCCGCGATCATAGCGCGGAGAGGGCCGGCGGCGGAAGCTGCCGTGGCGGCAGGTTACTTCTTGGCAGGCGCCTTGCCGGCCGGCGCCTTGGCGACCGTCCAGGTGCCACCGCTGCGGGCGCATTGCTCGGCCACATTGGGCGGGACGCCCTCATAGAAATAGGCCTTCACCGTGGCGGTTTCCGGCACCTGGTTCTCCGTGTCCGGCGGCAGGCCCTGCATGCGGCGGATATTGGCCTGGATGGTGCGCAACGGGGTGGCGCACATCCCGACATGGGCGGCCGGGCATTTGTCCAGCCGCTCGGGCACGGTGCGCACCTGCGGATTGCCCGATGGCCGACACATGCCATCGATCGTGCTCTGCGGCATGTCGCTCACTTCGTGGCATTGCACCATCTTCGGCCCGCCCATCGGCGTCATGTCCAGGGTCTGTCGGCAGGCCTGGGCAAACCCGGGCTCCGCCAGGCCAAGCAGGCCGAAGCCGATGATGAGGGCGACTGCCGAGACGGGTTTCATGCGCACTGTCCTTGCCAGAAAAGTTGGCCTTGCCAGAAATATTGGCCTTGCCAGAAAATCAGAGGCCCGGCGCTGTAACGCCGGGCTCACGGGTAGACTGCAAGACAAATGCGGTAATTGTGTGGCCGCTACTGGGCGGCCAGATCGGCCCCATTGCTGCGGCCGGCACTGCGGCTGAATTCGTAAATTCCCGCCGAATTCCGATGGCGCACCACATGGCCTTCATGCATCAGGTGATGCAGATGGGCCAGGGCCTCGCCAGCCGCCAGCGTCATATGATCCTTGATATCGCGGCGGAACAGCAACGGCAGGGTCTCGATCACTGTATGCGGCCGCTGCGCCAGGGCATCGAGCAGGGCTTCCAGCCGCACGGCATGATGACGCTGCAGCATGCCAATACGCTGATGCAGGCCGATGAAGGGATCACCATGGGCCGGGAGCACCAGCACATCGCCCGGCAGCGCGCTGAATTTGGCAAAGGAATTGAGATACTGGGTCAGCGGCAGGGCTTCCGGCTCGCCCGGATAAACGCCGATATGCGGCGAAATACGCGGCAGCACCTGGTCGCCCGAAATCAGCAGATTCAGTGCTGGCGCATAGAGGCAGGCATGCTCGGGCGAATGACCGTTGCCGACGATCACCTGCCAGTCATGCACGCCGATGCGCAGGCTGTCGCCCTCCTTGATGCGCTGGAAAGCACGCGGGATCGGCGTCACCGCCTTGGCAAAATTGCCAAAGCCGCGCGCCTTCAGCGCGTCGATCTGCGCCACATCGAAACCGAGGCGTTCATAGAAGGCGATCACATCGGCCGGCACATCGGGCATCTGCTCGAGTTCGAGCATGCGGCCAAAGCTCCATTCGCCGAAGGTCATCCACAGCGGCGCATTGAACTTCTCATGCAGCCAGCCGGCCAGCCCGATATGGTCGGGATGAAAATGCGTGCACAGAATGCGGGCGATCGGCTTGCCCTTCAGATGCTGGGCAACCACCTGGTCCCAGATCTTCTGCAGCCTGGATGACTTGAAGCCGGTATCGATCAGCGTCCAGCCTTCAGCCTCTTCGATCAGCCACAGATTGATGTAATCCAGGCCCGGGATCGGCACCGGCATGCGCAGCCACAGCACGCCCGGCCGCATCTCCATCACCTCGGCATCACCTGGCCTGCCGTCAAACGGATAGGTCAGGCTGCCCTGGTCCGATACGGCGGTGCCGTCGATACCGGGAACGGTCTTGGACTCTGATGCCAGAGTCTGGGGTGCGGGCGCATCGGCCACGGGTCTGATCCTGATTTTTGTTATGGAGGCGAATTGGGCCTCAGTCTGACGCTTACGTCAGCGTCAGACAAGGGTAAGCCTCAGTCAGGGGAAGTCCAGCACTGACGTTACGTCAATGCCGGTTTGATATCCCGGTTTCTCAGGCCCGCAGCAGGTCGGGCGTCACATCCGCCAGGCTGGCACTGCCCTCGGTGGCAGACCGGCACAGGCCATCCACGCTGGTGAGCACCTGGTCGGCAAACAGCCGGGCCGCCACGATCTTGGCAGTGAAATACGGATCGGTGGCGCCGCCCGCGATCTCGGCTTTTGCCGCCAGCGCCTGACGCGCCAGCAGCCAGCCGCCAACCGTGGTGGCGAACGCCCGCAGATAGGGCGTCGCACCGGCCAGCGCGGCGTCCGGATTTTTCGCCAGCTGGCCGCCGATCCACTGGCTGGCCTTGCCCAGCGACTTCAGTGCGCCATCCAGATTGGCATGAATGCCGGTGAAGCTGTCGCCAGCTTTCGCCGCTTCCGCCGCGGTTGCGGCGATCTGCGCGAACAGGGCCTTCACCGTCTCGCCGCCATTCAGCGGCAGCTTGCGCGTCACCAGATCGATGGCCTGGATGCCGTTGGTGCCTTCATAGATCGGCAGAATGCGCGCATCGCGGTAATGCTGGGCCGCGCCGGTTTCCTCGATGAAGCCCATGCCGCCATGGATCTGCACACCCATGGATGCCACTTCGCAGCCGATATCAGTGGCCCAGGATTTTGACAGCGGCGTCAGCAACTCAACCAATGCCTTGGCGTCCTTGCGTTCGGTTTCATCGGGATGGTGATGCGCCCGGTCGATGGATGCGGCATTCAGGTAGATCAGGCCGCGGCAGGCTTCCGTCAGGCTGCGCATCAGCATCAGCGTGCGCCGCACATCGGCATGTTCGATGATCGCCACATGCTGTTCGGCATTCATGCCCGGATGGCGGCCCTGCTTGCGCTGTTCGGCATAGCCCAGCGCCTGCTGGTAGGCGCGCTCGGCAATCGCCAGGCCCTGGCAGCCGACACTGAGGCGCGCGTTATTCATCATGGTGAACATGCAGCGCATGCCCTGGTTCTCGGCGCCGAGCAGATAGCCGACGCAGTCGCCGTTGTCGCCGTAGCTCATCACGCAGGTCGGGCTGGCATGGATGCCGAGCTTGTGCTCCAGCGACACCACGCGCAGATCGTTGCGCTTGCCCGGGCTTCCATCCTTGTTGACCAGCACCTTGGGCACGATGAACAGCGAAATACCCTTGGTGCCCGGCGGGGCGTCGGGCAGGCGGGCGAGCACCAGGTGGATGATGTTATCCGCCATGTCGTGTTCGCCATAGGTGATGAAGATCTTGCTGCCGCTGATGCGGTAGGTGCCGTCACCCGCCGGCACGGCCTTGGACTTCAGCGCGCCGACATCGGAACCGGCCTGCGGCTCGGTCAGGTTCATCGAGCCGGTCCATTCGCCCGACACCATCTTGGGCAGGTACATCGCCCTCTGCTCGTCGGTGCCATGTGCCATAATCGCGTCGATGGCGCCCTGGGTCAGCAGCGGGCAGAGTGAAAACGACAGGTTGGCTGCCTGCACCATTTCCTGCGCCGCCATGGTGACAGCCCAGGGCATCGCACCGCCGCCCAGCGCCTCGGGGAAGGGCATGCCGTTCCAGCCGCCGGCGACGAATTTCTTGTAGGCATCGACAAAACCGGGCGCGGTGCGCACCACGCCATTCTCGGCCTTGGCGCCTTCCTTGTCGCCGCCACGATTGAGCGGAGACAGCACGCCGGCGGCAAATTTGGCCGACTCTTCCAGCACGGCGACCACGGTTTCGGCTTCGGCATTTTCCAGACCCGGCAGCTGGGCCAGATCGGCCAGCCCGGCGATATGCTCGAGCGTGAAACGCATGTCTTTGACGGGGGCGACGTAGTCCATCTCGGTCTCCCTGACCACTGCTGTTCTGTAGGCGCAGGGATAATATGGTCCGGGATGGCTAGCAAGGCCAAGGCCCGCAGGCTAAAACTCGCCATGAACAGGACGTGGCATGGTTGACGTAACGATTTCAGAGGCCGCCGACCGACTGCGCCGTGGCGAGGTGGTGGCCATCCCCACCGAGACCGTCTACGGCCTCGCCGCCGATGCCACCAATGCGGCTGCGGTGGCCGGAATCTTCGCCGCCAAGGGCCGGCCCGATTTCAATCCGCTGATCTGCCATGTCGCCGATCCGGCCCAGCTGGATGCGCTGGTGGTGCTGGATGATCGCGCCCGCCGGCTGATTGCCGCCTTCTGGCCCGGTGCGCTGACCCTGGTGCTGCCGCGCCGTGCCGATTGCCCGGTGGCGTCGGCGGTTTCGGCCGGCCTGCCCTCGCTGGCCTTGCGTATGCCGGCCCATCCGCTGGCGCGCGAGCTGCTGGCCCGCATCGGCCGCCCGGTCGCCGCACCGTCCGCCAATCGCTCCGGCCATGTCTCGCCCACCACGGCGCAGCATGTGCGCGACAGTCTGGGGACAGAGATCGCCGTGCTCGATGGCGGCCCCTGCAGCGTTGGCCTGGAATCCACCGTGGTCGGGCTGACCGGCGATGCCGCCACGCTGCTGCGGCCCGGCGGCATCGCGGCCGAAGACATCGAGGCCGTGCTGGGTGAAACACTGGTGCAGCCCACCGACCAGACACTGCAATCGCCCGGCATGCTGCTGAAACATTATGCCCCGCGCCTGCCCGTGCGGCTGAATGCTGCGGCCGCCCAGGGCAAGGAAGGCCTGCTCAGTTTCGGCAAGCCCCTGCCCGGCTTCGCCACCGTCTTTCCGCTCAGTGAACGCGGCGATCTGGCCGAAGCCGCCGCCCGGCTCTATGCCGGCCTGCATGCGCTGGATCACGTCGCAGGCCTGGATGGCATCGCCGTGATGCCGATTCCACAGCAGGGCCTTGGCCTGGCCATCAATGACAGATTGGTCCGCGCAGCCCGTGGACGTTAGCCGCAAGAAGGCTAAAATCACTGCCATGAACGCACCGCTCTCGACACCGCTTTCCGCTGCCCTGCTCGACCGTTTCAAGGATCTGGTCGGCCCCAAGGGCTGGGTCACCGATCCCGATGTGCTGGCACCGCATTTCCGCGAGCAGCGCGACCTCTATGTCGGCTGTTCGCCGATGCTGCTGCGTCCGGCCAATACCGCGGAAGTCGCCGCCATCGTGAAGCTGGCACGCGAAACCAGAACCAAGCTGGTGCCACAGGGCGGCAATACCGGCCTGGTCGGCGGTAACATTCCCTTCATGAGCAATGACGAGATCATCCTGTCGCTGCAGCGCATGAACAGGATCCTCGCCATCGACCCGCTGAATGATACGATCACCGTGGAAGCCGGCTGTATCCTGCAGCAGGTGCAGCAGGCTGCCCGCGAGGCGGATCGCCTGTTCCCGCTCTCCATCGGCTCGGAAGGCAGTTGCACCATTGGCGGCAATCTCTCCACCAATGCCGGCGGCAATGCCGTGCTGCGCTATGGCAACACGCGCGAGCTGGCGCTGGGCCTGGAAGTGGTACTGGCCGATGGCCAGATCTGGAACGGCATGCGCGGCCTGCGCAAGGACAATACCGGCTACGATCTGAAAGACCTGTTCATCGGCGGTGAGGGCACGCTGGGTATCATCACGGCGGCGGTGATGAAGCTGCATCCGCTGCCCAAGGCGATGGCGACCGCCTTTACTGCGGTGCCGAGCCCGTCAGCCGCCATCGAGCTGCTGGCGCTATCGAAAGCCGCCACCGGCGGTCAGGTCACCGGCTTCGAGCTGATCTCACGGCTGTCGCTCGATTTCGCCCTCAAGCACAATCCCGGTACAACCGACCCGGTGTCCGAGCGGCATCCCTGGTATGTGCTGATGGAATTCTCGTCCGGCCGCGATGACGGCAATATCGGCGAGACCATGGAGGGCGTGCTGGCAGATGGCTTCGAGAAGGGCCTGGTGCTGGATGCGGCCATCGCGCAGTCCGATACCCAGCGCGCCGCCTTCTGGAAGCTGCGCGAGCTGCTGTCCAGCTCGCAGAAGCCCGAGGGCGGCTCGATCAAATGCGATATCTCGGTGCCGGTGTCGAAAATGGCCGATTTCATCGATATCGCCTCAAAGGCGGTGGAGGCCTATCTGCCCGGCATCCGCGTCGTCGCCTTCGGCCATATCGGTGACGGCAATGTGCATTTCAACGCATCCCAGCCGGTCGGCTGGGACCGGCTGGAATACCTGAAGCATTGGGATGCCGTGCACACCATCGTGCATGACATCGTCCAGGGCATGCAGGGTTCGATCTCGGCCGAACATGGCGTCGGCCGCATGAAGATCGACGAGATCGTGCATTACAAATCGCCGGTCGAAATCGAGATGATGCGCAAGATCAAGCGCGCCTTCGACCCCGACAACATCCTGAACCCCGGCAAGGTGGTCTGGCCCTAAGAGGCCAGATCCTATCCCTTCGCCGGCAGGGCAGTGTTGGGCAGCAGCTTCTGCCCGACCAGCACCAGAACCAGCAACGTGATGCCGGCCGCGTCGCCGATCCAGCCCGGCACCAGCGTCATCGCCAGCGCGCCGGCAATCAGCATGGCACGTTCATAATGCCGCAGATGCATGCGGAAGAAACCGTGCAGGCCGGCCGCCAGCATGGCGATGCCGATACAGGCCGAAACCGTAGCATGGATGATGTCCGGCCAGTCGCCGATCATCAGCAGGGCGGGCTGGAACACAAACATGAAAGGCACGATGAAGCCGGCGGCGCCGATCTTCACTGCGGCCCATCCCGCCTTCCATAGATCGGCCTTGGCCAGGCTGGCCGCGGCATAGACCGCCAGCGCCACCGGTGGCGTGATCGCCGACAGGATGGCGAAGTAGAAGGCGAACATATGCGCCGCCGGCTCGATCACGCCCAGCTTCATGATCGCGGGCACCATCAGCGATACCATGACGATATAGGCCGGCGTGGTCGGCATGCCCATGCCGAGGATGATGCCCGCCACAGCAGTGAGCACCAATGCCAGCAGCAGGCTGTTCTGCGACAGGCCGATGATCCAGTTGGTGAAGCTGATGCCCAGTCCGGTGAGCGTGATCGAGCCGATCACCAGGCCGGCGCAGGCACAGGCCAGCGCCACGGCGAGCGTATTGCGCGCGCCATCTTCGAGGGCTTCCGGAATCAGGCTCCAGCGCAGTTCCTGCCGTGTCGAGGCGCGCAGCATCGCCACTGGGAAACAGGCCAGCGTGCCGGCCAGAGCGCAATATGGCGCCGAATAGCCCGCCATCATGCCGCCCAGGATGATGGCGATCGGAATAAAAAGATGACCGCGCTCGCGGATCACGGTGAACAGGCGCGGCACCTCATGGGCCGGCAGGCCGACCAGGCCCTGACGCTTGGCCTCGAAATGCACTGCGCCGAAACAGGCGATGTAATAGAGGATGCTGGGGATCAGCGCCCAGACGGTGACCTGGAAATAGCTCACCGCCAAGAACTCGGCCATCACGAAGGCGGCTGCACCCATGATCGGCGGCATGATCTGGCCGCCGGTGGAGGCGACCGCTTCCACGCCGGCGGCGAAATGCTTGGTGAAGCCGGTGCGCTTCATCAGCGGAATGGTGATCGGTCCGTCGACCATCACATTGGCCACGGCCGAGCCCGAGATGGTGCCGAACAGCGAGGACGACACCACCGAGACCTTGCCCGGCCCGCCGGCCTGGCGGCCCGTGAGGGCCAGGGCGAAATCCATGAACAGCTTGCCGGTGCCGGTGCGCTCCATCACCGAGCCGAACACCACGAAAATGGTGACATAAGCCGCCGAGACCGCCAGCGTCGAGCCGAAGATGCCTTCGGTGGTCATGTAGAGCTGATCCAACAGGGTGAGCGGATCGACTCTGGTGACGAACAGAGCATGCGCCATGAACAGCAGCGCGGTGATCGGCAGGGCCCAGCCGATCACGCGCCGCGTCGCGTCCAGCACCACGATCACTAGGCCAAGGCCGGCAACGATGTCGAGCGGCTTGAGGTCGTCGATATAGATGATGCGGTTGATGAAGTAATCGTAGTCGATGAACAGGTGACCCAGGCCAAGCGCAGCCCCGGCGAACAGAAGGGCATCGAGCCAGGCGAACCGGCGATGACCGTCCTTGGTCTCGGCAAAGGGATAGAGCAGGTAAACCAGCACCAGGGCGAAGGCCAGATGGGTGCCACGGAAAATCAGCGCCTGCGGCGGACCCATGGCGATGACCCACATATGGTACAGCGCCATCGTCACGCCAATCGGCGCCGCCACGCGGGCCAGCAGACTCTTATCCATGATTTCCCCCGACCAGCACCAAAAAAATTACCGGCGTCGCCCTTATAATGAAGGCGCGACGCCGGTCAGTCGCCTCAATCGATTACTTCAGGGCGCCGACTTCGCGGTAGTATTTCGCGGCACCCGGATGGAACGGCACGCCGATATCCTCGGCCATATCCTTCGCCGTCACCTTGGCCATCGCCTTGTTCACGGCGGCCATATCGGCCATCTGGGTCGCCATCGCCTTGGTGATGGCATAGACCTGCGCTTCCGGCAGCTTGCACGACGCGATGAAATGCGCCGAATAGGCGATCACCGGCACATCCTTGTCCTGCTTCGGATAGGTACCGGCCGGCACCACGCCCTTCACATAGCCGGCATTGATCTTCTTCATCGCCGCAACCGCCGCATCATCGGCCGGGATCAGGCGCACGCCGCGCGAGGAGGCCAGATCCATCACCGAGGAGGCCGGGATCGTGGTGCCAAGCGTGAAGACCTGGGCATGGCCATCCTGCAGCAGGGCGGCAGCGTCATTGTAGGAGGCCATGAAGTTGACCTTGCTCATGTCGCTGTAGGACATGCCGTGCGCTTTGAGGATATCCGCCGAGATCGCCTCCGCGGTATTGCCCTTGGTCTGCACGGCAATCGCCTTGCCCTTCAGGTCGGCGATCTTTTCGATCTTGGAATCGCCGGTCACCACCACCTGGAAATACTGCGGATAGAGATTGGCGACCTGACAGACATTGGCAGTCTTTTTCTCAAACGGCGGATTGCCGTTCACGGCATCGACCGTGGAGATCGAGTTGCCGAAACCGAAGTCGGTCTTGTTTTCCTCGACGCCCTTCACATTGGCGATACCGGCGCCCGGCAGGGTCTGGATCGTTATGCCTGGCACGGCCTTTTCGAACATCGCCTTCATGGTGCCGCCCAGCGGCACCCAGACGCCGCCCTGCGGACCGGTCATCAGCTTGTAGGTCTGCGCCTGCACATCCGTACCGGCCAAAGCCGCGACACTGGCCGCAAGAATTCCGATTGTAGCGATGTTGCGATACCGCATGACGTCCTCCCGTTGGTGTTTTTATGGAGGCAAAGTCTGCGTATACGTCCCTGCCGCGTCAAGCAAAGATCAGCCGAACAGATCCTGTTGTTTCGGCGATTGCTGCAGCGCGTCATTGGGCAGCACTGCACCATCGGCGAGGATATGCATCACCGTTGCGCCATTTTTCAGCAGTGCTGGCGTGACCAGATGGGTGCGATGGCACTGCAGCGGATCGCGTTCGGCACACATGATCGCTGTCGGGGTCGTCTCGGCCAGCACCAGCAGCTCGGCGATGGCGTCAGCAAAGACCGGCTCCGGCGCCCGCGGCTTGCCGCCCAGCGCCTGCCCCAGCCAGCGATAGCTGATGCCGCCCGCCCGCAGGCTCTGCTCCAGGGCGGCGCGGTTGAACTGCGGGGCAAAGCGCGAGGCGGGTGCCGAGCGCACATCGGCCAGCAGTCCGATGCCATGCCGGCGCAGCAGGGCCAGAAAGGTTTCGGCCGGATGGCTGGAATGCCCGATGGTGAAAATCGCCGGCAAGCTGTACCTCGCTTGGAGTCCTGTGATGAAAATCACAAGTTACCTAAAGGTAACCATCGCAGGATGGACGGTATTTGTGCGTGTCTATATACACGGCAGCGACAGGATAGGCACCCGCGTAAGGCAAAACCGGCGGGCCTGGGGGAAGACAGATGAAACGCGTTGTGAAGATCGGTTTGGGCGTGCTCGGGCTGGCCATCCTGGTTGGCGGCGGGCTGGTCGTGCTGAAAGGCCGCCAGGCGGCATCGCCGGCCGCGGCGGCTGCCCCCGCCCGCTTCGAGGGCATCGAATTCTCTCCCGCCGACCTGACACCGGCGATCCGCACCGATCTGCGCCAGGTGGTGCGGTTCAGCGGCGGCCTGCAGCCGCTGAACCAGAGCATGATCCGTGCCGAGGTTGCTGCCGTGGTTACCGAGATCACCGTGCGGCGCGGCGAGCGCGTGAAAAAAGGCCAGTTGCTGGCCCGGCTCGATACTGCCGATGTCGCCGCCAAGCTGCGCGAAAAGCAGAGCAATCTCGACAGCGCCCGTTCCGCGCTCAATCTGGCGCAAATCAATCGCGAGAAGGCCGAAACGCTACTGCAGCGCGGCGTGAAGTCGCAGACTGCGATGGACGAGGCCGAAAATGCCTGGCGCACCGCACGCGCTAATGTCGCGGCCCTGGAACAGCAACTGACCATGGCGCGGAAGGCGCTCGGCGATGCCGCCATCTACGCGCCCATCGACGGCCTGGTCGGCGACCGCCTGGTCAATCCGGGCGAGCGTGTCGCTGTGGATGCCAAGCTGTTTGTCATCGCCGATCTCGACACCATGGAAGTGGAAGCCATGGTGCCGGCGCGCGACGTGCCGCAGCTGAAAATCGGCCAGAAGGTGAGCTTGCGCGTCGAAGGCTTTGGCGACCGCGTCTTCACCGGCCAGATCGACCGCATCAATCCCACCGCCCAGAGCGGCTCGCGATCCATCCCGGTCTTCATCCTGCTCGCCAATCCCGATCATGTGCTGCGCGGCGGCATGTTCGGCAGCGGCGAGGCCGTGCTGGCCGAAGCAACACAGGTTGTGGCGATCCCGCAGGAAGCGCTGCGCCAGGAAAACGGCACGCCTATTGTTTATGTCCTGAAGGACAAGCAGGTGCAGCGCCGCGCCGTGACCGTGGCGATCACCGGTACCGCCGAAGGCCGCATCGGCATCGCCAGCGGTCTGGAGGCCGGTGAAACCGTGGTGGTGACCCCCGGCCTGCGCCTGAATGACGGCCTCGCCGCCCGCATCGCCGGCCGGTAAAGGAGCGCACGCCATGTGGCTCACCCGGATCAGCGTCAACAACCCCGTTTTCGCCACCATGATGATGCTGTCCCTGCTGGTGGTGGGGTTGTTCGCCTATTTCAAGCTCAGCGTCGAACAGTTCCCCGATGTCGAATTCCCCATCGTGGTGGTCAGTACCAGCTATCCCGGCGCCACGCCGGAAAGCGTTGAAAGCGAAGTCACCCGCCCGGTCGAGGATGCGGTCAACACCATCAGCGGCGTGCGCACACTGACCTCGCGCTCGCTGGAGGGCCGCTCCACGGTCATCATCGAATTCGAGTTGACCGTCAGCGCCGTGGCCGCCGTGCAGGACGTTCGCGAGAAGATCGCCCAGGTGACGCCGCGCTTCCGCGACGAGATCAAGACCCCGGAAATCACCCGCTTTTCACCCGACAACCAGCCGGTCGCCTCGATCACCGTGCGCAGCGAGCGCCGCGACCTGCGCGAACTGACCACGCTGGCCGACCAGGTGATCCTCAAGCGCCTGCAGACCGTGCGCGGCGTCGGCCAAGCCTATATCGTCGGCGGCCTCAAGCGCCGCATCAACATCCTGCCCAATCCGGAAAAGATGCAGGCCTATGGTGTCGGCATGGACCAGCTCGTCGCCGTGCTGAAGGCCGAGAACCAGCAGATTCCGCTCGGCACCCTGACCCGCCCGCAGACCGAGTTCGTCGTGCAGATCGAAGGCCGCGTCACCGATCCGCGCCGACTGGCAGAGCTGGTGCTGGCGCGCCGCGGCAACACCTCGGTCACGGTCGGTGATATCGCCACGGTGGAAGACGGCTCGGAAGAAAAGGAAGCCGTCGCGCTGTTCAATGGCGACCGCCAGCTGGCAATCAGCTTCGTCAAGGTGCAGGGCTCCAACACGCTGGAGGTCATCACCGGACTCAAGCAGGCGATCAAGGATCTGCAGCCCGACCTGCCATCCGATATTTCGCTGCAGTTCATGCGCGACGACAGCCGCGCCATTCTCTCCTCGGTCAACGGCGTCCAGCGCACCCTGATCGAGGGCGCCATCCTCACCGTCCTGATCGTCTTCCTGTTCCTGAATTCCTGGCGCAGCACGGTGATCACCGGCCTGACCCTGCCGATTGCCGTGATCGGCACCCTGGCCGCGGTCTATGCCGCCGGCTTCACGCTGAACAAGCTGACTCTGATGGCGCTGTCACTCGCCATCGGCATCCTGATCGACGACGCCATCGTGGTGCGTGAAAACATCACGCGTCATGTCGCCATGGGCAAAAGCCATCGCCAGGCATCGCTGGACGGCACCAACGAGATCGGTCTCGCGGTACTCGCCACCACCTTCTGCATCGTCGCGGTCTTCCTGCCGGTCGCCTTCATGGGCGGCATCATCGGGCGCTTCTTCCTGCAGTTCGGTATCACCGTCACCGTCGCGGTGCTGATCTCGCTGTTCGTCAGCTTCACGCTCGATCCCATGCTGTCCAGCGTGTGGCACGACCCCGACAGCCAGCCCAATGCCAAGCGCGGGCTCATCGGCCGCGTTGTCGGCCTGGTCGACAAGGGCATGGAATGGCTCGGTCGCGTCTATCGCCGAATCCTGAGCTGGAGCCTGCGCTTCCGCTGGCTGGTACTGCTGCTGGCAGTATTCAGTTTCATCGGCACCATCGGCATCCTGCGGTCCGGCGCCATCGGCACCGAATTCCTGCCCGAACCCGATCTGTCGGAAATCCTGGTCGAGATCACCGCGCCCTCCGGTTCGGCCATCGACTATACCGAAGCCAAGATCCGCCAGGTGCAGGATGCCCTGAAGGAATTCCCCGAGGTGGACTATTCCTTCGCCTGGATCAATGCCGGCTCGTTTGCGCGCCGCAATGTCGGCACGCTCTATGTGCGCTTCGTGCCGATCGACCAGCGCAAGAAATCACCGCAGCAGATGGCGGTGCAGTTCCGCGAGCGGCTCGGCCGCATCGCCGGTATCGACAATATCAACATCGGCCAGGCCAATCTGGGTGGCGGCCTCAACAAGCCGATCATGATCGCGCTGAAGGGCCAGGATCTCGCCACGCTGGACAAGCTGACCCAGCAGGCCATGGAGATCATGCGCACCGTACCCGGCGTGTCCGATCTGGAATCCAGCCTGAAGGCCAACAAGCCGACCGTGGCGCTGGATGTCGACCGCCAGCTGGCCGCCGATCTCGGCGTCAGCACCACGGCGATTGCCAATACCCTGCGCCCGCTGCTGGCCGGTGAGGAAGCCGGCACCTGGAAAGCGCCGGATTCGGAAGATTACAGCGTCTTCGTGCGCCTGCCGCGCGACGACCGCACCGGCATGCCCGATCTCGCCCGCATCTATGTCGCGTCCAGCCAGATGAATGCCGATGGCAATCCGAAGATGGTGGCGCTGTCGCAGGTGGTTGCCATCCAGCCTTCCACCGGTTCGACCCAGATCAACCGCCGCGACCTGGCCCGCGAAGTGCTGCTGACCGCCACCACCGATGGCCGCCCGGTCGGCGAGGTCAGCCGTGCCATCCAGGCCAAGCTGGAAGAGATGACCCTACCGCCCGGCTACCGCTTCTGGTTCGGTGGTGCATCGAAAGACATGAAAGAGTCGGCCGGCTATGCCGCCGCCGCACTGCTGCTGGCGATCATCTTCATCTACCTGATCCTTGCCTCGCAATTCGCCAGCTTCCTGCAGCCGATTGCCATTATGGCCTCGCTGCCGTTGTCGCTGTTCGGCGTGGTGGTCGGCCTCTGGGCCTGGGGTTCCACCTTCAGCATGTTTGCCGTCATCGGTTTCATCATGCTGATGGGCCTGGTCACCAAGAACGCCATCCTGCTGATCGATTTCGTCAATCACGCTCGCCGCGAGGGCATGTCGCGTGCCGATGCCATCCTGGAAGCCGGCGAAATCCGCCTGCGCCCGATTTTGATGACTACGCTGGCGATGATCTTCGGCATGTTGCCGCTGGCGATGGCGATCGGCGAAGGCGCCAAGCAGACCGCCGGCATGGCCCATGCGGTGATTGGCGGCCTGATTTCCTCCACCCTGCTGACCCTGGTGGTCACGCCGGTGATCTTCACCTATCTGGATGACCTTGGCGTCTGGGCCAGCCGCAAGCTGGCCAGTGCGCGGCCTGACGATGCCGGCCATAAGGATGACGTCAGGCAGCCCGCCGAATAGTTCCAATTTGCCCGCGATTATCCGTGGATTTTTGTCCGATGCTTGTCACATCAGGGACATGATCGGCGCCCTAGATTAAAGGCTGACGCCACACGAGCAGCTATAAAACTAGAAACCGCCCAAGCTCCATGGGGAGGCTCCAATGTCGCAAATTCTCACTGCCACCGCCAAATCCGATCTCGCCGCCACGCAATTCGCCGTGCGCAAGGACGACCTGACCCAGGTCCGTTTCACCGACTTCACCTTGCATGCCGACGACCTGCAGCCCGACCAGGTGCTGGTCAAGATCGACAGTTTCGCCTTCACCGCCAACAACATCACCTATGCCGAGCTGGGTGATAAGATGTCCTACTGGGGATTCTTCTCCGGCCAGGATGACGGCTGGGGTATCATCCCAGTCTGGGGCTTTGCCGATGTGGTGGCCTCGCGCCATCCCGCCATCGCGGTGGATGAACGCATCTACGGCTATTTCCCGATGGCGACCCATCTGGTGATGCAGCCGGTCAAGCTGACCGACAGCAGCTTCATCGAGGGCATGCCACATCGCGCCAAGTTGCCGCCGGCCTATAACAGTTATCTGCGCATCACCACCGAACCGGCCTTTGCCGAATCGTTCCAGCCCTATCAGGCGCTGCTGCGGCCGCTGTTCGTCACGTCTTTTCTGATCGACGA
>NZ_CALRUC010000109.1:0-15321 GCF_943371255.1 Ferrovibrio terrae | reverse complement strand
CGGATGTCATCAGCGATGCGTGCATCCGGATTGTCATGGCTGCCGGGCAGCAACGAAATCTGATAATGATGTGCTTCGGCCATCCAGTCCTGCACGACATGACTGGTCAGCCATTCGCGCCAGCCGAGCTGCAGATTCCGCTTCACCTGCAGATGCACCATATTGACCACCATAATGCCCAGGATCAGGCCGGCGAAGATACCGACCTGGTACAGGAAGCGATCGGAGGCGTGGCGTTCGAGTGCATCGAACAGGTCCGCATTCCACAGATTGAGCCGGATGACCAAGGCGACCTGCGCGACGCCAAGCAGCAGCATGCCGGCCAGCTGAATCCGTGCCCGCCATTTCAATTCGCCATAAAAATACCCACGCGACAGCAGCAAAAAGCGGCCGAGCACGGGCTTGGGCATCGCGGCGCGGCGGCTGCTCATGACGGGGACAGGGGAAGATAAGCTGGATGGGTTGCAAGCATGGGCCACAATCCTAGCAACAGCAACACTATTCCCCTTAATCCAGATCAAAGACCTGCCTTTGCCTGCATACGCCCTGGCCCGGCGGTGACCTCTACGTAATTCTCCTTAGGTATAAGACCCAAATGTCCCGCCGGCCTGTTTGCCGGTACTGCTTGGCCCCACACAGTCGGTACAGCGGGAGAGATCCATGGCACATGTTCACGCGGTTATGCAGTCCGGCCAGCAGGCGCATCCTGCGATCCTGGCGCGTCCCGCCACCCAGCCATCCCGCCGGCCGGCACCTGTTCCCGGCCCCGTTCCGGGCGCTGTCGTCCCCCTGCCCGGCGCTGTCGACCTGCTGCAGCGCATCGGCCGGCCGGTCCAGGCCCAGCGCGCCACGGCCGTTCTGGAAACCGGCGACGCGAATACTCATGTCTACAAGGTGACCGAGGGCATCCTGCGCGTGGTGCGCATCCTGCCGGACGGCCGCCGCCATATCGCCCATTTCCTCAAGCCGGGCGATTTCTTCGGTTTCTCGGAAGCCGCCGAGCATGACTGCAGCGTGGAAGCGATCACTGACTGTGCGCTGACGCGTTATGCCCGCAAGGATTTCGACGCCGTGATCGAATCAGATCCCGCCGCCGGCCGGCAGCTGTTCCGCCTGATGTGCCGCCAGCTGGAGGCGAGCAACCGCATGCTCCTGCTACTCGGTCGCAAGACCGCCATCGAACGCATGGCCAGCTTCTTGCTGTCCTTCACAACGGGGACACAGGCGCGCGGCATTAAGGTGTTCCTGCCGATGAGCCGCGGCGATATCGCCGACCATCTCGGCCTCACCATCGAAACCGTCAGCCGCACGATTTCAAAATTCCGCCAGCAGCGCTGGATCAGCCTGGTCGACAGTCACACGATCCTGATCACGGCACCGGAAACGCTGCAGGAGCTTGCCGCCGACTGATCGTCGCGGCGATCACAGTTCCCCCGCGCTGCCTCTCCCTGTGGCAGCCACCTAGGCCGGCAATGTTACTGCCGGCCTTTTCTTTTTTGACGATTGGATTCTCTATTTGACGAGGAGCATCAGATGCGTGCGAGCATCTGCTCGATGGTGCTGAACAGGCGACTGTGCGGCAGCGGCTTGTCGAGCAAGGTCACCTGCCCCAGGGCAGCGGCCTGGGCTTCGATGTGACTGTCGCGGCGACCGGTGATCAGGATGGCCGGCATGGTTTCGCCGCGCTGGCGTAGCACGCCCAGCAGATCAAGCCCGGTCATGCCCGGCATATGCACATCAACAATCAGGCAGCAGTCGCTCAGGTCCGGATTCTCGGCCAGGAACTGATCGCCGGACTCAAAATCGCGCACGTGATACTGCCGCACTTCCAGAAGCACCTTCAGGGAGTCACGCACCACGTCGTCATCATCGATGACATAGATGATCTGCCTAGTTTCACCACTCATGACATATTTTTGCTGCCTGATTCAGGCCGGCGCAAGTAAGGGGATTCCCCTAAGGATTCATGCCGTCTTTTTCATCACCGGCAAGGCCGCCACCCAACGCCATGCGCACCAGGTGTGACAGGCTTTCAGCACCCATTTTCTTCATCACATTGGCGCGATGAATCTCCACGGTTCGCGGACTGATACTTAAATGAAAGGCGATAATCTTGTTTGGGTTGCCGATGACCAGCTGGCGCAGCACATCACGCTCGCGTCCGGTGAGGGTTTCGAGTCGCGCCTTGATGTCGCTCTGGTCCAGTTGGATCAATGCGCCAGCCCGCGCACTGTCGAGTCCGCGGCGCACGGCATCCAGCAGCGTGGCATTGGTGTATGGTTTTTCGATAAAGTCGATGGCGCCAGCCTTCATGGCGCGTACCGCAAGTGGCACATCGCCATGGCCGGTGACAACCACGGCGGGCAGCATCAGACCCTTGCCGCGCAGGTGTTCCAGCAGGGTGAGGCCATCCATGCCGGACATGCGCAGATCGATGATGGCGCAACCAACCGGTACGGGCTTGTAGCTGAGCAGGAAAGCTTCCGCCGAAGCGAAGCCGATCGCCGTCAATCCCTGGGTATCCAGCACGGCTGCCAGCGATTCACGCACGGCTTCATCGTCATCGACAATAAAGACGGTATCACCGCTCATGATGCCGCCCCGGCCTGGGCGATAAGTGGCAGGCGGAAGCAGAAGATGGTGCCACCGCCCGGATTGGCTTCGGCCCAGAGCTGGCCGTTATGGGCCTCGATGATGGACCGGCTGATCGACAGGCCGATGCCCATGCCGTCTTTCTTGGTCGTCAGAAAAGGCGTGAACAGCTTCTGGGCGATGGCGGGGTCGAGACCGGGCCCGGTATCGCAAACCGAAACCTCCTGACTGCCGGCATCGCTGCGGGTGCGGATGGTGAGTTCGCGCCGTTGCGCCTCGTGCAGCACCTCGACGGCATTGCGCACCAGATTCACCACCACCTGCTGGATCTGGATTTTATCAATGCTGATCGGCGGCAAAGTATCGTCAAGGTCGAAGTGCATGCGGATGCCATCGACCCGCACGCCGATGGCCGCCAGGTTGCTGGCATCGAGCACCACTTTGTTCAGCTCCTCCAGGCTGCGTTCGACCGGGCCCTTCTCGACGAAGCTGCGCAGGCGGCGAATGATCTGGCCGGCCCGTTCGGCTTGTTCGACCGTCTTGGCCAGAAATTCCTTCACCTTCGGCAGGCTGCGTTCGCCGGAGAGTTCGACCATTTGCCGGGCCGCTTCGGCATAATTCATGATCGCGGTCAGGGGCTGGTTGAGTTCATGCGCCAGCGACGAGGACAGCTGCCCCATCGCACTCAGGCGCGAAATATGCACCAGTTCGGCGGTCAGTTCACGCACCTGGCGTTCGGACTGGTGCCGCTCGGTGATATCGCGGATCACGCCGATGAAGCCGCGGTTGCTGCCACTGCGCATTTCGCCGATTGAAAGATCGATCGGAAAGACCGTGCCGCTCTTGTGCAGGGCCTGAACCTCGCGGCCGGTGCCGATGATCTTTGCCTTGCCGGTCTGGATATAGCTGCGCAGATAGCCGTCATGCTCGCCGTGATACGGCTCAGGCATCAACATATGGACGTTGCGGCCAATCACCTCATGGGCGTGATAGCCGAAGATGCGCTCGGCCGCCCGGTTGAACATCTCGACGCTGCCCTGCGCATCGATGGCGATGATGGCGTCATGGGCATTGTCGATCACCGCACGGAAGCGTTCGGCCGCCTGCCGTTCGGCGCGGATCGTTTCGCGATACGAAAGACCGAAGGCCAGCACCAGGGCCGCAGTGACCCCAAGCCCGATGGCGAGCCACAGCCAGGATTCCGTGGCTTCATATGCCACGACGGACAGCAGCAGGCCAACCGCCGCAATTGTTAATATTATCAATGGTTTAAGCCATTGCCGCGTCATAGTCGCCTGCTCACCGGGAAAACATTCACTCTTCTATATACCCTTGACTGCGAGGCTGGACCGCCTCGCCCCCGCCCTTGATTCGGATCAAATCCTGAATCGTCTTTACGCGCTAGAAACTTAGCAGAATGATGGCGGCCTCGCAGCAGCCATTCCGGCCTGCCCTCTCAACCCCAATTGGTTATGCTCAAACTCAAGCGGATCGCCATCGACACGCATCGTGAAAGCATCGCCTATCTGAGCCGGCACTGCCCGGATTACCGTGCCGAGGAGTTCCTGGCGCTGGGCAAGATCGAGGTCAAGGCAGGTGGCGCCCGCCTGCCGGCCACGCTCAACATTGTCGATGACCCCGATCTGCTGGCGCCCGACGAGATCGGCCTGTCGGAAGCCGCCTTCGATGCCTTCGGCCATCCGGCGGGGACGCCGGCCTCGATCGAACATCCCAAACCGGCGGAAAGCCTGGAAGCGGTGCGCGCCAAAATCCTCGGACGCGAACTGAACCGCGAACAGTATGCCGCGATCATCGGCGACATCGCGGCCCTGCGCTACAGCAAGATGGAGGTTGCCGCCTTCCTGGTCGGCTGCGCCGGGTTCATGACGATTGCCGAAGTGCTGAGCCTGACCCAGGCCATGGCCGGCGTCGGCAAGCATCTGGACTGGGGCCGTCGCCTGGTGGTCGACAAGCATTGCATCGGCGGCATTCCGGGCAACCGCACCTCGATGATCGTGGTGCCCATCGTCGTCGCCCATGGCCTGACGATTCCGAAAACCTCGTCGCGCGCCATCACCTCGCCGGCCGGCACCGCTGATACGATGGAAGTGCTCGCCCGTGTCGATATCGGCACCGACGAGATGCGTGCCATCGTCGACAAGGTGGGCGGCTGCCTGGTCTGGGGAGGCCGGGTCAATCTCTCGCCCGCCGATGACGTGCTGATCACGGTGGAACGGCCGCTGCGCATCGACACGCGCGAGCAGATGGTGGCCTCGATCCTGTCGAAAAAGCTCACCGCCGGCGCCAGCCATCTGGTGCTCGATATCCCGGTCGGGCCGACAGCGAAGGTGCGCAATGCGGCCGAAGCCGCCCATTTGCGCAAGATGTTTGAATATGTTGGCGGCAAGCTGGGCCTCAGCCTGGATATCCGCCTGACCGATGGCAGCCAGCCGATCGGCCAGGGCGTGGGGCCGGTGCTGGAAGCCCGCGATGTCATGGCGGTGCTGCGCAACGATGCCGCCGCGCCGGACGACCTGCGCGAGCGCGCCCTGCTGCTGGCCGGCGCCCTGATCGAAGCCGATATTTCGGTGAAAGGCGGCCAGGGCATCCACCGGGCCCGCGAACTGCTGGAAAGTGGCGCCGCCATGCGGGCGATGGAAGAGATCATCCTGGCCCAGGGCGCGAACAGCACGCCGCTGACGCCAAGCCCATCGGGGCATGAGGTGACGTCACCCTGCGATGGCGTCGTGCAGAGCATAGACTGTCTGCGCATCGCCCGGGTCGCCCGCATGGCCGGTGCGCCCGCCTTCAAGAGCGCCGGTGTCGACCTGCTGCGCAAGGTGGGCGATCCGGTGCGCCAGGGTGAGCCGCTCTATCGCATCCATGCCACATTGCCGACCGACCTGGGCTTCGCCGCCGATCTGGCCGGCCAGGACAGCGGCTATGTCATCACCCGGGGCAAACCATGATTCCGATTCAGCTGACCTTCCATGGCGCCGCCGGCACGGTGACCGGCTCCTGCTACCGGCTGGATATCGGCGACCGCCATGTGCTGGTCGACTGCGGCATGTTCCAGGGCGACAAGACGATCAAGCAGCTGAACTACCAGCCCTGGCCATTCGATCCACGCCGCATCGCCGCCGTGCTGGTGACCCATGCGCATATCGACCATAGCGGCCTGCTGCCCAAGCTGGTCAAGGCCGGCTATGCCGGGCCGATCTATGCCACGCCGGGCACATCCGACCTGTTGCAGTTCATGCTGCCCGATTCCGGCAGCATCCAGGAAATGGAAGTGGAGCGCCTGAACCGCCGCAACCAGCGGCGTGGCGGCGGCATCGTGCAGCCGATCTATACCGAGCAGGATGCCCAGGACTGCCTGCGCCTGCTGGCGGCGCGCGATTTCGGCAGCTGGTTCGATGTGACCGGCGGCCTGCGCGCCCGCTTCTGGAATGCCGGCCATATCCTGGGCGCGGCCTCCATCGAACTGGAGGTGGAGACCGGCGGCGCCAGGCCGCTGCGCCTGCTGTTTTCGGGTGATATCGGCCCGGAGCACAAGGCCCTGCAGCAGGAAGCCATGGCGCCGAGCGATCTGGACATCGTGGTGATGGAATCGACCTATGGCGGGCGCCCCCGGCCCAAGCTGGATGACAGCCAGCGCCGTGCCGTTCTGGCCGAGGAAGTGACGGCGGCGCTGGCCGCCGGCGGCAATCTGGTGATCCCCGCCTTTGCGGTGGAACGCACCCAGGAACTGCTGGCCGACCTGACCAGGCTGATCGCCGATGGCACGATCAAGCGCGTGCCGATCTTTGTCGACTCGCCGCTGGCCACCCGCATCACCAGTGTGTTTGCCAAATACCTGCATCAGGAGAATGGCATCAAGGCCGGAGCAGCGCGGCCTTTCGATGGCGGCAACCTGCGCTTCACCCGCACCGTGCAGGAAAGCATGCAGATCGAGCAGGTGACCGGCGGCGCCATCATCATCGCCGCCTCGGGCATGTGCGAAGCCGGCCGCATCCGCCATCACCTGAAGAATAACCTGTGGCGCTCCAACGCCACCATCCTGCTGATCGGCTATCAGGCGCCGGGCACGCTGGGTGCGCTGCTGGAGAAAGGCGAGCGGGTCGTGCGCATCCAGGGCGACGAAGTGGCCGTGCGCGCCCATATCCGCAAGCTCGAGATCTATTCCGGCCATGCCGATCATGACGAGCTGCTGGACTGGCTGACCAACCGGCTACCGATCCATGGCAGCCTGATGCTGACCCATGGCGAACCCGATGCCATCGGTGCCCTGCATGCCTCGATTGCCCTGTGGCGCGAACGTGCGCCGCAGGTGATCGTACCGAAGCTGGATGAAACCTACAGCCTGGCCAAGGCGCAGCCCCGCCTGATGAAGATGACGCAGCAATCGCGCCGTCTTGACCGCTATGCGGAAACCGAGGCGATCTCAGGCCATGACTGGCATAATGATTACGCCCGCCTGATGCTGCAGGTGCAGCACCAGCTGCGCACGGCAAAGTCCGATCTCGACCGCCGCCGCCTGCTGAAGAAGATGCAGCGCATCCTCGGCCGCGGCGCCGGCACAGACTAGGCTGGCATAAACCAGGGCGTCAGTTGGTCTTGTCGATGGCGAAGAAGGTGTAGAACACCGCAAAGACTGCCAGCGCCAGGCCGAAAATCTGCATCGTGAGATCCACGGCCTGCGAGGCCATGACAATCCCCAGCAGGCCCAGAACGATCAGGAAGCCGGCCGTCAGGGCATAGCCGAATGTATCATCGTGTTTCATGTTTCCGTCCTTCGCGCAGCAGCGCATCCGCATCATCGAAAAGAATACGATTCCCGGCCGCGTTCAGGTCGTCGAACTGGCCGTGCGAAATCGCCCACAGGAAACCCCAGATGCCGGCAAGGCCGAGCAGCAATGCCACCGGGATCAGTAACAGCAGGATGGTCATGATGCCCTCCGCATGAAAACCGCCAGCCGCAGTGCGTTGAGCACCACCACAATCGACGATGACGACATCGCGACGGCGGCGATCAGCGGCGTGACCAGACCGGCAATCGCCAGCGGCACGGCAAACAGGTTATAGACCAGCGAGAAGCCGATATTCTGCCGGCACAGGCTCTGACTGTGCCCGGCGACATCGAGGAATTCAATCACGGCCGACAGTTTCTCGCCCTGGAACACCGCATCGGCGGCATTCTGCGCGATATCCATGCCGCTGGCCGGCGACAGCGAGGCATCGGCATGGCCCAGCGCCGGTGCATCATTCAGCCCGTCGCCCACCATCAACACGCGATGCCCCTGCTGTTTCAGGGCCAGGATATGCTCGGCCTTCTGCGCAGGTGTCACCTCGGCCTGCCAGTCGCTGATGCCCAACGCCTGGGCCACCGTTGCGGCGGCCTCGGCGTGGTCGCCGGACAGCATGATCACGCGGCGGCCTTCGCGGCGCAGCGTATCGACCACCGCCGCGGCATCGGCGCGCAGTTCGTCGCGGAAACGGAAGCGATAGGGCGTATGGCCGGGCTGCGCCAGCCACAGTTCGCTGCAGCCATCGCGGTCCTGCGGCGCGGCGCCAACAAACCGCGCATTGCCAAGGCGGGTCTCACCCTCGGCACCGCGCAGGATCAGGCCCTGGCCGGGACATTCCTGCACCTCGGCCGGCTGCACCGTACCATCACAGGCACTGACCAGTGCGAGACAGAGCGGATGCCGGCTGCGCATGGCCATCGCCGCCGCCAGCGGCAGCAGGGCCTGGCCCCGTGTATCGGGGGCGACCAGGCGCGGATGGCCCAGGGTGAGCGTGCCGGTCTTGTCGAAGATCACCGTATCGATGGCAGCGGCGCGTTCCAGCGCGGTGGCGGATTTGAGCAGGATGCCGCCGCGCATCAGCCGGCTGCTGGCGACCACCTGCACGACTGGCACGGCAAGGGCCAGTGCGCAGGGGCAGGTGATGATCAGCACAGCGGCCGAGATCAGCATGGCAGCGCGCCAATCGGCGTCGCCCAGCAGCATCCAGCCGGCAAAGCTGAGCAGGGCCGTGACATGCACCACCGGCGCATACCAGCGCGCCACCTGTTCGGCCAGGCGCACGAAGCGGCTGCGGTTCTGTTCGGCGCTTTCCAGCAGGCGGGTCATCTCGCCGACCAGGGTCGCCGGGCCCACGGCCGTGACCCGCAGGGTCAGCGGCGCGTCGATATTGAGTGCACCGGCATAGACCATGCTGCCGGCCAGCACCGCCTTGGGCAGGCTTTCGCCGCTCAGCAGGCTGGCATCCACCGAGGAGCTGCCGCTTTGCACGATGCCATCGACGCCGATGCGTTCGCCCGCGGCAACGAGCACAAGGTCATCCAGCGCCACGCGGCTGGCCGGACGTTGCACGCTGCCGGTTGCGGTCAGCACGGTGACGGGACGCGTGGTCAGCGCCAGAAGCTGCTGGGCCGCGCGACGGGCAAAGCCGCGCGCGCGCAGGTCGAGATAGCGGCCGACCAGCAGGAAAAACAGCAGCGTGACGGCGGCATCGAAATAGGCATGCGGTCCGGAACGCACCACTTCCGCCATGCTGACCACCACGGCGAGCGTGACACCGATCGAGATCGGTACATCCATATTGGTGCGGCGATGCCGCAGGGCATTGAGCGCCGAGCGGAAGAAAGGCTGGCCGGCATAGGCAATCGCCGGCACCGCCAGCAGGCCTGAGATCAGATGGAACAGGTCGCGGGTGTGGCTGCCCATGCCGTCGACATGGCCCGACCATACCGAGACCGACAGCAGCATGATATTGGCGGCAGCAAAGCCGGCCACCGCCATGGCGCGCAGCAGACCGCGTTCCTCGGCCGCCGTCTCGCTTTCCAGCACCGAAACGTCGACCGGGCGACAGCGATAGCCAAGCTGCATAACCCTGTGCACCAGCCGGCCAGCATCGGCATCCGTACCGCGCCATTCGATGGTCAGCCGCTGTGTCGCCGATGACAGGCGCGCACTGGTGACAGCGTTATCCGCCTGCAGCGCATGTTCGATCAGCCACAGGCAGGCGGCACAATGCATGTCGCCGACCAGAACCGACACGCGCCAGCGTCCATCGGGCAGCGCCGTGCTGAATTCCCGCCAGTCGATGCTGTCATCCGTCGTCACGGCGACCGGCGCGGCCGCATTGCGCAGCCGGTAATACTGCTCCAGGCCCAGACCGGTGATCAGCGCATTGGCGCTGGCACAGCCGGCGCAGCAGAAGCGGTCGTTGCCGCGTGCGGGTTCGCCGCAATGGAGGCAGGTGGCTGTCTGCACCCGCGGCGAAGCCAGCGTCTGCAGCACCTCGGTTGCCATCACGGCACCTGAATACGGTCGGCCGCGATGAAGCTCTGCTCACCACGGCTGGCGACCAGGCGCAGGTCCCACAGGCCCTGGCGCGGCAGAGTCACCGCTGCGGCATAGACGCCGCCGCCGCGGTCCTGCAGCGTCACGGTCTGGACCGGCAGCCTTTCCACCGGGCGGTCGAACGTTGCCGTCACCGAGAGGCCGCCGAGCGCGAGGCCGGCCTGATCGGTCCACTGCACCTGCAGCAGCACCGATCCATCGGCATTGGCACTGACCGTCACGCCATGAGTCCAGTTCAGCTGGCGCTGGGCGGCCAGGGTTTTCTGGTTGGTGCTGTATTCCGTACCTTTGGTGTAGGGATGCGCCACCACCAGGCCACTGAAGGTTCTGGTCGCGGCAATGATCAGCACCGCATTGACGGCAACCACCACCAGAAAGCCGATGACGAACAGCGAGGGTATCCAGCGTTGCCTGAGCATGGTTTTCAGCATGGCGACCTCACTGGGGCTCGGCGAACTGCGTGCGTATGCGGGCGACTTCCTTGCCAGCAGTATCACGCAGCACGAAATCAAACTGTTGCAGATCGTTGCCACTGCGCCGCCGCGGTTTGGCGACAAAGACATGATGATCGGCGCTGGCATCGGAATGCACGGAAAGCCTGAGGGTCCCATGGCGGCCCGGTGCACCAGCCTGGAACATCTGCGCTCCGCCTAGTCCTTCGACGACCAGCTGTAGGTCGGCCGGGTCATGCGTGCGGTTGGTGACCCGCACGGAATAGCCATTACGGATACTGCCATCGGACAGGACAACATGCAGCGGCGCGCGATCCTGCTGCACCGCCATGACAAAATCCTTGCGCATGGCCAGCGTCACGATCATCACGGTGCCAACCAGCGCCAGCATGGCGGCATAAAGTACCGTGCGCAGCCGCACGAGCTTGAGGATCGTGGGTTTGCCTTCGGCGCGGCGCTGCATGTTCTCCAGCGACACGAAGTCAATCAGATGCACCGGCCGCTCAACCTTTCTCATCATGTCATCGCAGGCATCGATGCACAGCGCGCAGCCGATGCATTCGAGCTGCGGGCCGTTGCGGATATCGATACCGGTGGGGCAGACATGCACGCAGGCCTGGCAATCGATGCAATCGCCACGGCCTTCCCAGCTTTCGCCCGCCTTGTGCTTGCCGCGGGTCTCGCCGCGCCAGGCCTGGTAGCTGACGATCAGGGAATGCTCGTCCTGCATTGCCGCCTGGAATCGCGGCCAGGGGCACATATAGGTACAGACCTGCTCGCGGGCCCAGCCGGCCAACACATAGGTGGTGAGCGTGAACAGGCCGAAGAAGAAATAGGTGGCGAGCGAGGCGGCGCCGGTGAAAAGTTCGCGGGTGACAGTGGGGGCATCCTGGAAATACATGATCCAGGCGCCACCGGTGGCCGCCGAAACCAGCAGCCACAGGCTGTGCTTGGCCGTCTTGCGCAGCAGCTTGTTGACCGACAGCGGCTGGGCATCCAGCCGGATGCGTGCATTGCGATCACCCTCGATCCAGCGTTCGACTGCCATGAACAGATCGGTCCACACCGTCTGCGGGCAGGTATAGCCGCACCAGATGCGGCCATAGAGCGCCGTGGCCAGGAACAGGGCGACGGCACCGAGGATCAGCAGGCCGGTGATGTAGTAGATTTCCTGCGGCCAGATCTCGAGATTGAAGAGATAGGCGCGCGGTGCCGACATATCGAGCAGCAGTGCCTGGTCCGGCGCACCGGGCCCGCGGTTCCAGCGCAACCAGGGCAACAGGTAATACACCGCCAGGCACAGCACCAGCACCGCCCATTTGACCATGCGGAATGGGCCGTGCACTGCACGCGGATAGACTTTTACATGGTCGGCATACAGCGATGGCGCGAAGACGCCGAGCACAGCCTCGTCACGGGCGACAGGACTGGCTTTGACCGGGGCATCTGGCGGCATGACATTCACCTTGGCCTCTTTAACTACTCACCGCCACCCAGTGAATGTACGTAGACCGCCAGCATCTTGATGGTGGCATCGTCCAGGCGGCCGGTCCAGGCCGGCATGACACCATTGCGCGACTGCGCGATGGTCTGCACCAGCGCCGCCCTGTCATTGCCATACAGCGAGATCTTGTCGGTCAGGTTAGGCGCACCCAGTTCGCGATTGCCCTTGCCGGCCGGGCCGTGGCAAACGGCGCAGTTCTCGGCAAATACCGTGGCGCCATGCGGGCTGGCCGTGCGGCCGGCAGCGATGGCTTCCACATGATCGGCCACCGCCTCGATGTCCTTCGGCTTCAGGATGCCATCGGCCAGGAAGCGCGGCATCTGCGACAGGCGGGTATCCTCATGCGTGCCACGAATGCCGAAGCGGATGGTCTTCTCGATCTCGGCCAGCTGACCGCCCCAGAGCCAGTCATCATCGGCCAGGTTCGGATAGCCCTTGGTGCCCATGCCGCCGGACTGGTGGCAGCCGGCGCAATTCTCGGCGAACAGCACGCGGCCACCGGCAATGGAAAAGCGATAGAGATCCGCGTCGGCCTTCACCTCTTCGATGGAGACATCGCGGATACGCGTGCGATAGGTCGCCTGGCTGTCGGCCGCCTTCTGCAGGTTATCGGCCACTTCCTGGCGCTGGCTGTAGCCCAGCACGCCGTTGAAGTAGGAGCGGAAGCCCGGCACGCTGGGATAAAGCACCGACCAGATCACAGCAAAGACGACGGTGATATAGAAGGTATACAGCCACCATTTCGGCAGCGGGTTGTTCAGTTCCTGGATACCGTCCCATTCATGGCCGGTGGTTTCCGTGCCCTGATTCGGGTTTTGCGGAGTCTTGGCCATGCTCACTGATCCTTTGCCAGATGCTGCGCATCGCGCAGCGGAATCTCACCGCGTGCCGTCCAGGTGTCGCGACGCGAAGGCCACATCGTCCAGACGATGAGGCCGACGAAGACGACGAAGAACCACACGGTCCACAACGACTTCAGCCAGGGGTAATGTTCAAGAAGCGTGGTCATGCTGCCCTCACTGACGCAGGCCGCCGGGCTGCGTGCGGTCGAAATCGACCAACCGCCCCAGCATCTGCAGATAGGCCACCAGCGCATCCATTTCGGTCAGGCGCGCGGGGTTGCCGTCGAAATCGCCCACCGCCGCCTTGGGATAGCGGGCCAGCAGGCCATCGGTATCGGCATCGGGGTCGGCCTGTGCGGCGATGTCGGCCTTGGCCGCATTGATCATTTCGTCGCTGTAGGGCACGCCGACCGTGCGCAGCGCCTTGAGATGCTGCGCAATATCGCTCGGATCGACCGGCTTCTGCGCCAGGAAGGCGTAGGACGGCATGATCGACTGCGGCACCACGGCACGCGGATCGATCATGTGGGAGACATGCCATTCGTTCGAATACTTGCCGCCGATGCGCGCCAGATCGGGACCGGTGCGCTTCGAGCCCCACTGGAAGGGATGGTCGTACATGCTTTCGGCCGCCAGGCTGTAATGGCCGTAACGCTCGACTTCATCGCGCAGCGGCCGGATCTGCTGACTGTGACAGAGATAGCAGCCTTCGCGGATGTAGATGTTGCGACCGGTCAGTTCGAGCGGCGAATAGGGCCGCATGCCTTCCACGCGCTCGATGGTGGTTTCGATGGTGAAGAGCGGCACGATCTCGACCAGACCGCCGATGGCGACCGTGACCAGGGTGAGGACACCCAGCAGGATGGTGTTGCGTTCGATGGTGGTGTGCTTGATGAACATGACAGCCTCGCTTAAGCCGCTACTGCAGGCTGTGTATAACGCGGCAGGACATCCTCGTTGCGGAGGTCGCCACGCATCGTGCGCCACAGGTTGTAGACCATGATGAGAGAGCCGCTCAGGAAGAAGATGCCGCCCAGGGCACGGATAACGTAGAAGGGCTGCATCGCCTGCACGGTTTCGATGAAGGAATACTGCAGGAAACCGAGATGGTCATAGGCGCGCCACATCAGGCCCTGCATGATGCCCGACACCCACATGGAAGTGATGTAGAGCAGGATACCGATGGTGGCGATCCAGAAGTGCAGCGATACCAGGCGGATCGAATAGAGCCGTTCGCGCTTCCACAGCACCGGCACGATGTAATACAGCATGCCGAAGGTGATGAAGGCGTTCCAGCCCAGCGCGCCGGAATGCACATGGCCGATGGTCCAGTCGGTGTAATGGCTCAGCGCGTTGACCTGGCGGATCGACATCACCGGGCCCTCGAAAGTAGCCATGCCGTAGAAGGCGACGGCAGCAACCGAGAAGCGCAGGGCCGGATCGGTACGCAGCTTGTCCCAAGCGCCCGACAGCGTCATCAGGCCGTTGATCATGCCGCCCCAGGACGGCATCCACAGCATGATCGAGAAGACCATGCCCAGCGTAGCCGCCCAGTCGGGCAGCGCGGTGTAATGCAGATGGTGCGGACCGGCCCAGATATAGAGGAAGATCAGCGACCAGAAATGCACGATCGACAGGCGGTAGGAATAGATCGGGCGTTCGGCCTGCTTGGGAATGAAGTAGTACATCATCGCCAGGAAGCCGGCGGTGAGGAAGAAGCCCACCGCATTATGGCCATACCACCACTGGGTCAGCGCATCCTGCACGCCGGCAAAGGCGGAATAGCTCTTGGTACCGACGATGGAGACCGGCATCGACAGGTTGTTGACGATATGCAGCATCGCCACGGTGATGATGAAGGCGAGGTAGAACCAGTTGGCGACATAGATATGCGGTTCTTCGCGGCGCAGCAGCGTACCGCCGAAAGCGATCAGGTAGACCACCCAGACCAGGGTAAGCCACAGATCCGTGTACCATTCCGGCTCGGCATATTCCTTGCCCTGGGTGACCCCGAGGACATAGCCCGATGCAGCCAGCAGGATGAACAGCTGATAGCCGAAGAACAGGAACCAGCCGATCGGGGCACCACCGAACAGGCGGGCACGGCAGGTGCGCTGGACGACGTAGATCGAAGAGCCCAGCAGGGCATTGCCGCCGAAGGCGAAGATCGCCGCCGAGGTATGCACCGGCCGCAGGCGGCCGAAGGTGGTCCATTCCAGGCCAAGATTGAGCGCCGGGAAGGCAAGTTGCAGTGCAATATAGACGCCCGCCGTGAAGGCGATGACGCCCCAGAAGATCGTCGCGATCATGAAGGCACGAACGACCTCTTCGACATAGGGTTCGAAAGTGCGGTTCGCATAGGGCTGGTGTGCAGCAATGGCCGTCATGGGGGCTCCCGAAACTGATGCGCCAGTCTGGTGACGCGGGGCCATCATGCAATTTCGACGGACTACGACATTGATGCAGGTCAATGGGCGGCCGGCCGTATGGGGGCAGTATGTCGCAGTTGCTGTGACCGAATGCCGCAGAGAGGCTCGCATGAGCACTGACACCGAAACCCG
>NZ_CALRUC010000108.1:0-15442 GCF_943371255.1 Ferrovibrio terrae | reverse complement strand
AGCATCACCTGCACGATGTAGCGCGGGTTGTGCATCGGGAAGCCGGCAACAAAGGTGTTGAACAGCGCCTTGCGGTTATAACCGCCGCGCTCGTTGACCTTTTCCGAGGTGCCGGTCTTGCCGCCAACCATGTAGCCCTGCACGCCGGCCTTGGAACCGGTGCCCTCTTCCACCACCAGCGCCATCAGCTTGCGCATGGTGTCGCTGACATCGCGGCGGATCACCTGGCGGCCCGGTGCCGGCAGGCCGGGCGGACGCTTGATCAGGGTCGGCGGATGCAGCACGCCGCCATTGACGATGGCGGCCGTGGCAGTGGCGAGCTGCAGCGGCGTGACTGACAGACCATGGCCGAAGGCAATGGTCATGGTCTCGACGGTCTTCCAGTTGCGCGGGATCAGCGGCGCACCGATCTCAGGCAGTTCCAGCGCCGGCTTGTTCAGCATCCCTAAGCGCTGCATGAAGTCGCGCTGGCGTTCGGGGCCGACATCGACGGCCATCTTGGCCGAGCCGATATTGGACGAATACATGAAGATCTCCGGCACGCTGAGCCAGCGGTTCTTCGGGTGATCGTCCTTGATCGAAAAGCGCGAAATCTGGATCGGCCGGCTGGCATCATAGCCGCCGTTCAGCTTGACGGTGCCGTAATCCAGCGCCATCGCCGTGTTCAGCGTCTTCATGGTCGAGCCCATTTCGTACACACCGAGCGTGATACGATTGAAGCGCGCCTCCTTACTGGCGGTGCCGGGTTCGGCCGGATCGAAATCGGGCAGGCTGACCAGCGAAATGATCTCGCCGGTATGGACATCCAGCACGATGCCGCCGCCACCGATGGCGTTGAAAGTCTCGATCGCCCGGGCCACTTCGTCGCGCATCACATGCTGGACGCGCACATCGATGCTGAGTTCGAGCGGATCGCCGGTGCGGGTCGGATCGCGCAGCTGTTCATCGAAATGCTGCTCGACGCCTGAAATACCCTTGCCGTCGATATCGGTGTAACCGACGACATGCACGCCCATCGGGCCCTGCGGATAAACGCGACGCTGCTCGTTATGGAAATACAGGCCCGGAATGCCGAGGCGATTGACTTCATACTGCTCGCGCGGGGTCAGGCCGCGCTTGAGCCAGACAAAGCTCTTGCCCGATGCCAGCTTGGCCTGCACCTCGCCGACCGGCAGTTCAGGCAATGCCTGGGCCAGCCGCGTGGCGGCCTCGGCCGGATTCTGCAGCTTGCGCGGATCGGCGTAGAGCGAGGCGATCTTCAGATTGGTGGCGAGAATCTGGCCGTTGCGGTCGACCACCGGCTGGCGATCCATCAACGCGGTCTTGGCAACCAGTTCCGGATTGAAACCGCGCGCCAGCGTCGGCTCAGTGGCGCCGCGCAGCACGGTGAGTTCGACCAGGCGGCCGGCCAGCAGGACGAAGGCGAGCGAGAACAGGCCGATACCGATGACCAGGCGGCCGCGGCTGGCATCCAGCGCCTGCTTGGCCGCACCCTCCAGACGCACCAGCGCCGGGCTGCCGGGCATGTCAGCCGGCGTGCAGGGCGGACGCGGCTTCATCTTCTGCGGCGATTTCTGCGACCGGCGGAACAGCGCCATTACGGAGCCCTCCGCGAATCTTTGCCGGGGCGCTGCATGGCGCCCAGCACGGCGGCGACTTCGGCATCGAAGCCCGCAGGCGCCGGTGTATCACCCGCCGGCTTGGCGGCGACCTGCATGGAGGTGGCCGCAGCCTGCGCCGGCACGGCTGGCGCCGTCGCGACCGGCTGTGCCGGCGGTGCAACAGGTGCGGCGGCCATCGGCGGCAGCGCCGGAACCGGATTGGCCGGCGCGATCGTCGGCTGGCCGCGATCCTGGCGCCAGGGCAGCGATTCAATGGCGATGATGTCCTTGGCCGTGGTGGCGCGCATCTCTAGCAGGCGCTGGGCCTTGCCCTGCAGATAATCGGGCCGGCTGAGATAGCTCCATTCGGCCTGCAGCACGCCGATGGTCTCGCGCTCATGGCCGAGCGCGCGATTGAGTTCGATCAGCTCGTCTTCCAGCCGCTGCACTTCATAGGACAGCTGGTAAAGGCCGAAGGACACGACGGCGAGCAGCAACAGGGCGATGAGGGAGAGGCCGCGGCTCATGCTGCCTCCCGCATGTCATCGTCAGGCCAGACTGGAGCGGCAGTGCGTTTGGCGGCACGCAGCTTGGCGGACCGGGCGCGCGGATTGGCCGCCGTCTCGGTGTCGCTGGCCGCCAGCGCGCCCTTGTGCAGCAGCTCAAACGATGGCGCGCGAACCGCGACATTGGCCTGCGGCAGATGGCGCGAGCTGCCGGTCTGCTTGCCGCAGCGGCGATCGAGGAAATGCTTCACCACGCGATCTTCCAGCGAATGGAAGGACACGACCGCAAGGCGACCTTCGGGCTTGAGCAGTTTTTCGGCGGCGACCAGGCCGCGCTTCAGCTCGCCCAGTTCGTCATTCACCACGATGCGCAACGCCTGGAAGGTGCGGGTCGCCGGATTGATGCCCGGCGCGGCGCGCACGACGCGGGCAACGATCTGTGCCAGCTGGCGCGTGCGGGTGATCGGCGCCTCGATGCGGGCGGCAACGATGGCGCGCGCCACGGCACGGGCGCGGCGTTCCTCGCCATAGAGATAGATGATATCGGCCAGTTCGGCCTCGTCGCGCGAATTGACGATATCGGCGGCGGTCTCGCCCCGGTCGGCCATGCGCATGTCGAGCGGGCCGTCCTGCTGGAAGGAGAAGCCGCGTTCGGCCTGGTCGAGCTGCATGGAGGAGACACCGATATCCAGTGCCACACCATCCACGCCGTCGATGCCGATGGCCTGCAGCAGATCGGCCATGTCGCCGAAGCGGCCGGCCAGCAGGCGGAAACGACCGGGATAAGCGGCAGACACGCGATCGGCATGCACCTGCACGGTGGGGTCGCGGTCGATGCCGATCACCTGGCACTCCGCCGCAGCCAGCAGGGCCGCACTGTAACCACCCGCACCAAACGTCCCGTCCACCACAACGTCGCCGGCGCCCGGATTGAGCGCCGCCACGACTTCACTGCACATCACCGAGAGATGAACCGTTCCTGCGGCTTTTTCATGGCCGTTTGTGTCTTGCGGGCGGGAACGATCCGCCGGGCTCACGATTTTGCTCCCGGATTCCCGCCACTGCGCAGCCAGGCGGCGGCCTTGGCTCGCGCTTCGCTGGCACGGACCTCCCAGGCCTTGGGTTCCCAGATCTGGAAGCTGTGGCGACGGCCGACAAAGACCGCCTCGCCTGGCGAAGCCAGACCGGCATGGTCGAGAAACTGCGGCTGCAACTGGATGCGGCCTTCCTGGTCAAGGCTCAGCTCACTCAGAAAGGGCAGCAGGCCGTCGATCAGCATTTCGCGTTCGGGATGCAGATCGGGCAGCTCATCGATGCGGCGATTGACGCCGTCGAGATAATCGCGGCCACCGGCGACCAGTGCCGGCGCAGAAATATCAGGACCGAGGATCAGGCCGCCCTCGGGCTGGCGACGGGTCAGCAGGGCGCGATACGGCGCCGGCACGGAAACCCGTCCCTTGGCGTCGATCCGATTCCTGAAGGTGGAGAGAAACAGCTCCACGCCGCGCCCCCGCGCTCTCTCCCGGCGAACTGCCCCCCTTGGGCATCCTGACCTGGGATAGGATGGGATAACATGGGCCTATATGGGGGTCAATGGAAATTAACGGTCTGTTATGGTGATTCGACCCCATGATCGGCCAATGATCTCGGGCACTTGCACGCAGGTCGATCCTAATAAATTCACTTAATGTTCTCATTTGTTCTCATCGATCTGCCTTGATCTCGCCACCCTGCTCGGCCTACATCGACACACACAGGGGAAGGCGCAGACACACCAATGCAGATTGGCATTCGCAATGTCGGGGAACGACTGGCCCGGCGGCTCATGGCCGCTGTGCGAACGGCCGTTTGTGCAGCCGTTGTACTGGCGCCGCTGGCAGGGTTTGCGGCGGTCAATGAATTCCTGCCGCGCGAGGCGCCGTCGCTGAAGCGCTTTGCCATCGTGGCCGGCACCGCCAACAACCAGTGTCTGACCACCCAGCTGATCAACAATGACATCAAGCGCCTGCGGGCCAACGTGCTGCTGTCGCCCTGCGAATTCAACATCGACAACCTGACGCAGGGTTTCTTCATCAGCCGGCCGCTGCAGCAGAATGCCTATCAGATCTTCTTCGCCGCCAATCCGAGCTATTGCCTGGCGATGGAGCCGCGCGCCCAGATCCTGGTGGTTTCGGCCTGCGCGCTGAATACCGAAATGCTGGAGCAGCTGCCGCAGCTGTGGGATATCAAGGGCGGTGGCCTGTCGCTGAAGGCCCGAGACGGCAAGCGCTGGTGTCTCGACACCCGCGCCAAGCAGGGCTTCTCGGCGATCTTCGAGCCGCATTTCAGTGAATGCCCGGAACAGATTCCGGATGCCTTCCTGCTGCGCGTCAGCCGCTGAGCGAAATCCTTCAGTTTCAGACTAAGGCGCCAGACGGCCTGTAAGCCGGGTTCTGTCCCCCCACACCAAAATTGCTTCTGGCGTGAGATGGACGGTCATTCCTCTGGGACGCCCATTGCTGGACGCCTCGCGCGACCGACCCGGATGGCAAACCGGAAACAGTTCTGCAGGCTTGCGCCTGCGGCCATCCCTATTTGGTCTTGCTCCCGGTGGGGTTTGCCATGCCGCTTCCGTTACCGGACGCGCGGTGCGCTCTTACCGCACCCTTTCACCCTTGCCATGAGACCAGGATAAATCCTGGTGTCATGGCGGTCTGCTCTCTGTGGCACTGTCCCTGGGGTCGCCCCCGCCGGGCGTTACCCGGCACCGTGTTTCCGTGGAGCCCGGACTTTCCTCGACGCTCCGAAGAACGCCGCGACCGTCCAGCCGTCTGGCACGGCGCACAGGTAGGCGCCGGCGCCGGCGCAGTCAAGTACAAAGGGTCAGCTGGCGGCGCGTTCGCTGCTGATCCGGCGCATATTCACCTGGTCGGCGATATGGCGGATCAGGCTGGTGGTCTCGGCATCGCTGATGCCATCGACCTGATCCTGGCGCCAGTGGCGCTGGAAGGCGCGCACCACGGCCTCGGTGGCGGGGTCGTAGAATCCGCTGCCCTCGATGCCGTAGCCGATGCGGTCGAGCGCGACCTGCAGCTCCAGCACGGCGCCGCTGCGTTCGCCCGGCTGCATCGACGGCGCGTGCGGCGAAACCTTGAAGTCCCCGGCCCACCAGCGGCCGAAGCCGGCGGCATGCAGCCGGTGCCAGGGAAACAGTTCACCCGGATCTTCCTTGCGCATCGGCGCGATATCGGAATGGGCGACGTAATTGCCCGGCATCATCTCGTAACGGGTGGCCATGTCTTTCAGCAGGGCAATCAGCGCATCGATCTGCACAGTGGGGAATTCGCGATAGCCGAATTCATGACCCGGATTGACCAGCTCGATGCCGATCGAGCGCGCATTGACATCGCGCACGCCGCGCCAGAAGGCAACGCCGGCATGCCAGGCGCGCTTGTCTTCGGGCACCAGGCGATAGATCGTGCCGTCTTCATCGATCACGTAATGGGCGCTGACCTTGGCTTCAGGGTCGCACAGGCGCTGCAGCGCTGCTGCCGCCGTCGGCATGCCGGTATAATGCAGCACGACCATATCGACAGGCCGGCGGCCACTGCGTTCATCAAAATTCGGCGACGGATGCTCGACAAAGGACAGGGTCAATCACCGGCTCCCTTGGTTTCCAGTGCCGCTTTTTCCGGGGCCACGCCCCGTGCATCGGCCACCTTGCCTTCGCGCGTGGCAACGATCAAGACGCCCAGCAGGGTGATGGCCGAGCCAAGGATGACACGGCCGCTCAGCTGTTCGTTGAGGAAGAACACGCCGGCCAGCACGCCGAAGATCGGCGCCAGCGTGAAGCCGGGATTGACGATGCTGACCGGATAGCGGCGCAGCAGGTAATAGGCGCCGCCATGGCCGATCAGCGACACCAGCACGGCGGCATAGGCAATCGCACCCCAATGCCAGACACTGGCCGACAGGGTCTGTTCGACATGACCGTCTTCCAGCAGCAGCGAGATCAACAGCAGGCTGGGCGCGCTCAGGATACCGACCCAGGCCTGCATGGTGAATGTATTGACATCGTGGATGCGGCGCACCGTGATCTGGCCGATCGAGAAAATGATCACCGCCATCAGGATGAGGCCGATGGCAACCTGGTAGTTCATTACTTTCGGGTCGAAACTGATCACCACCGCGCCGCTGAAGGCCAGCGCAATACCCAGGCTGCGCTTCCAGCGCACCCGCTCGCCGAGGAACAGCACGGCCATCAGGGTGGAGATCGGCACGCCCAGCTGGGTCACCACGGCCACCACCGAAACATCATCGGCCTTGGCGATGCCGATGATGATGAGTGCAAAATGCAGGGTGCCCATGCACAGCGCGGCGATGATCACGTTGCGCATCTGGCCGGGACACCAGCGCAGCCAGGGCAGCGTCAGGATCGCAACCAGCGCGAACCGCAGCGCGGTGAACAGCACGGGCGGAAAATGATCGACCGCAAGCTTGGTGACGACAAAATTGCCGCCCCAGATCGCGCAGATCAAGAGCATAAGGGACAGATGCTGGGGCTTCATGGGGCGCGACCCTAGCAAAGCCGGCCCATCGCGGGCTACGCTTGTTTACAGACGGGCCATGCGCTGGCTGCAAGGGGGGTATGCGGCCCCTGTTCCGGTTATGCCGGAGTTATGCCCGGTTTGCAGGCATGCAGGGCAATGAGAGGGCAGACGGCATGGCGAAAGCAGCGACATCGAAGCGCAAGCAGAAATCCCCCGCGCGACGCCCGATCGTGTCTTCCGCCCATCTGGTCAGCGAAAAGCTGGAAGGCCTGAGCGAGTTTGAATTCGCCCTGATGATGACCGGCAATGCCTTCAATCGCTGGATCGTGCGCTGCATGACGGCCGCTGGCCAGGGCGACCTGGCCGCACTGGATGTGATGGTGCTGCACGGGGTGAATCATCGCGACCGACCCAAGCGCCTGGCCGATCTCTGCCTGGTGCTGAATGTCGAGGATTCCCACACCGTCAATTACGGCCTGAAAAAGATGGTGCGGCTGGGCCTGATCGCCGGCACCCGGCGCGGCAAGGAGATCTTCTACAGCACCACGCCGAAAGGCCGCGCGCTGTGCATGGAATACCGCAAGATCCGCGAGCAGCTGCTGGGCGAAGCCTTCGGCCTGCTGGGCCAGCCGCAAGGTGACCTCTCCCGGGTGGCTGATTTGATGCGCGCCCTGTCGGGAAGTTACGACCAGGCGGCCCGGGCGGCCGCCTCGCTTTAACAGCCCGTCGATAACGTTGACAAATTATCAACGTTTTGTAACCGTCTGCCTCCCGGCTACCCTTGGCCGGGCCTTATGGAGCCCCGCATGACCCAGCCCGCCGCGCCCCTCTCGCCCCATGCCCAGTGGGAATTCTGGATCGACCGCGGCGGCACCTTCACCGATATCGTCGGCCGCAAACCGGGCGGCGAGATCGTCACTCATAAGCTGCTGTCGGAAAACCCGGAGCGCTACAAGGATGCCGCCGTGCAGGGCATCCGCGACCTGCTGGGGCTCAAGACCGGTGATGCTCTCCCTAAGGGCAAAATCGCCGCTGTGAAGATGGGCACCACCGTGGCGACCAATGCGCTGCTGGAGCGCAAGGGCGACCGCGTGCTGCTGCTGGTCTCGGAAGGTTTCGCCGACCAGTTGCGCATTGGCTATCAGACCCGGCCGAATCTCTTCGCCCTGCATATCCAGTTGCCCGAGATGCTGTATGAGCGCGTGGTGGAAATCCCTGAGCGCGTGCGCAACGATGGAAGCATCGAGACCCCGCTGGATCTCAAGGCCGCCGAGGCCGCACTGAAGGCGGCCTATGCCGATGGCATCCGCAGTGTCGCCGTGCTGTTCATGCATGGCTATCGCTATAGCGACCATGAAGCAAAAGTCGCGGCACTGGCGAAGCAGATCGGCTTCACCCAGGTCTCGGCCAGCCATCAGGTCTCGCCGCTGATCAAATTCGTCAGCCGCGGCGACACCACGGTGGTCGATGCCTATGTCTCGCCGATCCTGCGCCGCTATGTCGACCAGGTGGGCAGCGAGCTGGATGCGGCCAACACGGCGCTGCGACTGATGTTCATGCAGTCGAACGGCGGCCTCGCCGATGCCAATTTCTTCCAGGGCAAGGACAGCATCCTGTCCGGCCCGGCCGGCGGCGTGGTCGGCCTGGTGGAAACCTCGACGCGGGCCGGCTTTACCAAGGTGATCGGCTTCGACATGGGTGGCACCTCGACCGATGTCAGCCATTATGCCGGCGAATACGAACGTGCCTTCGAGACCATGGTGGCCGGTGTGCGCATGCGCGCACCGATGATGATGATCAACACGGTGGCGGCCGGCGGCGGCTCGATCCTGCATTTCGACGGCGCGCGCTATCGCGTCGGGCCTGATTCGGCCGGCGCCAATCCCGGCCCGGCCTGCTATCGCCGCGGCGGGCCACTGGCGGTGACCGACTGCAACGTGGTGCTGGGCAAGCTGCAGCCTGATTTCTTCCCCGCCGTCTTCGGCCCCGATGGCGACCAGCCGCTGGATGCCGATGTGGTGAAGACCAAGTTCGCCGAATTGCAGGCGCGCATCAATGCCGAGAGCGGCGACACCCGCAGCATCGAGGAAATGGCCGAAGGCTTCCTCGCCATCGCCGTCGAGAACATGGCCAACGCGATCAAGAAGATTTCGGTGGCGCGCGGCTATGACGTGACCAAATACGTGCTGTCCAGTTTTGGCGGTGCCGGCGGCCAGCATGCCTGCCTGGTGGCCGATGCGCTCGGTATGACCGAAGTGCTGCTGCACCCCTTGGCTGGCGTGCTCTCGGCCTATGGCATGGGCCTGGCCGACCAGCGCGTGCTGAAGGAGAAATCGGCCGAAGTGGCGCTGGAAGCTGCCGCCCTGCCCGGCCTGTCGAAAGCGCTGGATGCGCTGGCGGCGGAGTCTCATGCCGAGATGCTGCGCCAGGGCGTGGCGCCCGAGAAGATCACGGTGATCCGCAAGCTGCATGTTCGATATGGAGGCTCCGACTCTGCTTTGGAAGTCGAGTTCGGCAGCCTCGACCAGATCAAGACGGCTTTTGAGACCGCGCATCGCCAGCGGTTCGGTTTCATCAGCCCGGAAAAGGCGCTGATTGCCGGCTCGGTCGCCATCGAGGTCGTGGGCCAGGGCGAACGCGCACCCGATACAGTGGAGCCGATCGTCGATCCGCGGGCGCAGGATGCCATCCCGGTGCTGGCCAGGCGCAAGGCCTATATGGCCAGTGGCTGGCGCGACACGCCGGTCTATGACCGCGCGGCCTTACGCCCGGGTGAGACCATCAAGGGACCGGCCATCGTGATCGAGCCGACCAGCACCATCGTGCTGGAGCCCGGCTGGCAGGCCAGGCTGACCGAACGCCGCGACCTGGTGCTCAAGCGCGTGGAAGCCCTGCCCGAGCGCCGGGCGATTGGCACATCCGTCGATCCGGTGATGCTGGAAATCTTCAACAACCTGTTCATGTCGATCGCCGAGCAGATGGGCAGCGTGCTGGAGAAGACCGCCTACTCGGTCAACATCAAGGAGCGGCTCGATTTCTCCTGCGCCATTTTCGATCTGGATGGCGAGCTGATCGCCAATGCGCCGCATATGCCGGTGCATCTGGGCTCGATGTCGGAATCGATCAAGACGGTGATGCGCAAGCGCGCCGGCCAGATGAAGCCGGGCGATGTCTATGTGCTGAACGCACCATACGCGGGCGGCACGCATCTGCCCGATGTCACCGTCATCACGCCGGTATTCGACAAGGCCGGCCAGGAGGTGCTGTTCTATCTGGGCAGCCGCGGGCATCATGCCGATATCGGCGGCACCACGCCCGGTTCGATGCCGCCGGACAGCCGCACGGTGGAAGATGAAGGCGTGCTGCTGGACAACGTGCTGCTGGTCGATGGCGGCAGGCTGCTCGAAGCCGAGATGGTCGAGATTCTCAAATCCGGCAAATATCCCTCGCGCAATCCGGCGCAGAATATCGCCGACCTGAAGGCGCAGTTGGCTTCCTGTGAAAAGGGTGCGCAGGAGTTGCGCAAGATGGTCGACCAGTTCGGCCTCGATGTCGTGCGCGCCTACATGAATCACGTACAGGATAATGCAGAAGAATCCGTGCGCCGCGTGATCAGCCGGCTGAAGGATGGCCAGTTCACCTATCCGATGGACGATGGCTTCGAAATCAAGGTGAAGGTGACGGTGAACCACAAGGACCGCACCGCCAAGATCGACTTCACCGGCACCTCCGGTGTGCATCCGACCAACTACAATGCGCCGACCGCCGTGTGTGTCGCCGCCGTACTCTATGCCTTCCGCTGCCTGGTGGATTCCGACATTCCGCTGAACGGCGGCTGCCTGAAGCCGCTGGAGATCATCATCCCGAAAAACTCGATGCTCGATCCGGTCTATCCGGCCGCTACCGTGGCCGGCAATGTCGAAACCAGCCAGTGCATCACCGATACCATCTTCGGCGCACTCGGCGTGATGGCCGCGGCGCAGGGCACGATGAACAACTTCACCTTCGGCAATAACGAGTACCAGTATTACGAAACCATCTGTGGCGGCTCGGGCGCCGGCCCCGATTTCGATGGCTGCGATGCGGTGCATACGCATATGACCAATGCCCGCCTCACCGACCCCGAGGTGTTGGAATTCCGTTTCCCGGTGCTGCTGGAAAGCTTCCGCATCCGGCGCGGCTCGGGCGGCAAGGGCAGGCACCGGGGCGGCGACGGCACCATCCGCCGCATGCGCTTCCTCACCCCCATGGTGGCCACCCTGCTCTCCTCGCACCGCACCGTGCCGCCCTTTGGCCTCGAAGGCGGCGGCACTGGCGAAACCGGGCGCCAGTGGGTGGAACGCACATCTGGCGCGAAGGAGCCGATGGACGGCCGCTGCTCGACGCCGATGCAGCCCGGCGATGTCTTTGTCATTTCCACGCCGTCCGGCGGCGGCTTCGGCAAGGCGGTCGACCTGAAGCAGGCGGCGGAATAATCCCTGCCTCCGCTGTCGGGCCGTTTGCTGTAAGCTGCGGCCCGATGCGGATTCGATTCTGTACCTTCGCGCCGGCAGCGACCATGGCCAGCGGCCATAGCGATCTGGCCAGCCTGCGCTATCGCGCCCTGCTGCCGGCCGCCGCCCTGCGCGCCGCCGGCCATGACGCCGCCGTGCTGGGGCTTGAGCAATGGGCACAGCCGACGACGGACCTGATCGATGCCGATGCGGTGATCCTGACCCAGCCCAAGGAAGGCGTGTTGCTGCAGCCGGCGCATATCCAGGCCATCGGCGCGCTCGGCGCGGCGCTCGGCGACCGCCTGATCGTCGATGTCTGCGATCTCAAGCTTGGCGAGGATTTTCTCGGCTATATCGCGCAACAGCGCGGCGCCGACCTTGCGGCTGGCTGCCGCAGCTTCTATCCCGCCCTGCTCGGCCGTGCCGGCCGCATCGTCGCCGCTTCCGCCGCGCTGGCGACACAGCTGCGCGAACATCTGCCGGATGCCAGGATCAGCGTGATCGGCGATGTGGTGGAAGTCGCCGCCGATACCGTTCGCTTTGCCCCGGGCGAGACTCTCAACCTGCTGTGGTTCGGTTTCTTTGGCGCTCATGCGGCCGCCCTGCATCGTTTCTGCGCCGAAGATCTGCCGGCGCTGGCTTCACAGCACGCCGTTCACCTGACGCTGCTCTGCGAACCGCTCGGCGCCACCCTGATCGAGACCCTGCGCAGCAAGGCTACCCCGGCGCAGATCGCCGCCCTGCCCTGGTCGGTGCCGGCGCTGCAATCTGCATTGGCGGCCTGCGATGCCGTCGTGCTGCCGTTTGACCATGGCAACACCCTGGTGCGCGGCAAAAGCGCCAACCGTGCGCTGCAGGCGCTGCAGGCCGGGCGTGCCGTTTTCGCCCACCCGCTCGAAAGCTATCGCGAACTGGCGCCGTATATCGCGCTGGCAGACGCGCTGCCGCAGGCTGTGCTGGCCGGCCTTGCCGATCCGGATGCCGTGATCGAGCGCACCCTGGCCGGACAGGCGCATGTCGCCACACATTACAGCCCCGCGGCCATCGCCCGACTCTGGCTGGCCACAGCAGGCTAAAACATCCCTGCCGCAATTCCGCCACAGGACTCTGGCTAAAGATCGGAGTAATCCTGCTGCGGCAGACTTGTATTCTGCTGTCGCGATATCGGGGAAGAGGGGCCGTGACCTGCCGCATCCGATCCAGCGCAGCTGTGCTGTACGCGCTTGCCGGCCTGCTGGCGGCATTGGCGTCGCCGGAGATCAGCGCGCAATCGCGACTGCCGCCCTGCCCGATGATCATCACGCCGGCCGATGCCGGCTATTGCCAGGTCATCCCGGTTTTGCCCGATGTGGAGAATCTGCCCGAAACCCTGCGCAGCGATCTGGCTCTGCTCGCCTACAACCCCGATGAGGGCAATTATTTGCTGACGCGCCAGCCGCTGTTCGCGCCCGGCGATGTCAGCCTGCTGAGCCGCCGTTTCGACACACTGCCGCAGATCGACACGGACAGCGACAAAATGACTGTTTACAGCGAGCGCGATGCCGCGCCAGGTGCGCTGCAGAAAGCCTATGACGTGCCGTTTTTCGACGGGCTGGCGCTGAGCAACGACAGCGCCATCAGCCAGAGCGGCAGCAGCGATAACGAAAACCGCGCGGCACGCAGCAAATTCGGCCTCGCCTACGAGGAATACGGTCTCACTTTCAAGGTCGATCCCGATGCCGCCGCCAACTGGAGCGATCTGGCCGGCAGCAGCAGCCGGCGCTTTGGTATCGACAATTCGGTATCCGCCATGATCGCGGATGACCTGACCCTGACGCTGTCGACCGGCTATACGACCGAGTCCTCGCCCGGCAATCCGCTGTCGGTCAGCAGCAACGAACGCCACCGGATTGCCGTCGCGCAGCATTTCGCCAGCGGCTACAGGCTCGGCGCCTCGGCGCAGCGCCGCAATGAATACACCTATGGCACCGAGCGCGATCTCAACATCCTTGGTCTGCAGATCGGCGTGCCGCTGGGCGAATCCCTCAACCTGACTGCCAGCCATGAATTCGGCCTCGGCGAGAAACGCGATCTCAACACCCGCAACGCCGTGCCGCTCTATGGTCGCCGGCAGAACCTGGACCTGCAGCTGCACTGGACTCCGGCGGCCCTGGCCAGCCGCGCCATGACGCTGATGGCCGGCTACACCGTGACCCAGGACGACATGGCCGGCACGGCAGACCCCTATCTGACCCAGGCCCGGCTCAACCTGGCCATGCGGTTCTGAACCGGGCAGTTCCAAGCACTCATTGCACTGGAAACAGATCGCCGTCGGGCCAGGACTTCACCGCATTGGCGGCGCGCCACAGCGTCACATCTAGATCATGCGCGAAACCCTTGCGATCCTTCGGCCGCATGTTGAAGGTGGCGATCCAGGCTTGGCCGCCCGCCGTACGTACGGCCAGCGTCTTGGTACCGGCATGCGAGCCGCTATGCCACCAGTTCAGCCCGCCCTTGACCGGCCGCACCGAGAAGCCGAGCCCATAGTAAGATGGTTTTTGCTCCAGCCCGGGTGGTGGTGCCAGCATCAGCTTCACTGTCACCGGCTTCAGCAGTGCCAGGCCGCGCTGGCCATCGACAGCCGTGATGAAGCGCAGATAGTCCGGCGCCGAGGCAATCCAGCCGCCAAAGGAATCCATCGTCTCCATCGCATAGCCGCCATAGGGCGCCAGCACCATGCGCGCCGAACCCATACCGGGAATGGCCTCCACCAGCGGCGCGCCGGGATAGTCGTAATAGGCCGCCTCGCCCTCGGCCATCTCGAAGGTGCGTGCCAGCTGCATCTCCACGGCACCGGCAGACACCAACACATGCTGCCGCACATAATCGCCGTAGGCTTGTCCGCTGATCCGCTCGATCACGCGGCCGAGGATGCAGTAGCCGATATTCGAATAGGCGTAGCGCGTGCCGGGATCGAAATCGAGTTTGCGTTCCAGATTGTCGCGCAGGATGATTTCGCAGCTTGGCGGCAATGCCGCCTTCTGCCGGGCCGCCGCATGGGCCGAGTGCGGCAGGAACACCCCGTCGCCCGATACGCCGCGGTCGAAGCCGGCGGTGTGATGCAGGAGCTGCCGGATCGTAATCGCGTGAACGCGCGCATCGGCAATGGCCTCAGGACGCGGTCCGATCTCACCCAGCAACGGCAACAGCGGATCGTCGAGACCGAGGCGGCCCTGCTCCACCAGTTGCAGCACGGCCACCGCCGTCAGCGGCTTGGCCAGGCTGCCAAGCCGGAAGCGCGTGGTGGGCTGCACCGGAATCTGCTTTTCGCGATCAGCCAGCCCGTAGCCACGTGCCAGCACGATGCGGCCCTGCGTGGCGACGGCAAGGCCGCCACCCGGCAGCTTCCATCTTTCGATGAGGCCCGCCATTTCCATATCGAAGGATTCTAGGCCAGGCAGCGCGCGCCCGGTTGGCTGGACAAGTGACGGCTGGGCAAGGGCTGGTTGCAGGCACAGGCAGAACAGCAGTACGGCCGGCCCGATCCACAGGAGCCGGGCTGCACGCATCGCTGTCTGCAGCGTCCCCCACATGGCGCGAGTGTATCGCGCCGGCCGCCGTTTGGCCCCAGGAAATTGCCGCCGCTCTGCCGCAACGGCAGTCTTTCCAAGCGCCGGCAGACTGCTAGACTCCTGCCCAGGGAGAAACGCCATGACGGATACCGTATTCGATGTCCTCAACCAGCCGCCGGCGCTGGAGGACTACAATCTGTTCACGACCGATCATGCCCTGATGCAGGCGACCGAGCTGAACGGTGCCGGCTGGGCGAAGGATCGCCTCACCGTCTATGGCAGCCGGCTGGGCGATGCCGAGACCATCGAACAGGGCCGGCTGGCCCATAAAAACCCGCCGCAGCTCAAACTGTTCGACCGCTTCGGCCACCGGCTTGACGAGGTCGAGTTCCATCCGGCCTGGCACAGCATCATGGCGCTGATCATCGGCGAGGGCCTGCATTCGGCGCCCTGGGCCGAGCCCAAGCCGGGCGCGCATGTCGCGCGCGCCGCCGCCTATATCATGCATGCGCAGATCGAGCCGGGCAGCCAGTGTCCCACCACGATGACCTATGGCAGCGTGCCGGCGATCCGCAAGGACAAGCATCTGGCTGAAACCTGGCTGCCGAAAATCTATTCGCGACAGTATGACGGCAGCAACCGGCCGGTGACGCAGAAGACCGGCGCCCTGATCGGCATGGGCATGACCGAAAAGCAAGGCGGCTCGGATGTGCGCAGCAACACGACCGTCGCAAAGCCCGTCGGTGCCGGCGGTCCGGGCGA
>NZ_CALRUC010000107.1:0-15664 GCF_943371255.1 Ferrovibrio terrae | reverse complement strand
GTGCTAAGCGGCGCGGACAAATCGATAACGAATCGGCCAATGAAAAGCGGGTCCGGCAACCGATGCTACCGGACCCGCTGAAGAATGCGAGCGAAAAGCCGTGTGATCTTTTCGCGTCCGGCGTGACACCGGAACGAAACGGAATCAGGCGACCTTGAGAATCTTTTCCAGCTTCTTGCCGGCCGAATCCTCGTCGATCCGCTCCACCGCCGCCAGTTCGCGCACCAGGCGATCGAGTGCAGACTCATAGATCTGCCGCTCGGAATAGCTCTGGTCCGGCTGACCGGCATTGCGATGCAGGTCGCGCACCACTTCGGCAATCGAGACCGGATCGCCGGAATTGATCTTGGCTTCGTATTCCTGGGCGCGGCGGCTCCACATGGCGCGCTTGACGCGGGCGCGGCCCTTCAGTGTTTCCAGCGCCGACTTCATCTTCTGCGGCGAGCTGAGCTTGCGGATGCCGACCGAATTCACCTTCGACAGCGGCACGCGCACGGTCATCTTGTCGCGCTCGAATTCCACCACCATCAGCTCAAGCTCGAAACCGGCGATCAGCTGACGCTCGATGCGCAGGATCTTGCCCACGCCATGGGTCGGATAAACCACATGGTCGCCGGCGGCGAAATCGATCTTCACCTTGGCCGGCACCGGCTTCAGCTGCATCGGCTTGTTCTGCTGCTGGTTCTGCTTGGGCTCGGCGGCGGCCGGCTTGATTGGCTGCGGCAGCGGCCGGGTCGGCGGCGCCGACACCGCCATCGGCTTGTTCGACCAGACCGGCTTGACCGGAACAACCGGCGCGGCCTTCGCCGCCTGCTTGGCGCTGGCGGCGGCCTTGGCGGCTGGTTTCCCGGTCGCCGGCTTGGCGGCAGACTTGGCCGGAGCCACCGGCGCGGCCTTGGCGGCGGTTTTCACCGGTGCGGGCGCCGGCTTGGCAGCAGCCTTGGGCGCGGGTTTTGCGGCCGGCTTGGCGGCAGCCTTGGGCGCAGGCTTCGCCGCCACCTTGGCAGCCGGCTTGGCGGGCGCCTTGGCGGCCGGTTTGGCCGGATGCTTGGCGGTCGACTTCACTGTCGCCGGTTTCTTGCTCGATGCGGCCCGTGCGGCCGTTTTCTGGCCGGCAGACTTGGCCGGCGCCTTGCCGGGCTTCTTAACTGGGGCTTTCGTCACTGCAACCACCCTCGCGCTTGGCTTTACCCATATCTGTTCCGGTACCGGGACAGGCCGACCGAATAGCCACCGGTTCAGGTTCACGGGAACCCGCTGCCATGGCGCTCTGGTCGAAACCGATCACGCGAACGCAACCCGGAGCTGCAACTTGCCTCCCCTGCAGTCCGGTAGCCGTTCGCCCGGCCGCAAAGGATCGCAAGCCGGGGTTATTCAATGGTTATAAATCTACCACAAACAGCCGCCGAATGACAGCAACGAACCGGCCGCACAGGCCGGGTTGCCGCGCGCAAAGGTAGAAATAAGGCTTTTTATGCTGCGGCTTAGGCGAATTCGCCGATCCCGGCCTGGTCTGGCCGGGCCGTCCCCTTACTTGGCAGTGCCTTCGGCGCCGGGGTTCGGGCTGAAATGATCCTTGAACTTGCCCTCGACACCCTTCCAGGCATCGGCATCGGCCGGGGCCTCGCCCTTGCGGGTGATATTGGGCCACTTGGCGGCATAGTCGCGGTTCATCTCGACCCACTGCTCCGCCCGGTTGTCGGTATCGGGCAGGATCGCCTCGGCCGGGCATTCCGGTTCGCAGACGCCGCAGTCGATGCATTCATCGGGGTTAATGACCAGCATGTTCTCGCCGACATAGAAGCAGTCGACCGGACAAACCTCGACGCAATCCATGTATTTGCACTTGATGCAACTCTCGGTCACGACATAGGTCATCGGCGGAACCCTGGAAGTGTAGCTGGCGTAAAAGCGGGTTGGTCTGCTTGCGCCGCTGATATGGGGCAGCGGCGGCCCGTCGGGTAGCACAGGCACCCATTCCGGTCAATTATTCGTACACTAATGGTCAGCCGTCAATCGAATGTGCGTGGATTCTACGGGATCAGCTCGTAGGTCGCCTGGGCTTCCGGGGCCGGGCCGCGGCGGACCGGCAGGTCCAGCACTTTCAACACCTTCACGGCAGCCGGCAGCGGCAGGGTGATGACATCATTCACCCGCACCAGAGCATGCGGCTTGTCGACCGGGCGGCCGTTGATGCGGATGCGGCCTTTTGTCGCCAGCTTCTGCGCGATCGCGCGTGTCTTGCAGAAGCGGGTCAGCCACAGCCATTTGTCGAGCCGCAGTGCATCAACAGGGTCGTCGGAATCGGTCATGTGGCGCGACTATAACGCGCCGGCTCGCAAAGGCTAGGCGGCGGTCGTCTGCGCCAGCCAGTCGACCACGCGGCGCAGGGCCTCGATGCGGCTGGCGCCATCGTTGCGCGCCTGACGATACAGGGCCATCTGCTGCGCCGCCGATGTGCCGCGCGTGAGGATGGTGCGGGCATGCTGCACTTCGTTCATGCAGCCAAGCGTGTCTGCATCCTCGGCGATCAGCGCCAGCAGGGCCTCGATCACATCGGCAAACGGCACCAGGCGTTTCTCGGCGAAGTCGATCAGGCCTTCGGTGGTGCCATAGCGCTGGGCGCGCCAGCGGTTTTCCTCGATCAGCAGCCGCGTGTGATTGCGCCAGATGCCGTTCAGCTCCGGCACGCGGCCCAACGCGCGCACCAGGCAGCGATAGAGGGCTGCGATGCACAGCGTGTCTTCCAGATGGGTGCAGGAATCGGCGATGCGCAGCTCCAGCGTGGGAAAGCGCGTGGACGGCCGGATCGCCCACCAGACATGGCTGGCATCTTCAATCACGCCGGCCGATACCATGGTGTCGATCAGCGCGTTGTAATCGGCGAGGTTGACGAAGAAATCGGGAATGCCGGTGCGCGGCAGTTCGTCATAGGCGGCGAGGCGATAGCCCATCAGGCCGGTGGGCCGCTTGCGCCAGAATGGCGACGAGGTGCTGAGCGCCAGCAGCGTGGGCAGGAAGGGCAGCACGCGATTCATGGTGTCGATGCGCAGATGCGGATCGCTCACCTCGACATGGATATGCAGGCCGCACATCATGTTGCGCATGGCGAGGAATTGCAGGTCGTTGGCCAGCTTGGTGTAGCGCGGCTTGTCGGTCGGCGTCTGCTCGGACCATTCCGCCATCGGATGCGTGCCGGCGGCAAACACCTGCAGGCCGAATTCCGCGCCGATGCCGTGCAGTACATCGCGATAGCCGCGCAGATGCTGACGCGCCTCGTCCAGCGAAGCGCAGACCGGCGTCACCACCTCGATCTGCGATTGCAGCAGCTCTGGTGTCACCTGCGCGCCCATCCGGTCGCGGGCGCGCCGGATCAACCCTTTGGGCATGCGCGAGACGGCGGATTTGCTGTCCGCTTCGGCGAGGAAATACTCTTCTTCGATCCCGATGGTGTAAGCCGGAGTCATGCACGCTCCCTGACAGCCGCCATGCCGGCAACCGGCCGGGGCGGACAGGAACAACGCTGCAGCAGCCGGAAAAATCCCGTTGCACCGCCCAAACGCGACCCTCTGCGGCATTTCTGCTGGCGCCGGGCCGGCATGGCCCTGTACAAAATCTGCAACAGTCGGGGGAACTCAATGGTGCAGTCCGGTGTGGACGCCGCGTCGCGTCCGGTGGCTTTTCTGGCCCGCGTTTCGTTTCTTGCGCTATGTGCCGCTTTCTTTCTGTCGGGCTTCGCTGCGCTGATCGATCAGATCGTCTGGCAGCGCATGCTCGGCCTGTTCGCCGGTTCCGATGCGGTGACCGCCGCCCTGGTGGTGGGGGCCTTCCTGCTGGGTCTTGGCTTGGGCAGCCTCGCCGCCGGCGCGGTCACCGACCGGCTCGGCATGCGCGCCGCCCTGATCGGCTTTGTCGCCTGCGAGATCGGCATCGGTATCTTCGCCCTGGGCAGCCGCGCGTTTCTCTATGATTTCGTCGTGCAGGTGATCGGCCCGCTGGTGCCCAGCCGCTGGGGCATCTTCGCCGTCTGCTTCGCCGGCATCCTGATTCCCACCATGCTGATGGGCGCCTCGCTGCCGCTGCTGGCCAAGGCGGCGATCAATTCGCTGGCCGATGCAGCGCCGCGCATCGGCTGGCTCTACGGTCTCAACACGCTGGGCGCCGGACTTGGCGCGCTGCTTGGCGGCTGGTGGCTGATCGGCACGCTGGGCTATGAGAATTCCCTGCGTGTCGGCGCGCTGTTCAACCTGATCGCCGCCGCCATCGGCCTGGTGCTGTGGCGCAACAATGCGACACCGGCACCGGCGCTTCAAAAAGAATCCGCAGTCGCCCCCATCACGGGCGGCTTCGGCTTCGCCACCTGGGCGGTGCTGGTCTTCGTCTCGGGCTTTGCCATCGTCGCGCTGGAAATCCTGTGGGTGCGTGTCGCCGGCGTGATCGCGCAATACACCGCCTACAGCTTCGCCACGATTCTGGGCAGCTTCCTGCTCGCCGATGGCCTGGGCATGGTGCTGGGCGCGGTATGGCTGAAAAAACTGCGCGACACGCGCGCCGCCTTCTTCGCCGTGCAGGCCTTTGCCACGCTCTACGCGCTCGCCTCGATCTGGGGCGTCTACTGGCTCGCCGGCGCCGACTGGTGGGACGGCCTGCTGGCGGCCGAGAATACCCGGCATTACGGCCTGCCGCTCGCCACGGCACTGGTGGTGACGGTGCTGCTGGTGGCGCCGCCCTCGTTGCTGCTCGGCATTTCCTTCCCGCTGGCGCAGCAGGCGGTGCAGACCGATCTCAGCCGGCTCGGCTGGCGCGTCGCCGCGGTGCAGGTGGCGAATATCCTCGGCAATGCGGCGGGCAGCCTGGCCACCGGTCTGGCTGCGCTGCACTGGCTCGGCACCGCGGGCAGCCTCAAGCTGGTGGCATTGCTGGCGGTGGCTCTACTGTTCTACTGGAGTCTGGCGGCCTGGCGCGAACGCCAGCCTGTCGCCTCGGGCCTTGCCACCGCGCTGGCCGCCGTGCTGGCCGTGGTGGTCGCAGCCTTTCCCACCAATGTGCAATTCTGGGCGCGGCTGCACCAGGCCGCCGAACATCACGACATCCTGGTGGCGGAAGACCGCTCCGGCCTGGCGCTGTTCCGCCTGAGTGATGACGGCAGTGCCAGTCCGTTTTTCATCCAGGGCTTTACCCAGTCGAAATGGCCCTTCCTGATCGAGCATGCCTTCCTCGGCGCGGTCGGGCCGTTGCTGCATCCGGCGCCGGAAGATGTGCTGGTGATCGGTTCGGGCAGCGGCGGCACGCCCTTTGCGGCTGGCGTCAATCCCGCCACCCAGCGCGTGCGCGTGGTCGAGCTGGTCGGCCCGGTGTTCCAGGTGCTGCGGGCCTTTGCCGCGCGCGAGCCTGACTCCGCCATTGCCGGGCTGCTCAAGGATCCGCGCTATGAATTCGTCGTCGGCGACGGCCGCCGCGCCATCTTCGCCGCCGACCGCCGCTACGATGTGATCCAGGCCGATGCGATCCTGCCCGAATCCTCGCATAGCGGACTGCTCTACTCGCAGGAATTCATGCAGCTGGTGCTGGCCGCGCTGGATGACGGCGGCATCTATGTGCAATGGGGGCCGACGGCGCGCAGCGTGGCAACTTTCAGTGCTGTATTCCCGCATGTGGCGATGCTGCAGCCTTTCCCGGTGCTGATCGGCTCGCGCCAGCCGGTGCAGCTGGATCATGCCCGGCTGGCCCGGCTGTTCGCGCTGCCCGAAACCCGGCGCCATTTCGCCGCCGCCGGCATCGACACCGCCGCCGCCGACCGCCTGTTCCGCGATGCGATCCTGCGGGAGCCGGTGGCGATTGAAGCCGGCGGCGCCATGCTGAATGCCGACCTGTTCCCGCGTGATGAATATTACATCAACAACCGGCTCGGCGCGGCGACAGTCACCCCCCAGGGTACTCTGGCGAAACCGGGCATCTGACCGCACCTGTCAAAAACCGCAGGAATCAAGCGGCGAATTCGTGTGCCATGGCCGCACCGCGGCTGGCGCGGTGCATAGTGTTGCGATAGGTTCTCAGCCCATGTCGGATCGTCAACGCACTCTCATTCTCACCGGCGCCAGCCGCGGCATCGGCCATGCCACCGTGAAGCGCTTCTCCGCTGCTGGCTGGCGGGTCTTCACCGTCTCGCGCCATCCGTTTTCCGAACACTGCCCCTGGGAGGGCGGCGCGGAAAGCCATGTGCAGATGGACCTGAACGACATCGAGCAGCTGCCGGCGATGATCGCCGATCTCAAGACCCGGCTGCCCGATGGCAAGCTCGATGCGCTGGTCAGCAATGCCGCCATCTCGCCCAAGGGACCGGGCGGATCGCGGCTCGGTGTGCTCGACACTGATCTCAAGACGCTGATGCATGTCTACAACGTCAATCTGTTTTCGGTGGCGCTGCTGGCGCGCGGCCTGTTCGACGAGCTGAAGGCCGCCCAGGGTTCCATCGTCAATGTCACCTCGATTGCCGGCGGCCGCGTGCATCCGTTTGCCGGCATGGCCTATGCCACCTCCAAGGCGGCGCTGGCGGCGCTGACCCGCGAGATGGCCTGGGAATTCGGGCCGTACAATGTGCGGGTCAACGCCATCGCGCCGGGCGAGATCGACACCTCGATCCTGTCGCCCGGCACCGACGAGATCGTGCGCCGGGATATCCCGATGCACCGCCTGGGCAAGCCGGAAGAGGTGGCCTCCACCATCTACTTCCTGTGCACCCAGACCTCGTCCTATGTGAATGGCGCCGAAATCCACATCAACGGCGGCCAGCACGTCTAGACCGGCGCCCGGGGCGCCGGTCCACCTGATCGCCGTCAGGCTGCGATCAGGCTGCGATCCAGTCCCATCGCGTCCACGGCGGCCTGTTCGGCCCTGATGGCGGTGCCGAAAAAGGACGAGGCGATCTGGCGTTTGAAATAGGCTGCCAGTTTCGGGAATGTCGCCGCCTCGATGTCCAGCCCCAGATAGCTGTAGGTCAGCAGGTTCGACACCACCGCGATATCGGCGATGGTCAGGCTGTTGCCAACCAGGTAGTCGCCGCCGGCGATGCTGTCGAGATAGCCGAACACACCCGGCCTGATCCCGTTGCAGATCTGGTCGACAACGGCCTGATCGGTCGCCTCGCCGCGTACCTTGGGCCGCAGCACCTTCTGGAAAAACAGCCCGTGTACGATGGTGCGGAACAGCGTGCCGCCGGCATAGGCATCGAGAAACAGCGCCTGGCCCGCCAGTTTGTCGTCCTGCGGCAGCAGCGGCTGCGCCGGATAGGCGCGTTCCAGATACAGGAAAATCGCGGTGGAATCGGCCAGCGTGAAATCGCCGTCCTTGATGGCCGGGATCAGTCCGGTCGGGCTCAGCGATGCCCACTGCTGCGGCGGATCGAAGGGGAAAACCTGTTCAAGTGTGTAGTCCAGGCCCTTGAACGCAGCGGTCAGCGTGATCTTGCGGGTGTGGACCGAGAAGGGCACACCATAGATGGTCAACATGATCGGATATCCTGTCGTTGTTGCGAAGCTGGCCGAATGGCCACGACAGGAGCCTGGGGGTTTGACGCGGCGTCAAAGTCAAGCGGTGCTTTTGCGCACCGGGAACTGAATTTCCATCACCGCATCTGCACCGGTCGGCAGTTCCAGAAATACCTCGCGGCTCGGTCCGTCGATCTGGTAGCCATTCGCCTCCATCCACAGGCCCAGCGCACCGAAGCCGATATGGCTTTGTTCGCTCGGGCCACGCCGGATCAGCGTTGCCAGCGCGTCCACCGCCGGCAGTTCCGCGATCGTCATGCTGGTCTGGTCGGGCAGGGTGATGCTGCGGTTGATCGGTTTCGCCAGCCCGAAGCCGATATCGAGATCGAGGTCTTCATCGTCGAAATCGGAATGCGCCACCACGATCAGTTCGTTGCGCAAGCCAGCCGGCACCTGCGCCGTCACGGTCTGCACGATGGTGCGCAGCAGCGCCACGACGTCGTCCATGCCGCCAAAGCGGCGCCGCGTCGACAGATACGGCTGCGCCGGCGTGGATTTCAGGATGACGTCGTAATTCTTCAGCTCGCCCTGCTCGTCGATCTGTTGCAGCCGGGATTCGATATGGCGCAGCCGCGCGGCTTCGGCACTGAGCGATTGTTCCAGTTCGGCTTTCCTGAGCAGCAGCATGCCGCGGATTTCATCGGTCGAGACCTTGTCGTCGATCAGGCGCGCGACCTGGTCCAGCGTCAGGCCCAGATCTTTCAGCGCCAGGATGCGGTTAAGCCGGCCAAGCTGGCCGATGGTGTAATGCCGATAGCCGGTCGTGGCATCGACATGCTGCGGGCTCAGCAGCCCGATGCTGTCGTAATAGCGCAGCAGCCGGCCCGAAACCCGGGCAATTCTTGAGAACTCGCCGATTCTGAACATCCTGCCCCGCCTGTTGATTCGGAGTATCCGCCGGCCGTTGTGCAGTTTGACGTCACGTTAAAGTCAATGCGGGTCTGGGATTTCCCGCAGGCACTTGTAGTTTTGTGGAATGTGGATTATTTTTAAACACATTAACGCCACGTGATTTGGCTGTTCCACAGGGTTTCGCCAGAAAACCGAGGAAACTGTGCTCAAGGGTAAACGGATTCTGCTGGTGATTTCCGGCGGCATTGCCGCCTACAAGGCGCTGGAGCTGATCCGGCGCCTGCGCGAACGCGGTGCCAGCCTGCGCTGCGCGATGACCGACTCCGCCGCGCAGTTCGTCACCCCGCTCAGTGTCTCTTCCTTAAGCGGCGAGAAGGTGTCCAGCGATCTGTTCTCGCTGACCGACGAAGCCGAGATGGGCCATATCGAGCTGTCGCGCGATGCCGATCTGGTGGTGGTCGCACCCGCCACCGCCAATATCCTCGCCCGAATGGCCAATGGCCTGGCCGACGACATGGCCACCACCTTGCTGCTGGCCACCGATAAGCCTGTTCTCGTCGCGCCGGCGATGAATGTGCGCATGTGGTTCCACCCGGCCACCCAGCGCAATCTCGAACGCCTGAAGGCCGACGGCGTCGCCGTCATCGGGCCGAATGATGGCGAGATGGCTTGTGGCGAATACGGCCCGGGCCGCATGGCCGAACCGCTGGAAATCGTCGCCGCCATCGAGGCGCAGTTCGGCAAGCCGCTGCCCAAGCATCTGGGCCTGGTGCAGCCGCGCGGCGATCAGCCCTCGGCCGTGCAGACCGCCAATATTCAGCCCATTGTGCAGGATCTGAAAGGCCGGCGCGCCATTGTCACCTCCGGCCCGACCCATGAGCCGATCGATCCGGTGCGCTATATCGCCAACCGGTCTTCGGGCAAGCAGGGCCATGCGATTGCCGCCGCCCTGGCCGCACGCGGCGCCGATGTGACTCTGGTGACCGGGCCGGTGGCGCTGCCCGATCCGGCGGGCGTGAAGACCGTGCATGTGGAAGCGGCGCGCGACATGTTCTCGGCCTGCTTCCTCGACCTTCCGGTCGATATTTTCGTTGCCGCCGCTGCCGTCGCCGACTGGCGGGTGGCGGTGGAAGCGTCGCAGAAGATGAAGAAGACCGGCGAATTGCCGCCGGTGCTGAAACTGGCCGAGAATCCCGACATCCTGCGCGCCATCAGCACCACCGATGCCCGGCGCCGTCCGGCCCTGGTGGTCGGCTTTGCCGCCGAGACCGAAAACGTCGTCATGCATGCGCAGAAAAAGCTGCAGTCGAAAGGCTGCGACTGGATTCTGGCCAATGATGTTTCGGAAGGTACCGGCACGTTTGGCGGCGACAGCAATGCCGTGCATCTGGTGACGGCCACCGGCGTCGAGGACTGGCCGCGTCTGAGCAAGCCCGAAGTGGCTGCGCGGCTCGCCGCCCGCATTGCCGCGTCGTTCAAAGATGCACCGATCAAGAAAAACGCCAAGAAAGGTTCGTGATGTCGCGTCCTGTTCCCCTGCATGTGCCGATCAAGCAGCTGCCGCATGCAGCCGGCCAGCCGCTGCCGGCCTATGCCACCGAGGATGCCGCCGGTTTCGACCTGCTGGCTGCCGTGGCGGAGTCCATCGTGCTGCAGCCCGGCCAGCGCAAGCTGGTGCCGACCGGCATCAGCATCGCGGTGCCGCCCGGCTTCGAGGCGCAGGTGCGGCCGCGGTCGGGCCTCGCGTTCAAGCATGGCATCACCGTGCTGAATTCGCCCGGCACCATCGATGCCGATTATCGCGGCGAGGTGGGCGTGGTGCTGATCAATCACGGCGACGCGCCGTTTACCATCAATCGCGGCGAGCGCATCGCGCAGATGATCGTCGCCGCCTACAGCCGCGTCGAATGGGTGCCGGTGGCCGAGCTGCCGGAAACCCAGCGCGGTGCCGGCGGATTTGGTTCTACGGGTGTGGCAACGCCCAAGACAGCAGCAGGAGACTGACAGCATGTTGAAGTGTACGCGGCGCACCATGCATGCGCTGGAAGCCGTGGTCGACATTGCCTTCCACGCGCGCCCCGAACCGGTGCAGTCCAAGGATATCGCCACGCGGCAGAATGTGCCGCAGCGCTATCTTGAGCAGGTGATGCAGCATCTGGTGCGCAACGGCATCCTCAAGGGCGTGCGCGGCCCGCGCGGCGGCTATACGCTGGCGCGCGAACGCCGCCGCATCACGGTGGGCGAGGTGGTGCGCATCGTGTCCGAGCTGGATGTCGAGGGCGAGGAGGATTTCTCCGCCGGGTCCGAACTGGGCCGCCGCACCGTGCAGCCGATCTGGGAGGAATGCCAGGCGGCGATCATGGCGCGGATCGACAAGATCACCCTGGAGGATCTGTGCAGCCGGGCGGAAACCAGCGGTTTCGCCGCCCAGCTTGAAGGCGCCGACAATTTCGCGATCTGACATCACCCGTAACCAGCACCGCGACAGCGGGAGGACAGTATGACCCAGGCGCGACCCAACACGATCCGCATCCATAATCCGCCGCGCGGCAAGGTGTATGACTCGATCGTCGACACCATCGGCGCCACGCCGCTGGTGCGCATCAACCGTCTGGCGAAAGAGGCCGGCGCGAAGGCCGATCTGCTGGCCAAGCTGGAATTCTTCAATCCGCTGTCCTCGGTGAAGGATCGCATCGGCATCGCCATGATCGAGGCGCTGGAGGCCAGCGGCACGCTCAAGGCCGGCTCCACCATCATCGAGCCCACCTCGGGCAACACCGGCATCGCGCTGGCGTTTGTTGCTGCGGCGAAAGGCTATCGCCTGATTCTCGTCATGCCGGAAAGCATGTCGCTGGAACGCCGCAAGATGCTGAAATTCCTCGGTGCCGAGCTGGAGCTGACGCCGCCGGGTCTGGGCATGAAGGGTGCGCTGGCGCGTGCCGAGGAGCTGCTGAAAGACATTCCCGGCAGCGTGATTCCGCAGCAGTTCGAGAATCCGGCCAATCCCGAGATCCACCGCCACACCACGGCGGAGGAAATCTGGGTCGATACGGCGGGCAAGGTGGATGTGGTGATTTCCGGCGTCGGCACCGGCGGCACGCTGACCGGCGTGGGCAGTGTGCTGAAGGCCAAGAAGCCGTCGCTGCGCATGATCGCGGTCGAACCGGAAGACAGCCCGGTGATTTCCGGCGGCAAGCCGGGCCCGCACAAGATCCAGGGCATCGGCGCCGGTTTCATTCCCGGCAACCTGGATATCAAGCTGATCGACGAGATCATCACCATCGGCAACGAAACCGCCTTCGAGACCTCGCGCCGCATGGCGCGCATGGAGGGCATCCCGGCCGGCATCTCGTCCGGCGCGGCGATTGCCGCCGGCCTCGAAGTGGCGGCGCGGCCGGCCATGGAGGGCAAGACCGTGGTGGTCATCATCCCCTCCTTTGCCGAACGCTATCTGTCGACCGCGCTGTTCGACGGCCTGTGAGTGCCGTGTTCAGCAAGGACGAACTCGAACGGTATTCCCGGCATATCATCCTGCCGGAAGTGGGCGGTGCCGGGCAGCAGCGGCTGAAAACCGCGCGCGTGCTGGTGATCGGCGCCGGCGGCCTGGGCTCGCCGCTGCTTTTATACCTGGCTGCGGCCGGCATCGGCACGCTCGGCATCGTCGACGACGACACCGTGTCGGTGTCGAACCTGCAGCGCCAGGTGCTGCATGGCACCGAGGATGTCGGCCGCAAAAAGACCGAAAGTGCGGCGGTGGCGATTGCCGGCCTCAACCCGCATGTGCGCGTCATCGAGCATACCGAGCGGCTGACGCCGCAGAATGCCGATGCGCTGATCGGCGCCTACGATCTGGTGGCTGATGGCAGCGACAATTTCGATACCCGCTTCCTGGTCAACGACACCTGCTATCGCCTGAAGAAGACCCTGGTGACGGCGGCGATCCTGCGCTTCGACGGCCAGCTCTCCACCTTCAAGCCCTGGCAGGGCGCGCCGCATCCCTGCTACCGCTGCGTCTTCCCCGAACCGCCGCCGGCGGGCAGCGTGCCGGCCTGTTCCGAGGCTGGCGTGCTGGGTGCGCTGGGCGGCGTGATGGGCAGCCTGCAGGCGCTGGAAGTGGTGAAGGAACTGCTCGATCTGGGCGACAGCCTGTCCGGTCGCCTGCTGCTGTACGATGCCCTGCGCGGCGATGTCCGCACGGTGAAGCTGCGGCGCGACCCGGCCTGCAAGCTCTGCGGCACCCACGCCTGATCCCTCCGGCCCGGCCGGACCGGCCATGATGATATGGACGAACCTGCCGCGCAGCCTATGATCGTGGCCATAAGCAACGCCGATATGCACCGGCGTCAGGGTGGGGGACGATGCAGGATGACAGCGCGGCGGCCTTGGCCGCCCTCGACATCACCATGGCCGCGCGCGACTGCTGGCCGGAGCTGGCCGATGCACGCTTTCGCACGCTGCTGCGTCACTGGGCCGAGCGCCGTGCCGGCCTGATGACGCCACGCACGGCGATCGATCCGGCTGCCATCCGCGATTGCCTGCCGCATGTCTGGCTCTACAAATATCTGCCCGAGGAAAACGACTTCATCTGCACCCTTTCCGGCGAGGCGGTGAACGAGGCCTGGGGCCGCAGCCTGATCGGCAAGCGGGCCAGCGTCTTCATGCCGCCGGCCATGCAGGCCCGCGTGCCGAAACTGTATCGCCGCATGCTGGAAACCCCCGCGATCCAGGTCAGCCGGCGCCGCATCACGCCGGCCGATGGCATGGCGCAGAGCGCCGAGCGCCTGATCCTGCCGCTGGCGCATGACGATGGCTCGCCTTACGGCGTGTTCGGTCTGACGCTGTATTATCTCGGCACGCAGACCAGCTTCGAGGATCCGCTGAACATGCAGGGCGCCGTCACACTGTATGATTGTGCCGGCCTGCCGGCCACGCTGCCCTGAAGCACAAGGTTCAGATCACACCGGCGTATTACTGCTTTTCCACCTCTGGGCACCGCTCGACGGCCTTCACGGTCTCGCCTAGCATGGTCATGGATGAGCAATCAGGCAGACAACGAGTCTTCGGGCGACATCGGCCGGGTCGCCGCGCCGGGCCAATGGCCGGTCTTGCGCGATCCACGCTTTGTGCAGCTGCTGCGCCACTGGGCCGCCAACCGGTCTGGCCTCAGCATGCCGCGCGATGCGCTGGCGCCCGCCGCCATCAAGCCCTGCCTGCCGCATGTCTGGCTGTTCCAGTATCGGGCCGACAGCGACAGCTTTGTCTGCCGGCTGTCGGGCGAGCAGGTCAACGAGGCCTGGGGTACCAACATCACCGGCAAGCAGCCGCAGGATTTCATGCCGGCCGAAAGTGCGGCCATCGCCCACCAGATCTACCGCCGCATCCTGCTGACCCCGGCGCTGCATGTCAGCTACCGCCATATCGCCCCGCGGGCCATGCAGGAAAAGGGCGCCGAGCGCCTGGTGGTGCCGCTCAGCGATGCCCAGGGTCAGCCCTACGGTCTGTTCGGCCTGTCGCTGTATCACTTCGACCCGATCACCCAGGCCGCCCATCCGCCCCATGTCGGGCCGGACGTCACCTATTATCCCTGCGCCGGGCTGCCGGCCGAACTGCCCTGAGTCGGTCCGATTCGGCTCTGCTGTGGCAGATTGTCGCAGTTGGCGGCGGCCCCGCCGGGTGGCCGCCGCAGTGCAAACAGCGGCCCCGGCGCTTTCACGAATAGCCCTGAAAAACCCTAGTGTTGCAAAGGGGTTGATTTGGCAGATGCGATCGATTCTTAAATCCTGCACTGCCCTCTGGTGGCTTGACGCTGACTCCCCCGGTTTCTATGGTGCCCGCGCTTTCTGGGGGCGGTCGCCTCTGGCGCCGGGGGTATCACACCATGGCTGAACAGGATCGACCGACAGCGGGAAGCAGCGATGCCGAGGATCCGGCCCTCGCCAAGCTCGAGCGCGACCTGCAAGGGGTGCGCGAGCGGCAGGCCGAAGAGAAGGCAAAGCGGCGCCCGGATGCCGATCCCCGCCAGACGGCGACGGTCGGCAAGGCCTGGTCGCTGGCGATCGAGATGGTCGCGGCGGTCGGTGTTTCGGTGTTCATCGGCTGGTGGCTTGACCGCTGGCTCGGGACGACACCCTGGGGTCTGGTCGGTTTTATCCTGCTGGGGATCGCGGCCGCGATGTGGTCGGCGATCCGCACGGGCATGATGATGCAGCGCCAGCAGCTCGCCGACAGCGAGCGCGGCGCGAAAAAGGAAGGGGACTAACAGTGGCCAGCCCGCTTGATCAGTTCAAGGTGAAGTGCATCGCGCTGTGTGGCGAGGGCGGCCAGTTGCAGGCCTTCTCCTTCACCAACGCGTCGCTGTTCATGGTGCTGAGCGTGGTCGGCGCCGTTGTGCTGATGGTCTATGGCATGCGCCAGCGCAGCCTGGTGCCGGGCCGCCTGCAATCGGTGGCCGAGCTGAGTTACGAATTCGTCGCCAACATGGTGCGCGAGAATGTCGGCCCCAACGGCCGCCAGTATTTCCCCTTCATCTTCTCGCTTTTCATCTTCGTGCTGATGGCCAACATGCTCGGCATGGTGCCCTACAGCTTCACGGTGACCAGCCACATCATCGTCACCTTCGCGCTCGCCATCGTCGTCTTCCTCGGCATCACGGCGATTGCCATCGTGCGCAACGGCATCCACTTCTTCACCCATTTCATGCCGGCCGGCGTGCCGATGTGGCTGGCGCCGATCATCGTGCCGATCGAGATCATCTCCTATCTCTCGCGCCCGATTTCGCTGTCGCTTCGTCTGTGCGCCAACATGCTGGCGGGTCACACCACGCTCAAGGTCTTCGCCGGCTTCATCGTGTCGATGATCGGCATGGGCGGCGTGATGTCGGCTTCGGGCATTCTTCCGCTCATTATGGTCACTGCATTGACGGCGCTGGAATTCCTGATCGCCTTCCTGCAGGCCTATGTGTTCGCCATCCTCACCTGCCTCTACCTCGCCGAGGCCGTGAACATGGAACATCACTAAGCGTTTTCCCAATAAACAGTTCTCTGTGTTCAACCGTTTACCAGTTCAAACCTAGAAAGAAGGATGAGTATCATGGATCTTGCTTCTGCCAAGATGATCGGTGCCGGCATTGCGGCGATCGGCATGGGCGGCGCGGCGATCGGCGTGGGTCTGATCTTCGCGAACTTCCTCAATGGCGCGCTGCGCAATCCGGGCGCTGCCCCGAAGCTGTTCGGCAACCTGATGCTGGGCTTCGCCGTGACCGAAGC
>NZ_CALRUC010000106.1:0-15798 GCF_943371255.1 Ferrovibrio terrae | reverse complement strand
CTGGCGGCCGAGGGGCTCAAGACCCGCATGCTGCTGCAGGTGCATGACGAACTGGTGTTCGAGGCGCCCGAGTCAGAGGTGGATGCGCTGATCGCGGTGGCGAAGGCGGTGATGCAGTCGGCCGCCACGCTGGATGTGCCGCTGGTGGTCGATGCCGGCGTCGGCGCCAACTGGGAAGCGGCGCATTAGCCGCCGGGCTTACTCAAACACCGGGCGGAAGAAACTCCGGTCGTAGCGGCGGAAGCAGCGCGTGCGCTCGAAGAAGGCCATCGCGGCCTGGCATTCCGCGTCCGTCGCCGCCGCCTTGCGATACTGTTCGTAGGCCGCCAGGCTCGGGAAGCTGAAGCTGGCCAGCGCCACATCGCTGGCGCCCTCGCTGGGCATCAGATAGCCGTGATGCGTGCCACCCAGCTTGTTGACCAACCGGATCCACATGCGCCCGTATTCTTCAAAATCTTTCAGTTTGTCGAGATCGACTTCGTAGCGCAGGAAACAGGTGATCATGGCTTTGCCGCCACGCAGCGCTCGACGATGGCGCCGCAGGGTTCCATGATCTCGCGGCCCGTCGCCGTGCGGCCGCGGAACTCGACGCTGCGCACCCGGCCGCCCTGCAGCGCGAAGGTCGCCTCGCAATAGCGGAAATAGTCGTAATTGGTTTCGCCGCGATTGGTCGGCGTGTAGCCGATATCGCCGGAGATCGCCACCGCCGAGCGGCTGGTCTCGCGGAAATAGCTCCACAGCACGGTGCCGTTTTCCAGGTTGGTGGCGGTCGGCTCGCCGGCACAGGCCTTGAGCTGGCCCTCGGTCATGCCGATCATCTCGCTGCGGGCGCGTTCGGCCACATGCTCCAGCGGCGAGGTGCAGGCGGCCAGGAAAAGCAGGGCGATCAGGGCGGGGATTTTTTGCATGGCCCCAATCTGCCGCAACGCCCCGCCCGGGTCAAATCCCTCCGTAGCCTTACGATATTGTCGACCCGCCCGCTTTCCGATACACCAGATACAACCGAGAAAGGGACACAGAACCATGGGTGAAACCGTCACCGTCAAGCCGGAGCCGCTGCGCGCCGCCGTGCGCCATATCTGCCTTGCCGCCGGCAGCAACGAACGCGAAGCCACCCTGGTCGCCGAGAATCTGGTGCTGGCCAATCTGAGCGGCCATGACAGCCACGGTGTCGGCATGTTGCCGCAGTATATCCTCGCCGCGGTCGAAAAACGCCTGGTGGTGAACCAGTCGGTGCGCGTGACCGGCGATTTCGGCGCCATCCTCAACCTGGATGGCGGCATGGGCTATGGCCAGGTGATCGGCCATGAGGCGATGGAACTGGGCATCCGCCGCGCACGGGAAACCGGCGCCTGCATCGTGAGCTTACGCGACAGCCACCATATCGGCCGCATCGGCCACTGGGGCGAGCAATGCGCCGCCGCCGGCATGCTGTCGACGCATTATGTCAACGTGGTGGGCCGTCCGCCGCTGGTGGCGCCGTTTGGCGGCGCCGATGCGCGCTTTGCCACCAATCCCTATTGCTGCGCGCTTCCGCCGAGCCAGCCCGGCGGTGAGCCCATCGTGCTGGATTTCGCCACCTCCAAGATCGCCATGGGCAAGGTGCGGGTGGCCATGAACAAGGGCGAGCAGGTGCCGCCCGGCACGCTGATCAATTCCAACGGCGCGCCGACCACCGAGCCGCGCACCATGTTCGACGGCCCGATCGGCGCCATCCTCACCTTTGGCGAACACAAGGGCTATGGCCTGGCCGTGATCGCCGAACTGCTGGCCGGCGCCTTCACCGGCGGCATCACCATGCATGAGGGCAGCTGGGCCAAGAACACCATCACCAACAACATGTTTTCGGTGATCGTCGATCCGGCCAAGCTGGGCGGCGCCGACAGCTGGCGCCGCGAGGTCGATGCCTTCGTCAAATTCGTCAAGGCCGCGCCGAAAGCCCCGGGTTCCGATGGCGTGCAGGTGGCCGGCGAGCCCGAGCGTCGCTATCGCGCCAGCCGCAGCCGCGACGGCATCCCGGTGGATGCCACCACCTGGCGCGAGATCGTCGCTGCCGGAGAATCGGTCGGCATCGGCGCCGCCCAGACCACCACAGCCGCAGGACTCTGACATGTCACCCAACCCCGCCGTCCTCCAGGATGCCGCCGACCGCCTGCGCCAGGCCGGCGAGACCGGCATTGCCTGCGCCCCGGTGCGTGACCTGCTGGCCGGCGACATGGCTGCCGCCTATGCCGTGCAGGGCCTCAACCGCGACATCTGGCTCAAGGCCGGGCGGCGCAGCATCGGCTACAAGATCGCGCTGTCCAACAAGGCCGCCCAGAAGGCGATGAACCTGAAGGAACCGGCCTACAGCAACCTCTATGCCGACATGCTGATGGGCGACGGCGATACCGTGGCGAAAGACCGCGTGATGCAGCCGCGCGTCGAGGGCGAGGTCGCCATCGTGCTGGAGCGCGACCTGGCGATGGAACAGCCGACGCTGGCCGATGTGATCCGCGCGGTCGCCTATTGCCTGCCGGCCATCGAGGTGGTGGGCAGCCGCATCGCCAACCTGGATGCCAAGCCGGTCGATATCGTGGCCGACAATGCCAATGGCGGCGCCTTCGTGCTGGGTGCGCCGGCGCGCCGCCTCGATGGCCTCGACCTGCGCCGCATGCCGATGCACATGAGCAAGGGCGGCGCGCCAATCATCAGCGGCACCGGCGAGGCGGTCTATGGCAGCCCGCTGCATGCGCTGGCCTGGCTGGCGGGCCGGCTGGTGAGCGACGAGATGCCGCTGCGCGCCGGCGAAGTGATCATGACTGGCACATACTTTGCCATGCAGGCCGCGGCACCGGGCGACCAGTTCGAGATCGAGGCCGAGGGGCTCGGCCGCTGCGCCGTCGGCTTCGAGGCCTGAGGAGACCACCATGCGCGCGATCGAACTGCAGTCTTTCTCGGTCGATGCGCTCAAACTGGTCGAGCGGCCGGACCCGGTGCCCCAAAGAGACCTCCCGCCCGGCGAGGTGCTGGTGCGGGTGAAGGCCTGCTCGCTGAATTTCCGCGACTGGCTGATGGCGCAGGGCACCTATAACCCGAAGCAGAAGCTGCCGCTGATCCCGGTATCCGATGGCGCCGGCGAGGTGGTGGCCACAGGCGACGGTGTGACCGGCTTCAAGCCCGGCGACCGTGTGCTGGGGCATTTCTTCCCGGCCTGGCAGAGCGGCGAGCCCAGCGTGGCGAAATTCGCCGTCTCGATGGGCGGGCCTTATGACGGCTGGCTCTGCGAACAGCGCTGCTTCCCGGCCAGCGCGCTGGCCCACATCCCCGCGCATCTGTCCTACGCGGAAGCCGCCTCCCTGCCCTGCGCAGGCTTAACCGCCTGGAGCGCCATCGTCACGCTGGGCCGCGTGCAGCCGGGCGAGCGCGTGCTGATCCAGGGCACCGGCGGCGTGGCTTTGTTCGCGCTGCAATTCGCCAAGCTGGCCGGCGCCGAGGTGATCATGACCTCGTCCTCGGACGAGAAACTGGCCCGCGTGAAAGCCATGGGCGCCGACCATGGCATCAACTACAAGGCCGATCCGCACTGGGGCCGCACGGCGCGCGCGCTGACCGGCAATGCCGGGCTGGATCATATCGTCGAGTTGGGCGGCGCCGGTACGCTGATGCAGTCGATCCGCGCGATCCGGCCGGGCGGCACCATCAGCATGATCGGCGTGCTGTCGGGCCCCAGCAACGACCTGCAGATTCCGCTGGTGGTGATGCAGCAGGTGCGGCTGCAGGGCGTGACGGTGGGATCGAAGGAAGGCTTCGATACCATGCTGCGCGCCATGGCGCTGGCAAAGCTGAAGCCGGTGCTGGACGAATGCTTCGATTTTTCGGAAGCCGGCGTGCAGGCGGCCTTCCGCCATATGGGCAGCGGCAGCCATTTCGGGAAGATCGTGATTGGGCTCACCTGAGGCCCGCCCTCCCTAAACCTCTGTATAGTATCGCGGCCCGACCGGGCGCGGCATGCTAGGGTCCAGATCACCCCTCCAGCCCCCGAGGCCCCATGTTTCTCACCCTGCTTCTGCTTGGCCATACGCTGATCAGCGTCGCCGCCATCATCGCCGGCATCGTCGTCATCGCCGACCTGCTGCGCGGGCGTGACAGCGGCGGGCTGGCGACGGTTTTTCTCGCCACCGCCCTGCTCACCAGTGCCACCGGCTTCCTGTTCCCCTTCACCGTGTTCCTGCCCTCGCATGGCACCGCCATCGTGGCGCTGGTTGTGCTGGCCGCCACCCTGCCGGCGCGCTACAGCTTCCGCCTTGCCGGTCCGTGGCGCGCGATCTATGCCGGTGGCGCAGTGGCGAGCCTGTTCCTGCTGATCTTCGTGGCCATCGCTCAGGCTTTCGGCAAGGTGCCGTCCCTGCGCGCCACCGCCCCCACCCAGTCTGAACCGCCCTTCCTCATCACCGAAGGCATCACGCTGGCGATTTTCGTGCTGCTGGGCGTGCTGGCGGTGCGCCGCTTCCATCCGGCAGCTTCAGCTTACCGGCCGGCATGAGCCGTTATTCACCGCGGATATTGGCCTAGCGCGGCCAGAGGATTTGACTAAAGTGCGCGCGTGGAAAACCGCGTCGCGCTCTATACCTTCGGCATCTTCCGGCGGCCATCGGCCGATCCGGTCAATGACAGCTTTCATGCCCGCAACGACAGCAACCTTGCCGCCGTTGCGCGAAGCGCGGGTTTCATCGCGCGCTCGGGCTATGACGGCGATCCCGGCCCGGCCAGCTGGGGGCCAGCGGCCTATCCGCGTTTCTATACCGGCAGCGACCCGCATTCGCCCTCCACGCTGTCGCTGTGGCGCGATCTCGAATCGCCGCTGGCTTTCACCTATAGCGGCATCCATGCCGAGGCGCTGGCGCATGGCCGCGACTGGTTTGTGAAGCCGGTGGCTTCCCCGCTGCAGAAACCGGCCTGGCCGCCTTACGTGCTGTGGTGGGTGGCCGGCGACCATGTGCCCGACTGGTGCGAAGCCGTGCAGCGCCACGAACACCTGCATGACCACGGCCCGTCGCCGCGCGCCTTCGACTGGAAGACCGCCTTCGATGCGCAGGGACAGCCAACGGCCATCGACCGCGACCTGGTGCGCCGGCTGAGCGCACTCAACCTGGCGAGTCAGGCTGGGTTCTCTCAGGCCGCCGGATAGGCCGGACGCCCTCCATACCACGGCAGGGTCCGCTGTCGGAGCCATAATTGCGAATGCGTATCATGAACCATATACGCCACCCCAGCTTGTTACTTATCGAAAAGTAACTGCGCTTTTCCGCGAAATCTGGCGTAAGCACACATCCGACGTAAGCACACAATTGTATTCCGCCCCGGCGGGACAAGAAACTTGTGGGACATAAGATGGCTTTGGTTTCCGCGTTTGATGAGCGTGCCCTCGCGAAACAACAGACCAAACGATCCTGGTTTGGCATCGGGCCCCGCATAGCCCTTGGCGTCGCCGCCCTGGTCGCCGTCGAAGCCGCGATTTACACGGCAACCACCTTCCGCGAGATGTCCACCTCCATCGAGGAAGAAGCGCACGAAAGGATGGAGCTTTCGGCGCTGGCGGCGAAAGACCGCTTCCAGGCCATTGCCGCTGCGACACAATCCTATGCGGAAATCTTCAGCCGTCATGGCCGTGTCGTGGACGCGCTGGCCTCCGGCGACATGGCCGCTCTGGAAAGTTTCCTGGTGCCGGAAACCACCCGCATCCGCGCCCTGGACCCTGTCGTCGGCGCAATCGAAGTGACCGATACCAAAGGCATCGTGGTTCTGCGTGGCCATAACCCGAAATCCAAAGGCGATGACAAGACCAAGGTGCCCACCGTGGCTGCGGCCTTGCAGGGCAATGCGACAGCGGCCTGGATCGTCTCTCCCACCAGCAAGGAACTGGCACAGGAAACCGTATCCCCGATCCGGAATGGCACTGCCGTCATCGGCACCATCAAGGTCGGCAGCTATGTGCGGGATGACACGGCAAAGCGGATTGCCGATGCCGCCCGGATGGGCGTGGCATTCTTTGTCGACGGCAAACAGACCGGCCGGTCGGGCGACCATCTGAAAGACTGGGTGCCGGCGGATACGGCAGCCCTGTCAGCAACACGCGACACTTACGGTCGCGCCCAGATCGCCGGCGTGGCCTATGATGTCGCATTCATTCCGCTGCTGGATAAGCAGGGAAAGCTGCTGCTGACCGTGGCCCTGCTGGGCGACCGCTCGAAACTTGAAGCCGCCCTGTCCGCACAGCTCCGCGACAGCATCCTGCTGGGCGCGGGCATGACGATCGTGTTCATCGGCATCGCGCTCGCATTCGCCATGTCGGTGGCACGGCCAATTACCCGCCTGACCGGTCGCATGAACGAACTTGCCGGCGGCGATGCAACAGTCGCGATTCCAGACACCGGCCGCAGGGATGAACTCGGCGCCATGGCGCGGGCATTGCTGATTTTCCGCGATGGCATTGCCGAGAAGAACCGCCTGGAAACCGAGAGCGCCGCCACGCGGGCCGCTGCCGACCAGGCACGTGCGGAACGCGAGGCGCGCGAAGCCGCTGCCGGACGCGAGATCGCCGCGCTCTGTGACCAGATTTCCAACGGCGACCTGTCGGGCCGGATTTCAGAATCCGGCAAGAACGGCTTCCTGCTTGAGGTCACCCGCCAGCTGAACAGGCTGGCCCAGACGCTGGATGGCGTCACCGGCGAAGTGGCCAATGTGATAAGCGGCATCGCCGATGGCGACCTGCGCAGACAGGTGCAGGGCGCCTATCATGGAGTGTTTGGCAAACTGAAGGACGGCGCCAACGGAACCTCGGCCAAACTGCGGGAATTTGCGGGCCAGCTCAGCACCACCGCCGAAGACGTCAACCGGGCGGCGGGCGAGATTGCCGAAGTCAGCCATGAACTCGGCAACCGGACGGCGGCCCAGGCTTCGACGCTTGAGGAAACGGCCGCGGCGATGCACGAAGTCACCACGACGGTAAAGCAGAATGCCGATTTCGCCCAGAATGCCAGCCAGCTTTCGGCCAGTGCCAGCTCGCGCGCCGATGCCGGTGGCGCCGTGGTCGGCGAAGCGGTCACGGCCGTCAACGACATCGAGACCAGCGCCCGCAAAATCAGCGAGATCGTATCGCTGATCGACGAGATCGCCTTCCAGACCAACCTGCTGGCGCTGAACGCGTCCGTCGAGGCCGCACGCGCCGGCGAGTCCGGCAAGGGTTTTGCCGTGGTGGCACAGGAAGTCCGTGCACTGGCGCAGCGTTCGGCCAATGCCTCGAAGGACATCAAGGCCCTGATCACCGAGTCGAATGCCAAAGTGAAATCCGGTGCAACCCTGGTGAATCAAACCGGCGCCTCCCTCGCGGAAATCGTTACCGCGATCAAGAAAGCGTCCGATATCGTTGCCGATATCGCCGCCGGCAGCCGCGAGCAGGCGGTCGGCCTCGAGCAGGTCAACCAGGCCATCACCAGCATGGATGAAGCGACCCAGCGCAATGCCGCCATGGTCGAGGAAACCAATGCGGCGGCACAGACCCTGGCAACCCAGGCAGAGCAGCTCTCAAGCCTGGTCCGCTTCTTCAAGTCCTGACCGGATCGGATCGGAAATCCGGCTTCACACGTGGGCTGAGGAAGGCTCCGCCGCGACCTGCGGCGGGCCCAGCACGCGTTCGATCAGCGCGGTATCGGCATATTCAGTGATCTCCACCACGCGGCCATCACGCAGCCGGAAGATCATGCAGTAGCTGTTGCAGTAAGGTTCGCCCGCTTTGGTGCGCCCATTGCCGCGCGCCTGTACCACCACGCAGTCGGCTTCCGCGATGAAGCCCGAGGCGCTGAGCCGGTTGGGGCCATCGAGCACCGCATGCAGCGGCTTGAGCAGGTCGGCCTTCACGGCTGATTTTCCCTGATAGCTGCGCGACCAGCCGGTGCTGCCCTCGACATGCCAGACCACATCCTCGGCCAGCATGTCGAGGAACGGCCGGCCCTGGCCGGTGGCGAGATCGGCAAAAACCCATTGCAGCAGCGCCTTGTTGGCGGCGGCCTGTTTCACCACGGATGTCATGTTGCGGCCTCCCGGGCGTCCGGCCAGGGGTGGCACAGGCCGCCCTCCGGCGGCAGGCGCAGCCCGTTGGCGATATAGGCGACCGTGCGGTAGTAGCCGGCGAGCAGCAGCAGTTCGAGGATCGCCTCGTCGGCGAACACCGCCTGCAGATCGCGCCACAGGTCATCGCCGATATCGCAGTCGTCATGCAGCGCATCGGCCAGCCGCAGCAGCACATGGTCGGCCGGCTCCCAGGCCGGGTCATCAGCGCCGCCCTGCACGCTGGCGCGCACCTGCGCCGCGGTCAGACCGGCTGCCTGCTGGAAGAAATGCACCCGCATGCCCCATTCATAACGGCAGCCGCAATTGGCGGTGACGCGATGCAGCAGCACTTCCCGCTGGCGCAGGCTGAGCCGGCTGTCCGGCCGGTAGCCGACCGCGCCGCGCAGGAACCGCTGCAGCAAGTCGGGCTCGCGGGCCAGCACGGTGAACAGCCGGAACGGCGGCGTCCACGCGGCCGGCAGGCGCGCCAGGATGGCGGCCACCTCGGGCGTGAAGGGTTCGGATACGGGCGCGATTCTCGGGGTCATGGCGATCTCCTGATCCGCGCAGGATGGCGCTGCGTTGATTATTCTTCCAATCGATAGTCTGTATAATTTATATTCGTAAGATGAATTTGGCCGCCCTCGATCTCAATCTGCTGGTGGCGCTGGATGCGCTGGTGACCGAGGCGCATGTCGGCCGCGCCGCTCTGCGCGTCGGCCTGTCACAGCCGGCGATGAGCCATGCGCTGCGGCGGCTGCGCGAGATCCTGCATGATCCGCTGCTGGTGCGGGTCGGCTCCGGCATGGAACTGACGCCACGGGCGCAGGGCCTGCGCGAGCCCCTGAAGCAGACACTGGAGAGCGTGCGCGGACTGTTCGTCGCCGATGGCTTCGATCCCGCCAGCAGCACGCGGCGTTTCGCCCTGATGATCCCCGACTACATCATCAACTTCGTGCTGCCGCCGCTGATCGGCCGCATCGCCGCCGAAGCGCCAGGCGTGCGGCTGGATGTGACGCCGTGGCGCGGCGCGCCGCTGCAGGCGAGCGGCGCCATCGCGCCCGACATCGCCCGCCGCGTCGACTTCGCCTTCAACTGCCGGCCCGGCGCCCTGCCCGGCTTCCACCGCCAGCGCCTGTTCGGCGATGTCGACATGCTGGCGGTGCGGCGCGGGCATCCGCAGGCGACGAAGCTGAAGCAGATGAAGGTTTTCCTCGCCGCCCGCCATGTGGCGGTGATCGGCCGCGGCCAGGACGAAGACCTGATCGACAGCTGGCTGCAGCAGCAGGGCATCCAGCGCCGCATCGCGCTATCCGTGCCAAGTTACCTGCAAGCGCTTCATACCGTGGCGCGCAGCGACCTGGTCGCCTTCGTGCCGGGCCGGCTGATCGCCAGCCTGAGCCGGCAGCTCGACCTGGTGGCGCTGGCGCCGCCGCTGCAGCCCGAGGGCGATGAGGAATACCTGTTCTGGCCGGTGCGGCACCAGAACGACCCCGGCTCGCTCTGGCTGCGCCGCCATATCCTGGCGGTGGGCCGCGAGCTGGACAAACAGAAGCGCAAGCCGGCCTAGGCAGCAGCCCTAATCCGCGGCGCGCGCATCCATGGCGATGGCCGGCAGCTGGCGCACGCGGCTGCGCGGGAAACGCAGCGTCACGCTGGTGCCCTCACCCTCGCGGCTGTCGATGGTGATCGAGCCGCCATGCAGGCGCATCAGCGCCTGCACCAGCGGCAGGCCGAGCCCGGTGCCGCCATAGGCCTTGTTCATATGGTGATGCAGCTGCACAAAGGGTTCGAGCGCGCGCGGCACATCCTCGCGTTTCATGCCGATGCCGGTATCACTGACCGTAATCGCCAGCCGACCATCGCCTTCCTGCTGCACGGCGAGGCTGACGCTGCCGCCGGCGGGCGTGAATTTCACCGCATTGCCCAGCAGGTTGAGCAGCATCTGGCGGATCGCGCGTTCGTCGGCCAGCAGATAGGGCAGCAGCTCCGGGAAATCGCCGCGCAGGCTGACATTGGCGGCCGAAGCGCGTTCGCGCATCAGGCGTAGCGCGGCTTCGGCATGCTCATGCACATCCATCTCGACATCGTGCAGTTCGACGCGGCCGGCCTCGATGCGGGTGTGGTCGAGCAGGTCGTTGACCAGGCTGAGCAGATGGCGGCCGCTGGCCAGGATGTCGCTGGCGTAATCCTTGTAGCGCGGATCGCCGAGATGGCCGAACAGCTCGTTGGTGAGAATCTCGGAAAAGCCGATCACGGCATTCAGCGGCGTGCGCAATTCGTGGCTCATATTGGCGAGGAAGGCCGACTTGGCGTTGCTGGCCTCCTCGGCCGCCTGCTTGGCGCGCTTGAGATCCTCGATGGCGCGGCGCAGCGCATCGGCATCGCGGGTGACGCGGGCGATCACGCGGTTGTACTGCAGCGCAATGGTCTCGACCTCGGAGCCGACGACGACGCGCACCGGCTGGTCGAAGCGGCCTTCGCGGCGCTGGCGCTCCATGTCGCCGACCAGATCGAGCATGGCCGAACCGGCGCCATGTTCGGCCTGGTTGAGACCGATCGCCTCGGCCTCGCTGGTGACGCGCAGCGGCACCGCCATGTTGATCAGCCGCAGCAGGATATAGGTGACGCCGAAGCCATAGACGGCGGCGGCGGCACAGCCGAGCAGCTGGATGCCGAACTGGGTGAAGCGGTCATGTGGCACGGGCCAGCCGGCCGGGTCGCCGAAGATCGCCACCGCCAGCGTGCCCCAGATGCCGGCGCACAGATGCACCGGCACGGCGCCGACCGCGTCGTCGATCTTCCAGCGTTCCAGCAGCTCGGCCCCGGCAATCGCCACGCCGCCGCCGACCGCGCCGATGATGACGGCGCCAAGCCCCGAGGTGTTGTGGCAGTTGGCGGTGATCGCCACCAGGCCGGCCAGCGTGCCGTTGAGGAAATCCTCGACGCGGATCTTGTTGTAGAGCAGTTGCGACAGGATCAGGTTGGCGACACCGCCGGCGCAGCCGCCCAGCGTGGTGTTGATCAGGATGGACGGCACGCTTTCATTCAGCGCCAGCGTCGAGCCGCCATTGAAACCGAACCAGCCGAACCACAGCAGCATGACGCCGAGCGTCGACATCACCAGGTCATGGCCGCGCATGCTGGGCTGGCCAGGCAGGAAGCGGCCGGTGCGCGGGCCGATGATCAGCACGGCGGCGAGCGAGACCCAGCCGCCGATCGAATGCACCACGCTGGAACCGGCGAAATCGATGAAGCCAAGCTGCGCCAGCCAGCCGCTGCTGCCGCCGAACTGGCCGGTATTCCAGGCCCAGTTGGCATAGACCGGATAGATCAGACTGGAGATTACAATGGTGATGGCGATGTAGCTGGCGAAACTGACCCGTTCGGCCACCGCGCCCGAGACGATGGTGGCCGAGGTGCCGCAGAACATCAGTTGGAACAGGAAGAAGACGCCGAGCGCGATCTCGCCGCGGGCATCGAACAGCCAGTGGGTGGCGCCGATCCAGCCGTTGCCGGCGCCGAAGGCGAAGGCGAAACCAAAGGCCCAGAACAGCAGCGCGGCGATGCAGAAATCAGCCAGGTTCTTCAACGCCACGTTGATACTGTTCTTGGCGCGCACGAAGCCGCTTTCCAGGCAACAGAAGCCGGCCTGCATGGTGAAGATCATGCAGGTGGCGATAACGATCCAGACGATGTCGATGCGATCAGGGGTCATGCGGGCCTGACCGGTAGAGAAAGCAAGAGCCGTACCACGCCGAATCAGCGATTCCCGCGCTTGTGCGGGGTACCGGCATGCCTATATTTTCACCATGGCTGTCGGCATTTGCAGCGTGGGCTGTTGGCTTTTGCCGCCTGCGCCCTTATCTGTGGTCCCGACAGCAAACCCTTTTCAAGTGACGATGACCGCCATGGACCTTTCGCCCAAATCCCCAGCCAGCCTTCCCGGCAGCATGCCCGGCCTGACCGGCATCGCCGCTCCCGCCACTGCAGCACCCGCTGCGGCTGCAGACCTGATCAAGGATGCCGATATCACCACCTTCATGGAAGACGTGGTGCAGGCGTCGATGAAGCAGCCGGTGCTGGTCGACTTCTGGGCGCCGTGGTGCGGCCCCTGCAAGCAGCTGACCCCGGCGCTGGAAAAGCTGGTCAAGGCGGCGAACGGCAAGCTGCGCCTGGTCAAGATCAATGTCGACGATCCGAAGAACCAGCCGCTGGCCCAGCAGCTGCGTATCCAGTCGATCCCGGCGGTCTATGCCTTCTCCGGCGGCCAGCCGGTCGATGGCTTCGTCGGCGCGCTGCCGGAAAGCCAGCTGAAGAAATTCGTCGAGGGCCTGCCCGGCGCCGGCGCCATCGAGGACACCGCTGCCGAAGCCATCGAGGCCGGCAAGACCGCGCTCGCCGCCCAGGCCTGGGAAGATGCCGCCACGGCGTTTTCCACCGCGCTTGGCACCGAGCCGGAAAACATCTCGGCCCTGGGCGGCCTGGCCCGCGCGCTGATCGGCATGGGCGAAGTGGAAGAGGCCAAGGAAATCCTTGGCCAGATTCCGGCCGACAAGGCCGAGCATGCCGATGTGGTGGCTGCGCGCTCCGCACTCGAACTGCTGGAAGCCGGCAGCCAGGCGGCCGGCAACCTGAAGCCGCTGGAAGCTGCCGTCGCTGCCAACCCGAACGACCACCAGGCACGGCTGGACTATGCCGTGGCGCTGCATGGCGCCGGCCAACAGGCCGAGGCGATCGACCAGCTGCTGGATATCGTCAAGCGCGACCGCAAATGGAACGAGGAAGCCGCCCGCAAGCAGCTGGTGAAGATCTTCGAGGCAATGGGTCCGATGGACCCGGTGGTGGTGGATGCACGCCGCCGGCTGTCGTCGATCCTGTTTGCTTGAGCATGAGCGGCTCGATGCACGAGTCCCAGTGCCCGGCGAGCATCGATGAGCTGAGCCGCACGATTCCGATCTTTCCGCTGAACGGCGTGCTGCTGCTGCCACGCGGCCTGCTGCCGCTCAATATCTTCGAGCCGCGGTATCTGGCGATGACGCGCGCGGCACTCGATGGTGCCAAGCTGATCGGCATGATCCAGCCGACCCAGAGCGAGGGCCTGCCGGGCCAGTCGCCGCGCAATGGCGCCGATCTCTACACCACCGGCTGCGTCGGCAAGATCGTGTCGGCCACCGAAAGCGATGACGGCCGCATCCTGCTGACCTTGCGTGGCCTGTGCCGTTTCCAGGTGGCGCGCGAGCTTGAGGCCGGCACCGCCTATCGCCAGGTCGAGGCCGACTATGCCGAGTATGCCGCCGACATGACGGCGGCGCAGGACGGGCTGTGCGAGCGCGACCGTCTGATCCATGCGCTGCGCGCCTATTGTGCCCGCCACAACCTGCCGGCCGACTGGGATTCGATCACCGCGGTGAACGACGACCTGCTGGTGCATTCGCTGGCGATGATCTGTCCGTTCAGCGCCGGCGAGAAGCAGGCCCTGCTGGAAGCACCCGATTTCAAGGCCCGTGCCGCCATGCTGGTGTCCCTGCTGGAAATGGCCCTGCTGGATGGCAGCATCCTGCCGCGCGGCGCAAAGCCCAATTGAACCGGGCCAAACTGAGAGGCCGTCATGAGCGAATCCACCCAAGTCTCCGCCCCCGTCGACCCCAAGCTGCTCGAGCTGCTGGTCTGCCCGGTGACCAAGGGCCCGCTGACCTATGACCGCGCCCGCAACGAGTTGGTGAGCGAAAAGGCCGGCTTGGCCTTCCCGATCCGCGACGGCATCCCGATCATGCTGGTGGACGAAGCGCGCCAGATCGACGACACGCCCTGACATGGCGTCTGTGCCAAGCGGGATGAACCCGCAGTCGCTGTATCAGCAGGCCGGCCGCCCGGCCTGCACCGATGTGCGCTATGTCTCGGCTGAAAAGCGGCTCGAGGTCGCCTATGCCGACGGCAAGAGCTTTGCCTTCACCGCCGAATTCCTGCGCATCGAAAGCCCGTCGGCCGAGGTGCAGGGCCATGGCGCAGGGCAGAAGACCCTGGTGCCCGGCCGCCGCCATGTCGGCATCATGGGCATCGAGCCGGTCGGCACCTACGCGCTGCGGCTCAAATTCGACGACCTGCACGACACCGGCCTCTACAGCTGGGAATGGTTCTACGACCGCGGCCATGACCAGGACGCGCTGTGGCAGGATTATCTCAAGCGCCTGGAGGCGCGCGGCCTCAGTCGAGACCCGCGCGCCAGGTAAGCCTGCCGGTTCTTACTGCACCGCCAGCGCAATCCCCGCTTCCCTGAAATAGCGTACCGCGCCCGGGTGGAAGGGCATGAAGGTATTGGCCTTCACATTCGCCACCGTAGTACCGGTCGCCGTCACGTGGATTTTGGTGGCTTTCGCCGGGTCACCCATCACCGCCTTGACAATGCGATAGGCGGCGTCATCCGACAGGCCCTCGCGCGCGGCGACGAAGTTCCATACTGAAACAGCCGCAACGGCTTGCGGCTGGCCCTTGTAAGAGCCGGCCGGAATCGCACTGGTCACCAGATAAGGATAATGCTTGCGCAGGGCATCAGCGGCCGCGCCATCCAGCGGCAGCAGCCGCAGGCGGTCGCGGTCGGCCATCTGCTGGAAGGCCGGCACCGGCACACCAGCACCGAAGAAGAAACCATCGAGCCGGCCGGCCATCAGGTCGTCGGCCAGGGCCTGCGGCGCACCGAACACGATCTCGGGTTTGAGCTTCAGTTCTGCGACCATGTCGCGGAACATCGCTGCGCCGGGGCCATTTTCCGGTCCGACACCGACGCGCTTTCCATCGACGCCGGCGATGCCGGTGACACCGGCATCCGGGCGCAGGCCCATATGGAACGGTGTCTCGTACATCGGGAACAGCGCGCGCAGCCTGCGCATGGTCTCGCCCTTGGTCCAGGCGGCGCTGTTGTTCCAGGCCTCGAAGCCTGGCCCCATCGCCACCAGGGCCAGATCGGCCCTGCCCTCATGCAGCGCGCGGATATTCTCGTAACTGCCACCGCTCGGCTCGACAGCCATCGCAAGGCCGGTTTCGGCAGTGATGAATTTTGCTGCCGCCTCGCCGTATTCAAAGAAGGTACCACCCTTCGCTCCGGTCAGCAGCTTGAGCGCCGGTGTCTGCGCCCAGGCGGGCACCGCCGTGGCGAGCAGGCCGGCGACCGCGATCATCGCGAGCCGCCCCATCATGCTGGATATCCGCATCTTGCAATCCCCCGTTTGAGTTACGCCTGACAGAGCTGGATCAGGCGATCGACAAAACTTTCACACTGCACAAGTTCACGTTCGGCAATCCATTCATCGGCAATATGCGCCTGGGCAATCGCGCCGGGGCCGATCACGACGGTGGGGATGCCGGCCTGTGCCTGGAACAGCCCGGCCTCGGTCATGAAGGCCACCTTACGATGATCGTTGCGGCCGGCCAAAGCCTTGGTCAGCGACACGATCCCGGCATCGGCGGCATTATCCAGGGCCGGCGACTGGGCATAGGTATCGAAACGAAAACCGGCCCCGGCATGGATCGCCTGCATCGCCGGCTCCAGTTCTGCCTGGGCAAACCCGCGCAGCTCAGCGAGCAGCCCCGCCGCATCGTCGCCGGGCACGGTGCGCAGCTCGAACAGCAACTCGGCCACCGCCGGCACCACATTCAGCGCCGTGCCGCCGCGCAGGACGCCGACATGGGCTGTCGACTAGGGAATGT
>NZ_CALRUC010000105.1:0-15975 GCF_943371255.1 Ferrovibrio terrae | reverse complement strand
TACTGGCTGAGGGAATAGACCGCCCAGAGTGCGGCCGGGATCCAGCCGATCAGGGTGATCTGCAGGATCAGGCAGAGGATGCCGGCAATCGGCCGGCCGATGGTGAAGAACAGCAGGAAGGGCAGGAAGATCGCGATCAGCAGGCGCACTTCGGAGTCTCCAGCGGTTGAGTCGCGGGAGAGTATAGCGCGAAAGACCAAGCCCCTCACCCATCCACTGCTGCGCAGCGGGGCCCTCCCTCTTCCATTTCATGGGAGAGGGCAATAAGGCCACTCCGCAGCAGTGGGAGGGGGAGGGTGTCTCGGAATCAAAAACGGCGCGCTGTCGCCAGCGCGCCGTTTCCGTCAGCCGAAGCTGAAACTATTACTTGCCCAGGCTCGGATCGATCGGCTTGCAGGCGTCGACCAGGCCCTTCACGGCATTGGCCGAATGCTCGAACATCTTCTGCTCGTCCGCATTGAGCTGGATCTCGACAATCTTCTCCACGCCATTGGCGCCGATCACCACCGGCACGCCGACATACATGCCGGTCTGGCCGTACTTGCCCTTGTCGAGCCAGGCGGCGCAGGGCAGCACCCGGCGCTTGTCCTTCAGGTAGCTCTCGGCCATTTCGATGGCGGACGAGGCCGGCGCGTAGAAGGCCGAGCCGGTCTTGAGCAGGGCGACGATCTCGGCGCCGCCGTCGCGGGTACGCTGGATGATCTTGTCGATCTTCTCCTGCGTCGACCAGCCCATCTTGATCAGGTCGGGCACCGGGATGCCGGCCACGGTGGAGTAGCGGATCAGCGGCACCATGGTGTCGCCATGGCCGCCGAGCACGAAGGCATTCACATCGTTGACCGAGACGTTGAATTCCTCGGCCAGGAAGTGACGGAAGCGGGCGCTGTCGAGCACGCCGGCCATGCCGATCACCTTGTTATGCGGCAGGCCGCAGACTTCGCGCAGCACCCAGACCATGGCATCGAGCGGGTTGGTGATGCAGATGACGAAGGCACCCGGCGCATGCGCCTTGATACCGGCGCCGACCGCCTGCATGACCTTGATGTTGATGCCGAGCAGGTCGTCGCGGCTCATGCCGGGCTTACGCGCCACACCGGCGGTGACGATGATGACATCCGAACCGGCGATGTCGGCGTAATCCTGGGTGCCCTTCAGCTTGGCATCGAAGCCCTCGACCGCGCCGGCCTGGGCCATGTCGAGCGCCTTGCCCTGCGGCAGGCCTTCGACCACATCGAAGATGGTGATGTCGCCCAGTTCCTTCATGCCGGCCAGCAGGGCCAGGGTGCCACCGATATTGCCGCCGCCGATGAGGGCGATTTTCTTGCGCGCCATAGGGAAATCCTCCGGAATTGCATCAGTCTTGGGGTGGGAATTGGTCGGCCCAAGGGGTAGCGGGAATCGTTGAGCCCGGCAAGGCTCCGGGGGCCCTCCGAAGGCCGAAGACGGCCGGATTCCGGCAAAGTAAAGGCCGCCCGATGGGCGGCCTGAACCAGAAAGGCACGTTCACAAAAACCGTCATCCTCGGATTTATTCCGAGGATCCATCCCAACCGTCCGCGCATCGGAACACGCAGATGGACCCTCGGCACAAGGCCGAGGGTGACGATTTGAGATGGTTCAGCGCGGCGCCATCCGGAGCGCGCCATCCAGGCGGATGGTCTCGCCGTTCAGCATGGTGTTCTCGCAGATATGCTTGGCCAGCGCGGCATACTCTTCCGGGCGGCCGAGCCGCGAGGGATAGGGCACCGACTTGCCGAGCGACTCCTGCGCCTCCGGCGGCAGGGCGAACATCATCGGCGTGCCGAACAGGCCCGGCGCGATGGTGCAGACGCGGATGCCGAATGAGGCGAATTCGCGCGCCAGCGGCAGCGTCATGCCATGGACGCCCGCCTTGGACGAGGCATAGGCCGGCTGGCCGATCTGGCCGTCGAAGGCGGCGACCGATGCCGTGTTGATGATGCAGCCGCGTTCCTTGTCGGCCATCTCGGGCAGCTGCTGCATGTGATGCGCGACCAGGCGGATCATGTTGAAGGTGCCGATCAGGTTGATCTGCACAACCTTGACGAACTTCTCCAGCGGCACCGGGCCATCCTTGCCCACCGCCTTCATCGGCGTGCCGACGCCGGCGCAGTTGACCAGCACGCGCACCGGGCCGACCTTGGCGACGGCTTCCTTGACGGCCGCTTCGCCGCCCGGGCCATCGACCACATCGCACTTCACCGCCACGCCGCCGATCTCCCTGGCGGTCTGTTCGGCCAGTTCGACATTCATGTCGAGCAAGGCAACCCTGGCGCCGGCCTTGGCCAGCTCGCGCGCGGTGGCCGCGCCCAGACCCGAGGCACCGCCGGTGATGATCGCGCCTACGCCCTTGAGATCCATGGAACACTCCCTTTGATCATTATATATCGTAACTATTCCGGGCGGTGGTTATAACCAATCGGCCCGGATTTGGCTACGATCTGGCCTTTATTGCAGCAGCAGGCGCTCGTAGTCTTCGCTGGCACGCAGCCGCTGCAGCGCGTCGTTGAAACGGCCGATCAGGCCGGTGGCATCGGGTCGCTGGCGCGGCACGATGAGATGAATCTCGGTGACACCGAAGGGCAGATCGCTGAGCGGCCGGATCGTCGCCGACAGGCCGACCTTGGCGACCAGCGCGCTGCCGATGCGTTCGTCCTGCACGAAGAAATCCGCGCGGTCGGCCACGATCATATTGGGACAGGATGCCGCATTGCCCGGCGTCACGCGCTCGACCTGCTGCTGCTCGATCATCACCTGCAGCTCGGCCGGCGGCGCATAGCCCAGCGCGACACAGACCCGGCGGCCCTGCAGATCCTGTGGACTGCGATAGGCAAACGGCCGCTCAGTCGACATGAACACCACCTGGCGCAGACGGATCAGCGGTTCGGAATAGAGAAAGTCGCGTTCGCGCTCGGCCGTGCGCACATAGGGAAAGGTGGCGTCAAAGCGCCCGCGCAGGGTTTCTTCATAGCCGCGCCGCCAGGGCTGGAACTCCAGCGTGGCGGTGTCGTCCATGCCGCGGATCACGCGCTGCACCAGGATGGTGGCCAGGCCGCCACCGGGCAGGCGGGAATCGGCAAAGGGCGGATAGTCATCGCCCGTCACCAGGGCGAGTTGCGTCCCGGTCTGCGCCCCGGTCTGCGCCTGGGCCGGCTGTACCAGCCCAAGCACCAGGACGGCCGCAAACCCGGCGATTGACCGCAATCCCATGTCCGGCAAAGCTTTTCCCCTGCTGCCCGGACTCCGTTATGGCACAGCCCCGCCCGGCTTGCAGCGTCAATCGGGACTCCCCATATCTCCCCACATGAGCCCCGACCCCAATCCCCTCGCCTTCCAGGTGCCGGCCGACCCGGCCCGCCTGCGGATCGAACAGCCGCGCCTGGCCAAGCGGTTCTGGCGCAAGCTGAAAAAGACCGTGACCTATCTGCCCGGCGCGGCCACCTTCCTGGCCGCCTTCTATGCCGCCATCGACCCGAAGACCTCGACCACCGCCAAGGCCGTGCTGTTCGGCGCGCTGGGCTATTTCATCGTGCCGGTGGATTTCATCCCCGACATTTTCGGCGCCCTGGGCTATGGCGACGATCTCGCCGTGATCCTGGCCGCGATCAAGGCGGTGGAGTCCAGCATCACCGACGCCCATCGCGAACAGGCCCAGGCGCAGCTCGACAGGCTGCGGCGCGGCTGACGCCGCAGCAAGCCGTGCTAGGCTCGGGCCATGCGCCTGTCCCTGCCTGTTGCCCTGCTGATCTCGACCGCCGCGCTGGCCGAAGACCTGCCCGCACCCGCCCTCCATTTTGCGGCCGATACCGTGCTGGCCGGCGGCCATGTGCTGGCCGAAGCGGTGGAGCTGCCGGCCAAGGCCGGCCCGGTGGTGCTGACGCTGCGCGAGGGGGCGTCACTGCGCTGGCATGTGGTGGTGGAGAATGGCGAGACGCGGCTGATGCAGCCGGACGGGCGCTGGGCGGCGAAGGCGGAATATTATCGCGCGCAGCGCGGCGACCGGATCGTGTGCCAGATCTACCAGACCACGATCTCGCCGGAATGGGCCACGATGACCAAGGACAGTACGGCCCGTGCCGACTACACGCCGGCCGACGACCGCATCTACGCTTTCCGCGAAGCGCCCTGTCCGTGAGTCAGGGCTGTCCGACTTCAGGCATAGGCGACCCAGCCGCGCCAGTTGAAAGCGGCATAGAACATGGCGACATCCGAAAAGCCTGCATCGCGCTGGATGGCTTCGTCCTGCTCGGGCGTCAGCATCGGCAGGTGCGCGTCGACTGTCGCGACCATCTTTTCCACCTGCGCGGGCTCGGCGCCGGACGCGCGCGCGAAGGCGCCGTACCGCGACAGCCAGAGCGGACGGGCACCGCTGTCCTGCGGAAAGCTGATATGCGCTGCCACGAACGGAGCGCCGGGTTTGAGTCGCCGACGAAGCTGGGCGAGCGTGCGCCTGCGATCTTCCGGCGCCAGGAAGTGCAGGGTCAGAAGACAGGTTGCGGCATCGAACGGGCCCAGGGGCGCATCATCGATATATCCCTCGCAAAACGTGACGCGCGCCGCATCTGACCCCAGCAGGCGTTTCGCCTCGGTCAGCATGGCACCGGCCGGATCGACGCCGACAAAGCGCCACTCCGGCTGTGCGGTAGCCAGGGCCTTCAGCTCAAGACCGCCACCGGCCCCCAGCACCAGCACATGAGCGTGGTGCGGAGCGCGCTCGGCGAGCAGTATCGCCGTCATGCGATGCAGATCGGCAAAGCCTGGTATAAACCGCTGCGGGCCCTCGCCATACCGTCGGGCATGCTCGGGGTCGCTGAAGGATGCGAGCAGGGCCTGCATCATTTGGTCATCCGGCATGAACCGCCTCCAGATCGTAAGATCGCCTGCGACCGGCCAGCCGATTTTGAAAGTCATCGCGGAGTTGCGCGAGCGTCACCGAGGCGAAGCGCGACAGCAGCATCGCTTCGGCCTCGTCGAAGGCGCGGCCGAGCGCAGCGTTGACGGCCTGCTCAACCAGGCAGCCCGGCGCTTCGGTCCGGTTGCCCATCGCCAGCAGCGACGGCTCGCCGAGCGCCTCGTAGACATCCCGCAAGGTGAGCGTCGAGAGGTCGCAGGCCAGGGTCCAACCGCCGCCATGGCCTTTTTCCGAGCGCACATAGCCGCGTTCGCGCAGCCCCGCCATGATCTGTCGGATCACGACCGGGTTGGTCTGCATCGCCCTGGCAAGCATTTCGGATGTGGCCGGCGCATCCCGCTGCGCCATATGCAGCAGCACGTGAAGCACACCTGACAATTTGCTGTCCCGTTTCATGTAATATCAATTATTACATGAAACGGGACAGGTCAACACCCGGCGTCGGGCCAGATACAAAAGATCAGGGCCCGCCTCCGCTGTGGAGGCAGGCCCTGACGCTGAAGACTCAACCGGTGTTTAGCGAACCGGCTGCAGGATCACGGTGCCGGACGGCGGCGCGGCCGGGGCCGGCTGCACATAGTAGGTGCCCGGGGTTGCCGGGGCCTGCTGCACGATCACGGCACCGGTCGGCGTCGTGGTCGTGGTGGTGGTCTGCTGCACCACGGTGCCCGGCGCCGGCTGAACAGTGGCAACCGGCTGCGGCACGAAGACCGCGGCGACCTGCTCCAGCTCGATGTTGACATGGCCCATCGGCGCCGTCTTGGTCAGCACCGGATAGACCTTGCTGTTGCGGAACATGACGCGACCGCCCTGCTCGATCCAGGCATTCACCACATAGGTGGCGTTCGGGTTGATCGCACTGCGATCATAGGGCAGCTGGAAGGAGGTCACCGCCATGCTGTTGGGAACGATACGCTGTTCCGAGACCACGGCCGGATAGGACGCACCGCGGCTGATGTCTTCCAGCCGCACGACGACCTGGGAGTCGGCCGGCAGGATCAGGCGCTCGCGATACGAAACGGTACCGCCGACCGAATAGGTCTGCGATGCGCAGGCGACGACAGAGGCGGCGGCGATGGTGGCCGCGGCAAGCATGAAGAATTTGCGACGCGCGATCATGATTTTCTCCTTATGACCTGGCTGGATCGCGCGCGTCCGCTAGATTGACCTGATGCAGGCCTGTCGCGTCCGCCGTGTCCATGCCGGGGTTCCCGATCTGGGTGGCAGACAACAAACGCGCACCGGTTCCTGCGGTTCCGGTCCGCTGTAATGATCGTTTTTTTGTCTCAAGCGGGGCGCGGCCGCGAATTGCGGCCAAATCGAGGCGCGGGTCAGAGATACGCGATCAGGCGTCCACCGATGACAGCGCCACACCATGCCAGCAGCGAGACCGCTGCACCGATGCGGGCGCTGAGGGGAACCGAAGCGGCGATGCCGCCCCCCATATCATCTTTATGGCGCACCATGCTGCGCCACGGACCGAGATGGAAGACGGCTGCGTTGAGCAGGCCGGTGGCGACGCAGGCCAGCTTGACCTGGAAAGCCGGATTGACCGCGATGCTGGTTGCCTCGGTGGTGAAGAGCAGAAAGCCGCTCGGCGCGGCAATGAAAAAGCCCAGCATGGCCAGCGGCACGGCATGATGGGCAAAGGGCGCGACCGGCAGCCGGCGCGTGAGGCCGAGCAGGCGCAGGTCGAAGCCGACGATGCTGCCGACCAGCAGCACGAAGCCCAGGATATGCACCACCTCGACAGCGGGATAGAGAAACATCGACTGGCGCATGGCGGCGCCGAGGCCGGATTGCTCCAGCCCGACCAGCCAGGGATGATGCGAAGCGGCGTGCTCCAAGATTGAGCGCCGTCAGCGCAGTTCGACGGTGACGCCGTTATGGGTGATGCGTTCGGCGCGCATCTCGTTCGGCGTCACCCGGCTGGGATAGCCGACCGCCACGACGCGATCGCCGACCTTGATATCCGCGACCGGCTTGCCGCGATTGGCCATGCGATAGGGCGGCGACAGCGTGACCTGCCAGGTCTTGTCCGCCGTCTTGAGCAGGAATTCGGCATGCGGATTGTCAGGCGTGATCTTCTCCACCGTGCCGTCCAGCGTCAGCACCGTGGTGGAATCATACGAGCCCCAGCCGTGATGGGCCCAAGCGGGAGTCAGCATGGCTGCCCCGACAATGCCGGTGAGCGCGAGCTTCAGCACAAGGCCGGCGGCGAGCAGTTTGCGATGGCGGAACAGGAAGGCGCGCATGGGGGTTCTCCGGTCCGGACGGGCAGCAGTGCAGTCTCCTAGGTAGGGCGGCGGCAGGCAACAAAAAAGCCCCGGCAGTTGCCTGCCGGGGCCTTCAGTCGCGGGAATTTGACCGCGTTACTTGGCGGATGCGGCCACGGCGTAATCCGCGCCGGTCTTCTCCTTGAGTTCTTCCAGCGTCACGCCGGGCGCGCGCTCGATCAGCACCATGCCGCCGCCCTTGCGGTCGATGGTGAAGACCGCGAGATCGGTCACCACCATGTCGACCACGCCGGCGCCGGTGAGCGGCAGGTCGCAGGCCTTCAGCAGCTTCTTCTCGCCGTCCTTGGAATTGTGCTCCATGACAACGACGACGCGCTTGACGCCGGCAACCAGGTCCATGGCGCCGCCCATGCCCTTGACCATCTTGCCCGGGATCATCCAGTTGGCCAGATCGCCATTCTGCGCCACCTGCATGGCGCCGAGGATCGACAGATCGATATGCCCGCCGCGGATCATTGCAAACGACTGGTCCGAGCCGAAGAAGCTGGAGATCGGCAGTTCGGTGATGGTCTGCTTGCCGGCATTGATCAGATCGGGGTCTTCATCGCCCTCATAGGGAAACGGGCCCATGCCGAGCATGCCGTTTTCCGACTGCAGAACGACGTCGACGCCCTCGGGGATGTAGTTCGAGACCAGCGTCGGGATGCCGATACCGAGATTGACGTAGAAACCGTCCTTCAGCTCTTTCGCTGCACGGGCGGCCATTTCATCGCGAGTCCAAGCCATGATGTCTGTCTCCTCTCGCTCAGGCGCGCTTACGCACGGTGCGGTTTTCGATGATCTTGTTGTACGGCGCGCCGCAGATGACACGCTGCACATAGATGCCGGGCGTATGGATGTTGTCGGGGTCCAGCTGGCCGGGCTCCACGATCTCCTCCACTTCGGCAATGGTGATCCTGCCGGCCGTGGCCATCGCGGGATTAAAGTTGCGCGCGGTCTTGCGGTAGATCAGGTTGCCGGCGGTGTCGGCCTTCCAGGCCTTGACCAGCGAGATATCGGCAACCAGGCCGGTTTCCATGATGTAGCGCTCGCCGTTGAAGACGCGCTCTTCCTTGCCTTCCGCAATCAGCGTGCCGACGCCGGTCTTGGTGAAGAAGGCGGGGATGCCGGCGCCGCCGGCGCGGATGCGCTCGGCCATGGTGCCCTGCGGATTGAATTCGAGTTCCAGCTCGCCGGCCAGATACTGCTTGGCGAAGATCTTGTTCTCGCCGACATAGGACGAGATCATCTTCTTGACCTGGCGGGTCTCCAGCAGCTTGCCCAGGCCGGCGCCATCGACGCCGGCATTGTTGGACACGCAGGTCAGGCCTTTCACGCCGCTGTCCATCAGCGCGTCGATCAGCTTTTCCGGCAGGCCGCAGAGGCCGAAGCCGCCGCACATCACCATCATGTTGTCGCGGACGATGCCCTCAAGGGCTGCCTTCGCATTCGGGTAAACTTTGTTCATGCGCCTCTTCCCAAGACCGTGGGTTCGGGGATCCAAGTCCCTGAAACGCGGGGACATTAACCGTGAGCCGGGGCCCCGGCAACGGCTGACTTGACGCGGCGCCGCATGACTGGCAATTTGTTGGGGATATGAACAAAACCGCCCGACTGAGCAGCCTCCTTCTTATCTGCCCGATCCTGTAAGCAGGGTCGGGTCGTCCGAAGACGCGCGCGCAGTCCCCCTAACGGTCGTTTTGTCCATGTCCATCTCGCCTCATACCAACGCCTCATCTTCACGCACTGCGGTTTCCGCGGTGCAGGTTTTGATTCTCAGCCTCCTGACGCACCTACGACTTACTGACGGCTGCTGAACAGCGGGCCTCTGTCAGCGGCCGTATAGGGCCCAAGTCGAATTGCCAAATTCCGTATTTTCGCCTCAGGAGCGAAGTCATGAACAAGATGAATTTCCACAAATACCGACCCTTCCAGCCGATCAACTTGCCGGATCGGACCTGGCCCGGCAAAACCATCACCAAGGCGCCGGTCTGGTGCAGCGTGGATCTGCGCGACGGCAATCAGGCGCTGATCGAGCCGATGGGGCCCGAGCGCAAGATGCGCATGTTCGACACCTTGGTGAAGCTCGGCTTCAAGGAGATCGAAGTCGGCTTCCCGTCGGCCTCGGATACCGACTTCGCCTTCACGCGCCAGATCATCGAGGAGAAGCTGATCCCCGATGATGTAACCATCCAGGTACTGACCCAGTGCCGGCCGGAACTGATCACCCGCACCTTCGAAGCGCTCAAGGGCGCCAAGCGCGCCATCGTGCATTTCTACAACTCCACCTCCACGCTGCAGCGCCGCGTGGTGTTCGGCCTCGACCAGGCCGGCATCACCAAGATCGCCACTGACGGCGCCCGGCTGGTGAAGGAACTGGCCGACAAGGCACCCGAGACCGACTGGGTGTTCCAGTATTCGCCGGAAAGCTTCACTGGCACCGAGATCGATTATTCCATCGAGATTTGCGAAGCCGTGATGGACGTGATCAAACCCACCCCGCAGAAGCGGATCATCTTCAACCTGCCGGCTACGGTGGAGATGAGCACGCCCAACATCTATGCCGACCAGATCGAGTATTTCCTGCGCAAGGTGAAGAACCGCGACTGCATCATCCTCAGCCTGCACCCGCATAACGATCGCGGCACCGGCGTGGCGGCAGCGGAACTGGGTGTATTGGCCGGCGCCGACCGCGTGGAAGGCACGCTGTTCGGCAATGGCGAGCGCACCGGCAATGTCGATGTCGTCACCTTGGCGATGAACCTGTTCAGTCAGGGTGTCGATCCCGAGCTGGATTTCACCGACATCACGGCTGCGGCCCGCACGGCGGAATACTGCAACCAGCTGCCGGTGCATCCGCGCCATCCTTACGTGGGCGAGCTGGCCTTCACCGCCTTCTCGGGCTCGCATCAGGATGCGATCAAGAAAGGCATGGCGGCGCAGGCCCAGCGCAACGACAAGATCTGGGAAGTGCCCTACCTGCCGATCGACCCGGCCGATGTGGGCCGCGCCTACGAGCCGGTGATCCGCATCAACAGCCAGTCCGGCAAGGGCGGCATCTCCTACGTGCTGGAAACCGATTACGGCCTCGAGCTGCCGCGCCGGCTGCAGATCGAGTTCAGCCAGGTGATCCAGCGCATCGCCGATGGCACCGGCAAGGAAATCTCGCCGCAGCTGATCTGGGATACCTTCCAGGACGAGTATCTGGTTCAGCCCCGGGGCCGCTTCGGCTTTGCCAGCCATCGCACCCTGCCCGACCCGCATCAGAGCGAGCGGCGCAGCCTGACCGCCAGCGTGCAAGACGGCGGCAAGGCGATCGAGCTGGAAGGCCATGGCACCGGACCGATCGATGCCTATATCGACGCGCTGAACCGCCATGCCGGGGTGTCGATCAACCTGATCGACTATCGCGAGCATGCCATCGCGCCGACCGCAGCCAATGGCGGCGCCTCCTCGGAGGCGGTGGCCTATGTCGAGATCAAGCGGGCCGACGGCACCACCCTGTTCGGGGTAGGCCGTGACCGGAATATCGTCGCGGCCTCGCTCAAGGCGGTCACCTCGGCGGCCAATCGTTTGCTGGCTAGCTAAGGGGAAATCACTGCCTAATCTTTCGGCAGGGCGCCGCGTTTCGGGCAGAAACCCGCGCCGCGGCCTTCCCTGCAGCCGCTCCCCATGGCTAAACTGGCGTGAGACTCGGGCCGGGTAACCGGCACGGTTCTTGAAGGGTGGGAGTGGCGACGACGCGCCGTGCGGGCAACGACCCTGACTGCGGCCAACAACGCTGAGGAGTGAGACACATGAAACTGGTCATGGCAGTCATCAAGCCATTCAAACTCGACGAGGTTCGCGAGGCGCTTACCAGCCTCGGCGTCGAGGGCCTGACCGTCACTGAGGTGAAAGGGTTCGGCCGGCAGAAGGGCCATACCGAAATTTACCGTGGTGCGGAATACGCCGTTAGCTTCCTGCCGAAGGTCAAGATCGAGGTGGCGGTGAAGTCCGCCCTCGCCGATCGCGTGATCGAGGCGATCCAGAATGCCGCCAAGACCGGCCAAATCGGTGACGGCAAGATCTTCGTGGTCGATCTGGAAAAGGCGCTGCGCATCCGGACCGGCGAGACCGACGACGACGCTCTGTAAGAGAGCTTCAGGTTTCCCAAAGACCAAGGCCCGGCTGTCGCAAGACCGCCGGGCTTTTTCCTTTTTCAGTCGACCCGTTAACTGTCGCGCCTCATCGCCTCGACCAGGCGGGTGATGTTCAGGCGATACATCGTCACGAAGCTGTCGGCCTCGCCGCCCGGCGGCGACAGCGCATCGGAATAAAGCCGACCGCCCACCTTCACCTTCGCCTCGCGCGCGATCTGCTCGATCAGGCGCGGATTGGTGATATTCTCGAAGAACAGCGCCTGCACCCGCTCACGCTTGATCTGCCGGATCAGCCGCGCCACAGCATCCGCCGAAGCTTCGGCATCGGTGTTGACACCCTGCGGCGCCATGAAGTCGATCTGGTAGCGTGCGGCTAGATAGCCGAAGGCATCGTGCTGGGTGATGACCTTGCGATGCGCCCTGGGCAGCTTGCCGATCTCGGCCGCGGCCCAGCCATCCAGTGCCTTCAGCTCGGCGGCATAGGCGGTCCCGCGGACCTGATATTGCGCGGCATGAGCCGGATCGGCTGCCGCCAGGCCCTGCACGATATTGCCGATATAGGTCTGCATCCGCGGCAGGTCGTGCCAGATATGGGGATCGCTGACCGCCGCGTCCTTTGTCGGCTTGCCGTGATCATGCGCATGGCCGTGCTTGTGATCATGATCCCCGCGCAGCGCCAGCGGCGTGATGCCTTCGGCGGCGACGATGCGCCGGCCCTTGAAGCCGGAGGCGGATACCAGGCGATCGAGCCAGGTCTCGAAATTCAGGCCATTGGCCACCAGCACATCCGTCGTCGCCACGGCGCGCGCGTCGTTTGGCGTCGGCTGGAAGACATGCGCATCGCCCATGGCCGGCACCAGGGTGGTGACCTCGACATGCTCGCCACCGACCTGGGCGACGATATCGGCCAGGATCGAGAAGCTGGCAATCACACGCAGCTTCTTCTGGGGTTCGGCCTGCTGTGCCGCCACAGGCGCCGCCACCAGCATTGCAAGGATCAATGCCATAATCAGACGCATGGTCAGGCCTCCAGATGGCGGCGACGATGCCAGAGCAGCAGCAGGCCGTGGCGGCCGAAGCCGAGCGACAGGATATAGGCGGCGCCGGCAAACAGCACGATGGCGGGGCCGGACGGCAGATCGGCATGGAAGGACAGCAGCAGGCCGCAATAGCCAGAGAGCGCGGCAATCAGCGCCGCCACCAGCATGCCGGCGACAAACGAGCGGCACCAGTAGCGCGCCGCCAGGGCCGGCAGCATCATCAGGCCGACCGCCATCAGGCTGCCGAGCGCCTGGAAGGCCGCGACCAGATTGACCACGACCAGTCCCAGGAAGATGAAGTGATACAGCGTGCCGCCGCCGGGCTGCACGCTGCGCAGGAATTCCGGATCGAAACCATCGGCCAGCAGCGGGCGATAGATGGTGGCAAAGACCAGCAGCGTCAGGCTGGCGACACCCCCGAGCAGCAGCAGCGCCGGCTCATCCACTGCCAGCACCGAGCCGAACAGGATCTGCATGACATCGACGGCCGAGCCGCGCGTGGAGATCAGCGTGACGCCGAGTGCCAGCGCGATCAGGTAGAAGGCGGCGAAGCTGGCATCCTCGCGCTGGTCGGTGGCACGCGTCGCCGCCCCCGCCAGCAGCGCCACGATCAGGCCGGCGATCACGCCGCCGACGCTGATCGCCGGCAGCGAAAAGCCGGCCACCAGGAAGCCGATGGCGGCACCGGGCAGGATGGCGTGGCTCATCGCCTCGCCGAACAGACTCATGCGGCGCAGCATCAGCACCACGCCGATCGGCGCGCTGCCCAGGGCCATGGCAAAGCAGGCGACGAGCGCCCGCCGCATGAAGGCGAACTCGGCAAACGGACCGAACAGGAAATCATAGGCTGCGGTCATGGATCAGGCCGCGTGATGGTGATCGTGATGATCATCGACGGCGCAAAGCGGCGCATCCTCATCCCAGGACTCCGCCATCTGCCGTGCGGCCAGCTGGTTTTCCGGGGTCAGCACATCTTCGACATGGCCCCAGGCGATCAGGCGGCGGGCGAGATAGACCGCCTCGGGGAAGGACTGCCGCACCAGATCGAAATCATGCAGCACGGCAATCACCGTGCGCTGTTCCGCATGCCAGCGCTGCAGCAGCGCCAGCAGATCGGCGATGGTGCGCGCATCCAGGGCATTGAATGGTTCGTCCAGCAGGATGACGCGGCAATCCTGCACCAGCACGCGGGCAAACAGCGCGCGCTGGGCCTGGCCGATGGACAGCGTGCCGAGCGGACGCTGCTCGAAGCCTTCAAGGCCGACGGCGCTGAGCGCTGCGCGCGCGGCTTCGATACCCGCCTTGCCGATACGGCCGAAGGCGCCGGCGCGCTGCCAGTGGCCGAGCAGCACCAGTTCCAGCACCGAAATCGGGAAGCCGCGGTCGAGGCTCGACTGCTGCGGCAGGAACGCGATGTCGCGCGCCTTCAGCGGGCCGCGCTCGATGCTGCCGGCTGCCACCGGCAGCTGGCCGACGATGGCTTTCAGCAGGGTCGACTTGCCGGCGCCGTTGGGGCCGAGGATGGCGGTGAGCGAGCCGGGCGCAAAACGGCCGCTGACATGATGCACCGCCGGATGGCGGTCATAGGCCACCGTCACATCGGTGAGACGGATTTCGCCGGCCGGAATCATCAGTCCGCCCCTAAAGCCCAGGCGATGGCCGCCCACAGCGCGGCGATCAGCGGCAGCAGGGCGGCAATGCGCAGCCCCACCCCGGCGGTGAGCACGGAGATCGGCAGGTCGAAAGCAGGCCGGCGATGGTCGGCGTGGCGGTGGACGGACATGGCGGTGGTTCCTTGATGTTATCTTATAACATATATCATTCACCGGCCGTCAACCCGCCATGCCCTAAACCGGTCACATTCCGCTGCCAAACCCCGAACCGACCGGCCTGGCCGGCGTTTCTTCTTTTTAGATAACCGAGTTCCCCCGTCCATGGCCCGTTCGCCACGCCGCAGCACGTCCCCGAAAAAGACCGCCACAGGCCGCCGTGGTCGCACCTCCCCCGTGGCCCGCCTCAGACAGGCCCTGTCGGGCGGCAGCGGCGGCTGGTTCGGCCGGCTGGCCCGGCTGGGCCTGGTGGTCGGCATCTGGGGCCTGGTCGTGATCGGCGGGCTGTTCGCCTGGTATGCCTATGACCTGCCCGATTTCGACGACCTTTATATCGTGGAGCGCAAAAGCTCGGTGACGCTGAAGGCCGCCGACGGCATGGTGCTCGCCACCTATGGCGATCTCTATGGCGAGCACCAGGCACTGCAGGCGCTGCCGCCGCATCTGCCGCAGGCGCTGATGGCCACCGAGGACCGCCGTTTCTATTCGCATTTCGGCATCGACCCGCTCGGCCTGGCGCGCGCCACCTTCGCCAACCTGCGCGCCGGCCGCACCGTGCAGGGCGGCTCGACGCTGACGCAGCAGCTGGCGAAGAATGTCTTCCTCAGCCCGAACCGCACGCTGAAACGCAAAGTCCAGGAGCTGATGCTCGCCTTCCGGCTGGAGCAGAAATTCAGCAAGGACCAGATCCTGGAGATGTATCTCAACCGCGTCTATTTCGGCGCCGGCGCCTATGGCGTGGAAGCCGCGGCGCAGCGCTATTTCGACAAGCCGGCGACGAAGCTGACGCTGGGTGAATCCGCCATGCTGGTCGGCCTGCTGAAGGCGCCGTCGCGGCTGGCGCCGACCGGCAATATCAAATCGGCGCAGACGCGCTCGGCCCAGGTGCTGCGCAACATGGCCGAGGCCGGCTATATCACGCCCGAGGTGGCCGAGGCGGCGATTGCCAAGCCGACGCAGCTGGCGCGCTCGCGCCTGCCGCTGCCCAACGCGCGCTATTTCGCCGACTGGGTGATCGACGAGGTGTATCAGCAGGTCGGCCGCGACCATCCCGACCTCACGGTATGGACCACGCTGGACAGCCGCCTGCAGGGCAGCGCCGAGCGCTCGATCGGCACCCTGATGGATCGCGAGGCCGAGAAGCAGGATGTCGAGCAGGCCGCCCTGGTGACGCTGGCGCCCGATGGTGCGGTGCGCGCCATGGTCGGCGGCCGCGACTATCTCGACAGTGCCTTCAACCGCGCCACCCAGGCACGCCGCCAGCCCGGCTCCGCCTTCAAGCCGCTGGTGTTCATGACCGCGCTGGAGCAGGGCATCCGGCCGGATGATACTTTCGTCGACGGGCCTGTGGATATCGGCGGCTGGAAGCCGCGCAATTACGATGGCCAGTATCACGGCGCCATGACCCTGCGCGACGCGGTCGCCCGCTCGATCAACACCATCGCCGTGCAGGTGGATGAAAAAGTCGGCCGCGACAAGGTGATCGAGACCGCGCGACGCCTGGGGATAACCAGCGACCTGAAGCCGCATCCCTCGCTGGCGCTGGGCGCTTTCGAAGTGGGCGTGCTGGAGCTCACGGCTGCATATGCCGCTTTCGCCAATGGCGGTTATGCGGTACAGCCATACGGCGTGATCGAGATCCGCGATAATCAGAATACGGTGCTGTTCCGTCGCGATACCGGGGGGGCTTACGCGCATATGATCAACGGCGAAGTGCTGGGCGATCTCAACGATCTGCTGCGCGGCGTGGTCGAGCGCG
>NZ_CALRUC010000104.1:0-16134 GCF_943371255.1 Ferrovibrio terrae | reverse complement strand
AATATCCGCTGTTCAAGGCGGCAGGATCATATTATATGTACACATATGATTTAGGTCGTGAGTTCCCGGCATCGCTGCTGTATTGCCGCGCTGCCCCCCAATGCTGATTCAGAGAAATCGGATTCCTGAGCCATGACGTCTTCCGCCGCCGCTGCCGCCGTTTCGCCTGCGCCCTCGCATCCGCTGCTCAAGCCGGGCGGCAATCTGCGCGAGGAGACGGTGACCTATGTGCATCACTGGACCGACACGCTGTTCACCTTCAAGACGACGCGCGAGCCGAGCTTCCGCTTCATCAACGGCCAGTTCGCCATGATCGGGCTGATCGTCGACAACAAGCCGCTGCTGCGCGCCTATTCGATGGTCAGCTCGAATTACGAGGAGTTTCTCGAATTCCTCTCGATCAAGGTGCCGGACGGCCCGCTGACTTCACGGCTGCAGCATCTCAAGGTTGGCGACAAAATCATCGTCGGCAAGAAGGCGACCGGCACCCTGCTGCAGGACAACCTGACGCCGGCCAGGACGCTGTATTTGCTCTCCACCGGCACAGGCCTCGCGCCCTTCATGTCGATCATCAAGGACCCGGATGCCTATGAGCGGTTCGACAAGATCGTGCTGGTGCATGGTGTGCGCACCATGGGCGAGCTGGCCTATGCGGATTTCATCACCAAGGAGCTGCCGGAGAACGAGTTCATCGGCGAAATGGTGAAGGACAAGCTGGTCTACTACCCGACCGTGACCCGCGAGGCCTTCCGCAACCAGGGCCGCGTGACCGACCTGATCCGCTCGGGCAAGCTGTTCGCCGATCTCGGCCTGCCGCCGCTGAATATCGAAACCGACCGCATCATGCTCTGTGGCAGCCCGGCCATGCTGGCCGAGATGCGCGACATGCTGGATGGCCTGAAGTGGCAGGAAGGCTCCACCACCGGCGCCGGCCAGTATGTGATCGAAAAGGCGTTTGTGGAGCAGTAAGGCCGTAGCGCAGCAGGTCCGGATTGGTCCGGCCTGCGGCATTTTTTGTCGCAGGCTGCAAAGCCCGCTTGGCCCTGGACGCCGGCTTGGCTATCTTGCCCGCCATGCCTGCGAGTCGCGATTTCACCGCCTTCATTCAGGAGCTGTTCGCCCCCCTGGGCGGCGTGACCCTGCGCCCGATGTTCGGCGGCACCGGGGTCTATTCGCGCGGCCTGATGTTTGCCTTGGTCGCGGACGACACCGTCTATCTCAAGGCCGATGCCGAAGGCAAAAAAGCCTTCGAGGCGCGCGGCTGCGGCCCGTTTGTCTATGACAGCAAGGGCAAGCCGGTGCAGATGAGCTACTGGAAGCTGCCGGCTGAGCTGATCGACAATGCCGCAGAGGCGGTTGCCTGGGGCAAAACGGCGCTGGATGTCGCCAAGGCGGAGAAGGCGGCCATCCCGCCATCGTCGCGCCGCATCACCCTGGGCGCCGCGCGGCGCTACCGTTAACCGGCCTTACTGCTTCCCGGATGTTCCCTTATTGGCAAAATCAGCGCCAATGATAATGAAGTTGCGCATAACCTCGAAAGCAGGGCGAGCTGTTTCCCAATCCTCTTCGGGAGCTCCGCTTGTGGTGACATAGACCATGTCCATCTGCTTGCCCCAGAACACTGAATAAAGAATGTGAAAGCGACGTTCTCCGCTCGGAGTTTTTAAAGTCTCTATGGTTTCCAAGCAGATGAGGAAGAAATCACCCTGATCGGACTGCGGACAATCGCGCAGAACCTGACCAGTCGTACGCTTCTGATTTATGAAATTTCTGACGAAGTCTGCGCGGGGCCGTTTGGTTCCGCTCTCCACGCCAATCAATAATTGTGTGCGCCAACCGATGTCATACCATTTCGTCGGGTCACTGGCGGCGATGATCCATGTCCAACCATTCGAGCCGGCGAAATCATGATATTGCCAATTGGCCGGTTTAGCGATTTGGCCTCCGGTCGGGCGAAGTTCCTGGAGGACATATCCTTCGGGCACATGAATTGTCTGAGCTTGTGCAATCGGAGCGACAAAGATTAGTGCTGCAATGATGATGCGCCACATACAGAACCTGCTACAGGTTATTAGATGGTAGAGCTATATCGGCAGCAATTTTCATTGTCCATTGCAGAATCTGGGGTGCCTGTTTAGGCCTTTCCCCGCGCAATCGTCATTGCCTCGTTGAGCACCGCGTCGTCGCCGACATGGTTGGCGAGCAGCAGCACCAGCTTCGCCATCGCCTTCATCGCAGCAGTATCGTCCATGCCTTCTGTCATCTTCACCAGCGCGGCATAAACCGCATCGCCATCGGCGAGGTTCGGCTCCGTATTCAGCTTGCCCATCGCTAGCCCCCGAGATTGGGAATGGTTGCGCCGCTGACTTCGCGCGACAGGCCGCGGAACAGCGCAACCGTATCGCCGGCCGCATCGCGTACGGTCATGTCATAGACGCTGCTGCGGCCCGCCGTCTCGCGCAGTTCGGCGGTGGCGGTCAGCAGCGTGCCGACGGCCACGGGTTTCAGGAAGGTGATGTCGCACTGCTGCGCGACGGCATTGCGGTTGAAGCTGTTGCAGGCATAGCCGAAGGCCGAATCGGCCAGCGTGAAGATCATGCCGCCATGGCAGGTGCCATGGCTGTTCACCATGTCGGGCTGCACCGTCATCTGCAGCACGCAGCGGCCCGGCCCCATCGCGATCAGCTGCATGCCCAGCTTGCGGGCGGCAAGGTCGCGGTCTGCGGCGGCTTTGCCGATGGTGTCGGCAATCTCCTGCGGCGTCATTATTTGCCGCTGAACTTGGCGGCGCGCTTCTGCAGGAAGGCGGTGACGCCCTCGATGAAGTCGCGGGTGCGGCCGGCCACCACCTGGGCCTCGCGCTCGGCCTCCAGCTGGGCATCCAGCCCGTTGGTGGCTGACTGGCGGATCAGTTTGCGGATCTGCGCCAGGCCAACCGTCGGCCCCGTGGCGAATTTGGTCGCCACCTTCATGGCCGCCGGCATCAACTCTTCGTCGGGTACGCATTGCCAGATCAGGCCCCATGCAGCAGCAGTTTCGGCTGGCAGTTTCTCGCCCAGCATGGTGAGGCCGAGCGCGCGCGCGGTGCCGGCCAGGCGCGGCAGGAAATAGGTGCTGCCGGCATCGGGCACCAGGCCGATATTGGCAAAGGCCTGCAGGAAGGTGGCGGATTGCGCGGCGATCACGATGTCGCCGGTCAGCGCCAGGCTCATGCCGGCGCCGGCGGCCGGACCGTTCACGGCGCAGACCACCGGCATGCGGTAGGCGGCCAGCCGGCGGATCACCGGATGGTATTTGTCATGCAGCGCTTTGCCCAGATCAGGCATGCCGCCGTCATTGTTGAGATCGCCGCTGGCCAGATCGGCGCCGGAGCAGAAGCCGCGCCCGGCACCGGTCAGCAGCAGGCAGCGCATGGCGGCATCGGCGTCGATCTCGTCGAGCGCCTTGCCCAGTTCGGTCATCAATTCGCTGTTCAGCGCATTGAGCCGGTCGGGCCGGTTCAGCGTGATGGTGGCGATGCCGTCGCGCTTGTCGACGATGAGCGTATTCCAGGCCATGCGTTTCTCTCCCTTATTGGGAGCAACGCTAGCCGATTTGTCAGGAACGGAGAACCGTCTCCGTAAGGGTAAGGGCTTCCGTTGCGGCAACCACGCGGTTGCGGCCCTCGCGCTTGGCGCCATACAGCGCGGCATCGGCGCGCTGGACGAAACTGCTGAGTGACTCGCCGGGGCGATATTCGGCCACGCCGGCCGATACCGTGATGCGGCCGAGCGCCTCGCCGGAGTTGCGCTTGACCAGTTTGCGGGTGGCGATCAGGGCGCGGATGTTGTCGCCCAGCTTCACCGCCTGGTCGGCGCGGGTGCGCGGCAGCAGCAGCGCGAATTCCTCGCCACCATAGCGCGCGGCCAGATCCTGGCCCTTCACATTGTCGCTCAGCGTGCGGGCGACCAGCTGCAGCACCGTATCGCCGGTCTGGTGGCCATGGCGGTCGTTGAACAGTTTGAAATGGTCGATATCGAGCAGCATCAGTGCCAGCGGATCGCCGCTGTCCTGCGCCGCTTTGCTGAACAGGGTGAGCGTCTGCTCGAAATTCTTGCGGTTGGCGAGGCCGGTGAGGGAGTCCGACAGCGACTCACGACGCGCCTGCTCGAAATGCTCGCGCAGCTGCTGCACCTCGGCCGTGGTTTCGGCCAGGCGATCTTCCAGCGACTGGTTGCGCTCCTGCATGCTGCGGGTTTCCTGCAGCATGGCGCCAACCAGCGAGCCGAAGGCGGGAGCATGGCCATGCTTGTCGAGGCTGTCGGAGAAATCCTCCAGCTTGTCGCCGTAGGTGCGGGTGTCTTCCTCGGCGGCGCCGATGAAGTTGCGCAGCTCGTCCATCGCTTCCTGCAGCTTCTCGGTGGTCTCGCGCGACGCGCGCAGCATGCGGGCCGGGTTGAGGAATTCCTCGTAGAGCTGCAGCGTGGTGTCGGGCGTAAACGACGTATTGGCGCCGAGCAGGCTGTCGATCGCGCGGCTGAGCGCCGGATCGCGGCCGGCGTGATATTCGTACCAGATGGTGAAATTGATCGGGGTTGGCGGAATCGAAAACCGCGTCATGCTGGCGACTGCCGCATGGGCGTATTCCGCTGCCTGGTGCAGATCGTCGTGATACACGCCGGCTCCCCTCGGCGCCGGCCGTTCTCCCCCGATCACAGGCCCGCGCGGTGCCTACTTTGCGGCGCGGGCGCGGCGCTGTCCACGGGTTTGCTTATGAAATTCCTGCGTAGCGGTCAGATGCCGAGATAGCGGTGCTGGATATCCGGCGCCGCCTGCAGCGCGGCGGAATCGCCCTGCCAGACCACGCGGCCCTTTTCGATCACATAGTGGCGGTTGGCCAGCTTGGTCAGCGCCCCGACATTCTTATCCACAACCAGGATGGCTTGGCCGGCCTGCTTCAATCGCTCGAGGCATTGCCAGATTTCCAAGCGAATCAAGGGTGCCAGACCCTCGGTGGCCTCATCCAGGATCAACAGATGCGGATTGGTCATCAGGGCGCGGCCGACGGCCAGCATCTGCTGCTCGCCGCCCGACAGCTGGTTGCCCATATTGCCGGCACGCTCGGCCAGGCGGGGAAACAGTTCGATCACCCGCTCGTAGCTCCAGGGCTGCGCGGTGCCGCTACGATTGGCGGCAGTAGCGATCAGGTTTTCTTTCACCGAGAGGTTGGGGAAAATCTGTCGGCCCTCGGGCACCAGGCCGACGCCGATCTTGGCGACGCGGTAGGACGGCAGGCCGCGGATATCGGCCGAGCGGAAGGCAATGCGGCCGCGCGCCGCCGGGGTCATGCCCATGATCGAGCGGATCGTGGTGGTCTTGCCCATGCCGTTGCGGCCCATCAGGGTGACCACTTCACCGGCCTTGATGCTGAGCGACATGCCAAACAGCACCTGGCTGCGGCCATAGAAGGTGTCAATATTTTCGACGCTGAGCAGGTCGGTCATCACACGGCCTCCGCTTCGTCGCCGAGATAGGCCTGGCGGACCTGCTCGTTGCGGCGGATGTCGTCCGGCAGGCCGGTGGCGATGCTGTGGCCATAGACCAGCACGGTGATGCGGTCGGCCAGGGCAAAGACCGCATCCATGTCATGCTCAATCAGAAGGATCGTCACGCTGCCTTTCAGCTTCTGCAGCATGGTGACCATGCGGGCGGAATCTTCCGGCCCCATGCCGGCCATCGGCTCGTCCAGCAGCAGCAGTTTCGGTTTCGTCGCCAGGGCCATGGCGATCTCGAGCTGGCGGTGCTCGCCATGGCTCAGCGCGCTGGCGGTGATATCGGCGCGATGGCCGAGGCCGACCAGTTCCAGTGCCGCCATGGCCGGCTGGCGCAGGGTCTGGTCCTTGCGGGCATCGGCCCAGAAGCGGAAGGAATGACCGTCATGCGCCTGGACGGCGAAGGCGACGTTATCCTGCGCGCTGAAGTTCGGGAAGATCGAGGTGATCTGGAACGAGCGGGCGATGCCGAGCGCCGAGCGCAGATGCACCGGCATCGCGGTGATGTCGCGGCCCATGAAATGAATGCTGCCGGCATCGGGGCGCAGTTCGCCGATCAGCTGGCCGATCATCGTGGTCTTGCCGGCACCGTTGGGGCCGATCACCGCATGGATTTCGCCCTCGCGCAGATCGAGCGACAGGTTGTCGGTGGCCGTGAGGCCGCCGAAACGCTTGACCAGGTTGGCAACCTTGAGCACGGGTTCAGACATGGCCGTGCTCCTGTGTTGCCATGCGTTTGCCGGCCAGCCATTTCGCCAGCCAGACCAGCATGAAAGATGCGATCAGGATCGCGGTCGGGATCAGCCATGCGCTTTCATAGGCGCTGTGGATGCCATAGAGCAGGAAGAAGCCGGCGCAGCCCGCCATCAGGATACCGGCCTGGCCGCGCAGTAGGGCGCCATCGATGCCGCCGCGCGCAAAGATCACCACCAGCACCAGGATCGGGCCGAAGACGATCTTCCAATATTCAGTCCAGCTGGAGAGGATTTCTTCCAGCAGCAGGAAGGCGACCGTGCCGAACAGCGGGCCGAACAGGCTGCCCATGCCGCCGAGCACCACCATGACGATGAGATCGCCCGAGCGGCTCCAGTGCATCATCGCCGGGCTGATGAAATTGGTGAAGGTGGCGGTCAGCACACCGGCCAGGCCGCAGACCATGCCGGCAATGATAAAGGCGGTGAGGCGGTAGCGATGCACCGGAAAGCCGATGGTAGCCATGCGGCGGTCATTCGACTTGGCACCCTGCAGCACCATGCCGAAGCGCGAATTCACCGCACGATGGCACAGATAGATCGTGGCCCCCAGGATCACCCAGCACAGGTAATAGAAGCTGGGGCGATGATCGAGGTTGATCAGGCCGCCGAAATCCGAGCGCTTGATGATGTTGAGGCCATCGTCGCCGCCATAGGCGAAGGCGCCGTTGCCGAGATAGTAGACCAGCTGCGACAGCGCCAGGGTGATCATGATGAAGAAGATGCCCTTGGTGCGCAGCGACAGCAGACCGATCAGCATGGCCACCACGCCCGAGATCAGCACCGCCAGCGGCCACTGGATCCAGGCCGAATGCACGCCGTGAAAGGCCAGGATGCCGACCGTATAGCCGCCGATGCCGATATAGGCGGCATGGCCGAAGCTGACCAGGCCGCCATAGCCGAGGATCAGGTTCAGGCTGACGGCCGCGATCGCCATGATGACGATGCGGGTGAACAGTGTGAGCAGGAAGGGATCGTCGAAGGCCACGGCCATTACGGGCACAAGGCCGAGGAAGCCGAGCAGGGCAAGGCCGACGATGGTGGTGAGTCGGGCAGACGCGGCGGAAGCAGCAGGCATGGATACGGACGACACGAACAATACTCCTCAGCGGCCCGGGGCGGGGAACAGCCCGGCAGGACGCAACACCAGCACGGCGGCCATCAGGATATAGATCAGCATCGACGACAGCGCGGTGGCCAGCGTGCCGGCCTCTGAAGGCGTCAGCACGGTGCTGAGGATATTGGGCAGGAAGGCACGGCCCATCGTGTCGATGATGCCGATGGCGATGGCGGCGATGAAGGCACCGCGGATCGAGCCGATGCCGCCGATCACGATGACCACCAGTGCCAGGATCAGGATGTTGTCACCCATGCCGATCTGCACGGTGGTGACCGGCCCGGCCATCAGGCCGGCCAGGGCTGCGAGCGCCGAGCCCAGGCCGAAGACCAGCGTGAACAGCAGCTTGATGTCGATGCCCAGGGCGCCGACCATTTCCCGGTTTGAGGCGCCGGCGCGGATCAGCATGCCGAGCCGGGTGCGCTGCACCAGCACATAGAGGAAGCCGGCACAGACCAGGCCGACCACGATGATCAGGAAGCGGTAGGACGGGTAGGGCAGGCCAGGCAACACCTCGATCTGGCCCTTGAGCCATTCCGGCATCTCGATGGTCATGCCGCCGACGCCGAACATCACGCGGGCCAGCTCGTTGAAGAACAGGATCAGGCCGAAGGTGGCCAGCACCTGATCGAGGTGGTCGCGGGTATAGAGCGTGCGCAGCGCGATCACTTCGACCACGATTCCAAGCAATGCACCGGCCGGCAGCGCCAGCAGCGCGCCGAGGAAGAAGTTGCCGGTCCACTCGGTGAAAACCGCGGCGAAGAAGGCGCCCATCATGTAGAGCGAGCCGTGCGCCAGATTCACCAGATCCATGATGCCGAAAACCAGCGTCAGCCCGGCAGCCAGGAGGAACAGCAGCAGGCCGATCTGCAGGCCGTTGAGGAATTGCTCGAAGATAAGCAGCATGGTCGGGCGGGCACTCTGGTCAGAATGGTGCGCTCCAGTCTCCCGGAGCGCACCGGTTGCGGGTCTTGATTTACATCTTGCACTTGGCGGCGTGCGGATCCTGATGCGCGGTCAGCACGGTGCTGATCGTGCGCAGGTCATAACCGCCATCGGCCGTCTTGTAGGCTTCCTGCTGGTAGACGTTCTGGATCGGGAAGTTGTTGTTGCCGAACTTGAACGGGCCACGCACGGAATCGAACTTCGCCGCCTTCAGCGCGGCGCCGACCGCCGCCTTGTCCTTCAGGTTGCCCTTGGTGGCGACCACGGCGCTGCCGATCAGATTGGCGGCGTCATAGGCCTGGGCACCGTAGAAGGCCGGCGTTTCCTTGTACTTCTTCTTGTAGTAGGTGACGAATTTCTGGTTTGCGGCATAGGGCAGGTCGGTGCCCCAGGTCGAGGTCAGATAGGTATCGAGCACAAGGTCCTTCTGCAGCTTCAGCGTCACCGCATCGATGGTGAAGGCGGAATAGACCGGGATGTCGTTCTTCAGGCCGGCCTGGCTGTATTGCTGGAAGAACTGCACGCCGGCTCGGCCGGGGAAGAACACATAGACCGCCTGCGGCTTGGCGGCGCGGATCTTGGAAATCTCACCCGAGAAATCGAGCTGGTCGGGCCACTTGGTCATGTCCTGGCCGACCACCTGGCCCTTGAACAGCGACTTCACGCCATTGGTGCCATCGACACCGGCGGCATAGTTCGGCGCCACCATGTAGAGCGACTTCACGCCCTTCTGGTTCAGCACCTCGCCCACGGCCATGTGGTTCTGGTCGTTCTGCCAGGAGGCGGCGAAGAAATACGGGCTGCAGCCTTCGCCAGCCAACTGGGAAGGGCCGGCATTGGCGCTGATCAGGAAGGTCTTCTCGTCCAGCACCGGCTTGTAAGAGGCCAGCAGGACGTTCGACCAGATATAGCCGGCAACGAAATCGACCTTGTCGCGCTGCAACAGCTTCTCGGTCTTCTGCTTGCCGACTTCCGGCTTCTGCTCGTCGTCTTCGTAGATCACCTCGACGGGGATGCCGCCCATCTTGCGGCCCATATGATCGAGCGCCAGTTCAAAGGCGTTCTTCATGTCCTGGCCATAGGCCGCATTGGGGCCCGAGAGCGTGGTGACGAAGCCGATCTTGACTTTCTTCGCGGCCTGGGCCGCGGCGTCATCGGCGATGAACGGCAGCGCCGTCAGGGCCGTGGCAAGCAGGGTAAGGGTCTTGAAGCTGGAACGCATCGTTTGTGTCTCCTTCAGTGACATGCCTGCGGAGCGGCCCATCAAGCGATGCACCGCCGCCATACAGCGTTTGTATTGCAAGCCCTTGGGAGTCCCCCGTTGAGATATTTTAAGCATCAAATACCTTGCGAGGCAATCGAAGTCTGACACCGGGGAGGATATCGGGATCGATATGAAAACGGGGCGCCGGTTGATGTCGGCGCCCCGCTGTTTTGCAGGTCAAATGCTGCTTATTTCATCGTGCACTTGGCAGCATAGGGGTCAACCAGGTCGGTGTAGACCGTGCTGACCGTGCGGATGTCATACTCGGTGTCCGACACCTTGTAGACTTCCTGCTGGTAGACATTGTGGATCGGGAAGTTGTTCTTGCCGAACTTCATCGGGCCGCGCACCGAGTCGAACTTGGCGGCCTTCAGCGCAGCGCCGACGGCTGCCTTGTCGGACACCTTGCCCTTGGTGGCAGTCACGGCCGAGGCGATCAGGTTGATCGTGTCATAGGACTGCGCGCCGTAGAAGGAGGGCGTGTCCTTGTGCTTCTTCTTGAAGTCGCCGACGAACTTCTGGTTGGCGGCATAGGGCAGATCCGGCGCCCACCACAGGGTCTGGTAGGTATCCAGCGTCAGATCCTTCTGCAGTTTCAGCGTGATCGCGTCGACCGTGAAGGTGGTGTAGAGCGGAATGTCCTTCTTCAGGCCAGCCTGGCTGTACTGCTGGAAGAACTGCACGCCGGCGCGGCCGGGGAAGAACACGAAGACGGCGCCCGGCTTGGCGGCGCGGATCTTCGAGATCTCGGCCGAGAAGTCGAGCTGGTCAGGCCACTTGGTCATGTCCTGGCCGACCACCTGGCCCTTGAAGGTGGACTTCACGCCGTTGGCCATGTCCTGGCCGGCGGCGTAGTTCGGCGCCACGATATAGAGCGACTTGATGCCCTTCTGGTTCAGCAGCTCGCCGGCAGCCATGGTGTTCTGGTCGTTCTGCCAGGAGGCGGCGAAGAAATAGGGATTGCACTGCTCGCCGGCCAGCGGCGAGGGGCCGGCATTGGCGCTGATGAGATACGTCTTCTCATCGACGACCGTCTTGTAGGAAGCCAGCAGCACGTTCGACCAGATATAGCCGGCGACAAAATCGACCTTGTCGCGCTGCATCAGCTTTTCGGTCTTCTGCTTGCCGACTTCCGGCTTCTGCTCGTCGTCTTCGTAGATCACCTCGACGGGGATGCCGCCCATCTTGCGACCCAGATGATCGAGTGCCAGCTCGACGCTGTTCTTCATGTCGACGCCGATGGCGGCATTCGGGCCCGACAGGGTGGTGACGAAGCCGATCTTGATCTTCTTGGCCTGGGCGGCTGCGGGCTGTGCCACGAAGGGCACGGCCGCAAGCGCGAGCGCGCTGGTCAGACTCAGGACGGTTGAAAACTTCATTGGTGGTCTCCTCTCCCTGCGCGGTGCCGGCTGATCCGGCCCATCGCTTGTCACTGTTTTGGCCCCTGCCGCCTGCGAAAGATGGCGGCGCATGCCCCTGTAAACGCACTGTACTCTACGCTTGCACGACACGTCCAAACCGACCTTCGCTGCTATGCTGCGGCTTAGGGGCGGGTCATCGGAGGATGCTGCTGGTCTTGTGCTTTGCGATCGTTCGCATACCGCACAATATGGCCCCGCGGCATTTCCTCCGTTTATTATCGAGTAGGTACTATAGTGCCGGTTTCCGGCCTCGCAAGCATTATGATGCATGCGAGAGCCTCCATCGGCGCAAGATATGGCCTTTTAACAGCTTACCCTTTCCCTCACGGCATCCAATGGACGCAGCGGAGGGAAACTTGCACTTTTGCGCCAGTCGATCGCGCAGTCTCAGGCCTTGGCTTCGGCGGCCTGCTTGCGCAGCACGAAGCGCTGCACCTTGCCGCTTTCGGTGCGCGGCAGGGTTTCAATGAACTCGATCTGGCGCGGATACTTGTAAGGCGCGATCTCGGCCTTCACGAAATCCTGCAGCAGCTTCACCGTCTGCGGTGCCGCCTTGGTCTTGTCGCGCAGCACGATATAGGCCTTCACCACCTGACCGCGTTCGCCATCGGGCGCGGCGACCACGGCGCAGTCCTGCACCATCGGATGCATCAGCAGGACGGACTCAACTTCGGGACCGGAAATGTTGTAGCCGGCTGAAACGATCATGTCGTCGGCGCGCGCCTGATACCAATAATAGCCATCCTCGTCACACATGTACGCATCGCCGGTGAAATTCCAGCCCTGCTGCACATAGGCGGTCTGGCGTTCCGGGTTGTCGAGATAGCGACAGCCGACCGGCCCGCGGATCGCCAGGCGGCCGACGGTGCCCGGCGGCACGCGATTGCCATCCTTGTCGAAGATCGCGGCTTCATAGCCCGGGATCGGCTTGCCGGTGGCGCCGGGGCGGATGCCGTCACCTTCGGAGGTGATGAAGATATGCAGGATCTCGGTGCCGCCCAGGCCATCGATCAGCTTGACGCCAGTGGCGTCATACCAGCCCTGCCAGGTGGCGAGCGGCAGGGTCTCGCCGGCCGAGACACCTTTTTTCAGCGAGGACAGGTCGAAGTCCTTGGCCAGGTCGATCATGGCGCGATAGGCCGTCGGTGCAGTGAACAGCACCGAGACCTTTTTGGCCTGGATGGTTTCCAGCATCTTCTGCGGCGTGTACTGCTCGACCAGCACGGTGCTGGCGCCGACATGCATGGGGAAGGTGACCAGAGCGCCAAGGCCGAAGGTGAAGGCCAGTGGCGGGCTGCCGGTGAAGACATCCTCCTTGGTCGGCCGCAGCACATAGCGGTTGAAGGTGTCGCAGATCGCCATCACGTCGCGATGGAAATGCATGCAGCCCTTGGCCGGACCGGTGGTGCCCGAGGTGAAGGCGATCAGGCAGACATCGTCCCAGGCGGTATCGAGAGTTTCAAACTGTGTCGGCTTCGTCGCCATGCGGGCTTCGAGTGAATCCGCCACGCCTTCGCTGTAGAAATAGCAGATGCGCTTGAGATGCTTGGACTCGCGCAGCGTGGTTTCCATTTCGCCGCGCAGGCGCCAGTCGCAGATCGCCACTTCGATCTCGGCCTTCTCGGTCATGAAGGTAAGTTCGCGCCAGCGATACAGCGGCATCGTGGCCACCGCGATGGCGCCCACCTTCATTACCGCGAACCAGCAGGCGACATACATCGGGTTGTTGGGCGAGCGCAGCAGCACGCGGTTACCCGGCTTGATGCCGTAATCCTGCACCAGCACATGGGCGATGCGGTTGGCGGCCTCCAGCAGCTTCGCGTAGGTCCAGACCTCGTCGTTGTAATAGATCACCGGCCGGTCGCCATGGATGGCGGCCTGCTTGTCGAGCAGTTCGGCGGCGCAATTCATGCGCTTGGGGTAAGCCTTCAGCTCAGGCAGCATGTCCCACAGCATGACCGGCCACTGCTCCTGCGGCGGCAGGTGGTCGCGGGCGAAGCTGTCGACATGCGCGGATGGTTCAAATTGGTGAACGGCGGGCATATGGGTTTCAATGCGGGACATGACGAACCTCGGACGAAGAAGACACAACGGGTTCGGCGATCGGGACGGGGAGGTCGATACGCACCGCATCTGACGGCGGTGTTGCACGGCCGGCGGCATCATGGCCGCGGACGTAATAGGTGTAGCGCAGGCCGCCGAGCACGACCTTGTCGCTGTGCTTGGTCGATTTGACCGCCTCGGTGACATGGGCGGCGCCGTCATCCTCGGCGCGATAGACATTGTAGCCGGCGATCGGCGCGGCACCGGCCACGGCCTTGGCCCAGCTCAGCTTGACCTGGCCCTTGTCGACGGTGGCGACCAGTTTGGCACCGCCTTCGGGCCATTGCGGTGCCGCGCCATCGGTGGCATCGGCCGGTGCCTGCACCAGGCCCTTGGGCCACAGGAAGCAGGTCACTTCCTTGAAATTCTCGTCCAGCTGCTTGCAGACATTGCAGTAGATGCAGCGCACGATCTGGTCGCCGCGCTTTTGCTCCACCTTCTTGACCCAGTCCGGATCGGCCAGCAGCTGGCGCGCCATGCCGATCATGTCGGCCTGGCCGGTCTGGAGCAGGCGTTCGGCATCGACCGGATCGCTGATCTTGCCGGCCGAGATCACCGGCACGGTGAAGCCCTTGGAATTGATGTACTGCTTCACGCCGGCGGCGAGATGGACATGCGGCAGCGGCGGATACCAGTCGCCCGGCATGCAGCGGTCGCCGGAATAGCCAGTATAGGGATAGAGCGGCTGGCCCTCGCGATGCACCGCATCCTCGAACTTGCCGCCGACCGACAGCGAGATGTAGTCGACGCCGAGCTGTGCCATGCGCAGCGCGATCAGCTTGGCATCCTCAACCGTATAGCCTTCCTTGATCGCCTCTTCGGCGAGGAAGCGCACGCCCACGGTCCAGTCCTTGCCGACATGGCGGCGCACGCTGGCCATCACCCGGCCGAACATGGCGAGGCGGCCTTCCAGGGTGCGGCCATCAAAGTCGTCGCGGCGCGGATTGCGGCGCGACAGGAAGGACGACAGCGTATAGGCATGGGCCGAATGCAGCTCGACACCGTCATAGCCGGCGGTGCGGGCGCGGGCGGCAGCCTGGCCGAATTCCTCGATGATGCGCTCGATATCGGCCTCGGACAGGCTGTCGATGGTCTGGCGCCAGCCCGAGCGCGCCACTTTGAGGAAATGGATGATCTGCGGCACGACCTTGCTGTCAGAAGTGCTGTGCACCTGATCGACCAGGTCGCGATGGCCGGGAATGAATTCATCGTCCGACAGCCGCAGCAACGGCCCGGACTTGTTGCTGTGCACGGCCGTCGCCTCGACGACGATGAGCCCGACATGGCCCTGGGCATAGCGCACATAGCGGTCGATGATCGGCTGGTTGACGAAACCGTCTTCACCCGAGAGCCTTGTGACCATCGCCGGCACCGCGATGCGGTTCGGCAGGGTCACGCCATTGAGCTTGAGCGGTTCGAGAATCTTCATGCCCGTTTATCCGATTCTTGGGCCTCGTCCGCAAAGGCCGCATAGGTCTGGCCGGCGATCACCAGCTTGTTGATCTCGGTGGTGCCTTCATAGATGCGCAACGCGCGCACTTCGCGATACAGGCTTTCGACCATGACGCCGCGGGTGACGCCCAGGCCGCCCCAGAGCTGCACGGCGGCATCGATCACGCGCTGGGCGGCCTCGGTGGCATACATCTTGGCCATCGAGGCCTCGCGGGTGACGCGGGCGGCGCCCATATCCTTGGTCCAGGCGGCGCGGTAGATCAGCAGGGCCGAGGCGTCGATCTCGGTGGCCATGTCGGCGATCTTGGCTTGGGTGAGCTGGTAATCGGCCAGCTTCTGATCGAACACCTTGCGCTCATGCACGCGCTTCAGTGCCTCATCCAGCGCCCGTCGTGCGAAGCCAAGTGCTGCCGCGCCAACGGTGGAGCGGAACACATCGAGATTGCTCATGGCGATCTTGAAGCCTTCGCCGGGCTTGCCGATCAGGTTGCCGGCGGGAATCACACAGTCCTTGAATTCGAGCCGGCCGAGCGGATGCGGCGCGATCACATCGATGCGCTCGGGCACACTGAAGCCCGGCGTACCGGCCTCGACCACGAAGATGGCAAGACCCTTGGCACCCGGCGCATCCCCTAAGCGTGCGACAACGGTGTACTGGTCGGCAATGCCGCCATTGGAAATCCAGGTCTTCACGCCATTGAGCCGATAGCCCTGTCCATCCGGCACCGCCACGGTGCTGATAGCGGCGACATCGGAGCCGGCATCGGGTTCGGACATGGCGAGGGCGGCAATGCGGGTGCCCTGTGCCACGCCGGGCAGCCAGCGCTGCTTCTGCTCCGGCGTGCCGAACAGGCTGATCGGGCCCGAGCCGAGCCCCTGCATGACAAAGGAGAAATCGGCCAGGCCATGATGATAGGCAAGGATTTCGCGCGCCAGCGCCAGGCTGCGCACCTCCAGCTTGTCGTACGTGCCGCCGCCATCCTTCGGCACGGTCAGGCCGAGGAAGCCGGCCGCACCGAGGCGTGCGACAAAGCCGCGGCAGACGGCGTCGATATCATCGCTTTCGTCGTGATGGGCGGCATGCTTCTTCGCCCAGGCCTGCAGCTCGGCGGCCAGCGCGCGGTGACGGTCCTCGAAAAACGGCCAGGTCAGATAGGTCTTGTCCGCCATCTCAATTGCCCTCGAAGACCGGCTTCTGCTTGGCGACAAAGGCATGGTAGGCGCGGGCGAAATCCTGCGTCTGCATGCAGATCGCCTGCGCTTGGGCCTCGGCCTCGATGGCGGCATCGAGATCCATCGACCATTCCTGGTGCAGGCAGGTCTTGGTGATGCCATGCGCGAAGGTCGGGCCGTCGCTCAGCTCCCTGGCCAGCGCCTGCGCATCGGCCAGCACCTGTTCGGGTACAACGAGCCGGTTGAAGAAGCCCCAGCGTTCGCCTTCTTCGGCGCTCATGCTACGGCCGGTATAGAGCAGTTCGGCGGCGCGGCCGGAGCCTATGATGCGCGGCAGGATGTTGCAGGCACCCATATCGGCGCCGGCGAGGCCAAC